>JAUUDM010000028.1 GCA_030826765.1 Nautiliales bacterium
CCAATTAAACCACAATTCGATGGTAAAATATTTATAAACACACCAAAAGTTCCTTTTGTTCAGTTAGGTGTAGATGCTCTTAAAAAAACAAAGAAAGATTATGCTTTTATTACATATAAATTTTATAATCCAGCTACTAAAAAATATGAAAAAAAACTATCAATAGTTAGATTGTTTAGACCTTGGGGATTTGTAATTGGAACAGGGACATATTTAAGAAATGTGGATGAAACAATTTCTAAAATAAAAGAAAGAGTAAACAAAGAAATAATAAATTCTATAATGGAAATTTTAATAATAAGTATTATTATAGCAATAATTATTATCTTTATTACATTATCTATTAGTAATAAATTTATAATAGAACCTATTAAACAATTAAGAAATATTGTAAAAGATTTAGCGGAGGGTGAAGGAGATTTAACAAAAAAAATAAATATTGATTCAAAAGACGAAATAGGTGATGTTGCTACTTATATGAATATATTTTTAAATAAACTTCGTGATATAGTTTCAGAACTTAAAAATACAACTAATCTTGCTAAAAATATGATTGGTGAAGTTCAGGAAGGAAGTAAAACAACTTCAAAAACAGTTGCTACACAAAATGAGTTAATTGTAAAAACAAAAACATATATTGAAACTATTGAAGCTGATTTGTCAATAGCAGAAGAGAGTGTAATTACAACTTCTGAAGATGTTAATTCAACATATTATGTTCTTAAAAAGACAAGTGATACTTTAAATAATGTTGTTAATCAAATAAGAGAATCATCAAATCATGAGTTGGAATTAGCTGATAAAATTAATACACTTGCAGAACAAACTAATCAAATAAAAGAAGTTATTGGAATTATTAAAGAGATAGCAGACCAAACAAATTTACTTGCATTAAATGCTGCAATTGAAGCTGCAAGAGCTGGGGAACACGGTAGAGGTTTTGCAGTAGTTGCTGATGAAGTTAGAAAACTTGCAGAAAGAACTCAAAAAAGTTTAGGTGAGATTGAAGCAGCTACAAATATAATTGTTCAAGGTGTAATAGAAACTCAAACAGAAATAGAAAGTAATGCTCAAAATTCTCAAGAAGCATCATCTATGACAGAAATTTTAGCAAATCAAACAAATGAATCTATGCAAAAATTAGAGCATACAATAGAACTTTCAAAAAGAGCAGCAAATGAAACTACAAAAATTAATACAAATGTGAGATTTTTGGTTGAAACAAGTGATGGTTTAACTAAAGAAGCAAAACTCACAGAAAAAGTTAGTAAAGAACTTTCTACTATTTCAAATGACTTAGAAGTTGTATCAAATAAATTGGAGCAAGAAATTCATAAATTTAAGATTTAATTCTTCTTTCTCTTTTTTCTTCTAATTTTTGTTATAATTTCAGTAAAAAAAAGGAAGAAAATGGCTCAAAAAATTTATAGACCTAATGTAGCCGCTATAATTCTTTCTCCAAAATATCCTGAAGAAGTAGAAGTTTTAATTGCAAACAGAGTTGATTTAGATAATGTTTGGCAACTTCCACAAGGTGGAATAGATGAAGGAGAAACTCCAAAAGAAGCGCTTCTTAGAGAATTAAAAGAGGAAATAGGCACTAATGATGTTGAAATAATAGCCACAATTCCAAATTGGGTTAGTTATGATTTTCCTCCAAAAGTAGCTGAGAGAATGAAGCCGTATTGTGGGCAAAGACAAAAATATTTTTTAGTAAAACTTAAACCAAATGGAAAAATTAATTTAAATACAGAAATTCCAGAATTTAAAGAATATAAATTTGTTAAAATGAAAGATTTTTATAAATACATAAATAATTTCAAAAGACCTGTTTATAAAGGTGTATTAAAATATTTTAGAGAACAAGGATATATATAATGTTAGTAGTTCAGAAATATGGTGGAACAAGTGTAGGGGATTTAGATAGAATCCAAAATGTAGCAAATAAAGTTGCTAAAACAGTTGACGCTGGTAATGATGTAGTTGTAATAGTTTCTGCTATGAGTGGTGAAACTAATAAACTACTTGATTATGCTACTCATTTTAGTAAAAAACCACCTCAAAGAGAGTTAGATTTGTTAGTAAGTTCAGGAGAGAGAGTAACTTCTGCACTTTTAAGTATAGCTCTTCAAGAGATGGGATACAATGCTACGGCAATGACAGGAAGACAAGCAGGAATAAAAACTGATTCAAATCATACAAAAGCAAGAATTTCTTCAATTGACCCAACTCCTATGCAAAATGAACTTCAAAAAGGTAAAATAATAGTAGTAGCTGGTTTTCAAGGTATTAACGAAAATGGAGATGTTACAACTCTTGGAAGAGGTGGGAGCGATTTAACAGCAGTAGCAATTGCTGGAGCATTAAATGCTGATGTTTGTGAAATTTATACTGATGTTGATGGTATTTATACAACTGACCCAAGAATTGAACCAAAAGCTAAAAGACTTGACAGAATTAGTTATGATGAAATGCTTGAACTTGCAAGTATGGGTGCAAAAGTTATGCAAAGTCGTTCAGTTGAACTTGCAAAAAAACTAAATGTAGATATTTTAGTAAAATCATCTTTCAAAGATGAAGATAATAATGGAACTTTAATTACGAGAGAGGAAAATGTTATGGAAAAAGTATTAGTAAGTGGAATTGCACTTGATAAAAATCAAGTAAGAGTAACAGTATTTGGACTTGAAGATAAACCTGGAATTAATGCAGAATTATTTAATAAATTAGCTGATAAAAATATCAATGTAGATATGATTATCCAAAATGTTGGACACGATAACAAAGCAAATGTAACTTTTACAGTACCTGAGACTGAACTCGAACTTACAAAAGAAGTGATGAAAGATTTTGAAAATAGAAGTGAAGAAATTAGTTATGATGAAAATATAGCAAAAGTTAGTATTGTTGGCGTTGGTATGAAATCTCATAGTGGGGTTGCTGCTACAGCATTTGATACTATGGCAAAAGAAAATATAAATATTCAAATGATTTCTACAAGTGAAATCAAAATTTCAATGGTAATTGATGAAAAATATGGTGAATTAGCAGTAAGAGCTCTTCACGAAGCTTATGGATTGGATAAGTAATTGAATTTACTTGAATGGACTAAAGAAACTATTAAAAGTGATAAAAGTTTTGATAGTTGGCTTGATGAAAGAGTTTTAGAATGGGTTCCTTTATGTGATGATTCTATTACAGAGCTTATAAAAGGAACTCCATTTTTAGTAATAACTGATAGACAAAGGGATTGGTTTAATCATTATATTGTTAATAATATTAATAATATTTCGAACAACCGACCTTTTGTTCCAGTTTATTCTCTTACATCTTTTATTCCATATTCTCATAAAACTGATAAAATAGAATATCTTGATATGATAGAAGATATGCTTGATATTACATTCAATGGAAATTATAAATATTGGTATATTGGTAAAGAAGAGAGTAATATTTATAATTTGGTAAAAAGAAAAGAAGATTCATTTGTTTGGATGATGGATAGTGAGATTAGAAATAGTTTTTATATCAAAAGTTATGATGATAAATTAGATAGTAAACTTATGACTCTTTTTAAATTATTTAATAAAACAGTAACAGCAAGTATGTTTGGAGAGATTGAACTTTGAACATAATTTATATATCTAATGATATTGAAAAAGCAAAAGAAGAAATAATTTCTAAATATGAAAACATTTATATTTTTGAAGACATTGATTTAAAACTTGAGCTTGTTAAATCAATAAAAGAAGAAGCTTATCAAACTACTGAAAAAGATAAATATATTTTAATTAAAGCTGTTAATTTTAGAATTGAATCTCAAAATGCTTTACTTAAAATATTAGAAGAAACACCTGATAAAGTTAATTTTATAATCTTAACAACTTCAAAATATGCTTTACTTGATACTATAAAAAGTAGAATGAGCATAAAAACTATAAATTATGATTTACCAAAAATAGAATTTAATTTAAATATAAATAGACTTACTACAAAAGATATATATAAAACTTTAAAAAAACCACTTGATAAACAAGAACTTAAAAGTTTTATATATGAAGTTTTTAAAAATATTAAAAATCCAAATAAAGAATTATTAGAAAATTTTGAATTAGCTATAAAATTAGTTGATTTAAATACAGATAGACAAGCAATTATTTCACTTTTATTACTTTCAATAAGGAATTTAAATGCAAATTTACAAACTTTCAAATGAGATAGATATTGTTGAATCTATGAAAAAACTAAATGTTGATTCTGGTGGAATTAATATTATGAAAAAAAAATCAAAGCTTCACTTTTTTTATCTAAAAAATATCTATTGTGGTGCAAGTAATATCCTAAAACAAGATGCTCTAAGTATAGGTGCGGAATTAATTGTACCTCATGGAGGAGTTGATTGTTCTATTCAATATCACGATGCTATTTTGATATGCAATACAAAGCAATTAGAAATTTTATCAAATAAAGAAAAAGCCCAACCATTTAAACTAAAATTATTAGCAAAAATTTTATCTGAATTTAAAAAAGAAAAAAAGTTTCCTTTAAAACTTATGGGTGTAATTAATGCTAATGATGATAGCTTTTTTAGCGGAAGTAGATTTCAAGGAAATTCAGCAGTTGATAAAATAGAAAAAATGATAGAAGAGGGTGCTGATATAATTGATATTGGTGGAGTATCTTCTCGTCCAGGTAGTATTTACCCGGGAATCGAAGAAGAACTAAAAAGAGTAACACCAATTATAGAAGAAATTTATAAAAGAAATTTATATCAAAAAGTAATTTTTTCAATAGATAGTTTTGAGCCAAAAGTAATCGATTTTGCACTAAATCACGGATTTAAAATAGCAAATGACATAACAGGGCTTGCAAACGAAGAAGTTGCTAATGTAGTAGGGCAGTATAATGCTCAAATTTGTATTATGCATATGAAAGGAATTCCTGAAAGTATGCAAAACAATCCATATTATGAAAATGTAATTTTAGAAGTAGATGAATATTTTCAAAAAAGAATAGAAATTGCTTTAAAATATAATGTAGAAGATATTATTTTAGATATTGGAATAGGTTTTGGTAAAAGATTAGAAGATAATCTAAACCTTATTAAACATTTAGAACATTTTAAACGATTTGGATATGAACTTTTGGTGGGTGCAAGTAGAAAAAGTATGATAGATAAAATTATTCCTACACCTGTAGAAAAAAGACTTCCTGGTACTTTAGCTCTTCATTTAGAAGCCATTAGAAATGGAGCTACTATTATAAGAGCACACGATGTAGCAGAACATAAACAAGCTTTTGAAATTTATAAAGCTTTAGAAAAAACAAATATATAAAGGAAAAAAATGTTAAAAGAAAAATATATAGAATTTAAAAGTGCATTAGCAAATCAAGATATACAAAAAGCAGAACAAAGCTTTAAAGAAGGATTCAATAAAGCAATTGAAATTTTTAATCAAAAAATTGCAAATCAAGAAAGTATGGTAATGGCAGACGAAGAGGATTTATATGCAACTCTATTTTTATTTGATAATATGCTAGGACTTTGGTCTGAAAATATGATAGAAGAGGCTATTCAAGTAGCTCAAGATATGTCTGTTTTAACAGATAATCCACAAATTAAAGAGATGTTTTTACTTTTTTCTTATGGAATGAGCGAAGAAGGAATGGATGTAAATAGTTTTATAAATAAATATGTAGATTTAGCAAAAGTAGATGAAGAATTTCCTATGTTTTTAGTGAACTTCAAAGATGAAGTTGAAGAATTAATTCCAGAAGATTTAAAGAAATAAAATTATGTTAAATAATATTTATAAACACTCACCAATAAAATCCCCATTATTCAATAAAAATAGTGAAAACTTCGTAGTAGAAGAAAAACCACTATATGAATTTACAAATAATGGAGAATGGTTAATTCTAAAAATTAGAAAAAAAGATTTAACTACTTACGATTTAATAAAGATTTTCTCAGAACGAACTGGAGCTAAATCACGCGATATTGGTTATGCAGGTCTTAAAGATAAATATGGAATGACAATTCAATATATTTCAATTCCAAAAAGATTTATAAAAGAAATAGACAAAATAAGACATCCAAAAATTAAAATTTTAGAAAAACATATTCATAAAAATAAATTACAAATAGGGCATTTAAAAGGAAATAGATTTTTTATAAGATTAAAAAAAGTAAATCCAACTGATGCAAAAAAACTAAATAAGATTTTAAAATCTTTTAAAAAATATGGAATTCCTAATTATTTTGGTTTTCAAAGATTTGGAAAAAATAATTCAGCAAAGCAGGGTAAAGATTTAATAGAAGGAAATTTAGTAATAAAAAATAAAAAAATAGCTAAACTTCTTGTTAATGCTTATCAAAGTGAGCTTTTTAATGAATGGTTATCAGAAAGAATTAATTTATCTAAAATTTTTGAAGAATTTACAGAACAAGAATTGTCTAAAGAATTTCCAAAAGAAGTAATTGAATTTGTCAAAAAACAAAACCATCCTTTTAAACTTCTACAAGGGGATCTGATGAAACATTATCCTCACGGAAGAGATTTTGAATTAGATCCAGCTGAAATAGAAAGATTTGAGAAAAAAGATATATCTGTTACAGGATTATTAAATGGTAAAAAAGTAAAAAGAGCTACTAAATATGCGGGAATTATAGAAGATAAATATGCTCATCTTATCCCTGGGAGAGATGGAGATAGAAGATATGCTTGGATTTTCCCTGAAGATATAGAAGGTAACTATAATGAAAAAGAGTGGCAATATAATTTAAACTTTTTTTTACCAAAAGGAAGTTATGCAACTGTTTTTCTTGAACTTCTTTTAAATAGAGATGTAGGAGAAATGTAATGCAAAAAAAATTACCAAGAATTGCAACAATTGCTTCAAGCAGTGTAGCTTTTTTCTTAGCTATTACAAAAGTTATTATTGGATTTATGACTGGAAGTGTAGCTGTAATTGCAAGTGCGGTTGATTCTATTTTAGATATGTTTGTAAGTATTTTTAATATGATAGCTGTTCGTTTAAGTGAAAGCAG
Organism: Nautiliales bacterium; assembly: GCA_030826765.1. Taxonomy (GTDB): domain Bacteria; phylum Campylobacterota; class Campylobacteria; order Campylobacterales; family JAADDX01; genus JAUUDM01. Next base: position 7,052 of record JAUUDM010000028.1, read on the forward strand.
GGCAGATGAAAAGTTTAATTATGGTAAAGGTAAAATAGAAGGGATGGCAGCCCTTTTTGAAGGACTTTTAATTATTTCAAGTGCTGGATTTATCATATATACTGCAATTGATAAATTTTTACATCATTCAGTAATTACTAAAATTAATTTAGCCTTTTATATTATGATTTTATCTGTAACAGCTACATTCTTTTTAGTTCTGTTTTTAAACTATGTAGCTAAAAAAACTAACTCTTTGGTTATCAAATCAGATGCCTTGCATTATAAAACAGATTTAGTCTCAAATATAGCAATTATTGTAGTTTTAATAGCTGTTAAATTAACTGGTTATTATCAAATTGACTTTATAGTATCAATATTTATAGCTTTGTATATTTTCAAAGAAGCATTAGAACTTGTAAAAGAGGGGTTTTTAAATTTACTTGATATTAGTTTAGATTTTCAAACAGTTGAAAAAATCAAAGATATTATAAAAAAACAGCCATTAGTTTTAGATTATCATTGTTTAAGAACTCGTCAAGCAGGAAATAGAAATTTTGTAGATGTTCATTTAGTTATGACACCTGATATGAAACTAAAAATGGCTCATGCTATAATTGAACAAGTTGAAGAAAAAATAAGGAATATTGATAATAATAGAATTTGGGTTATAAACATCCATGCTGACCCTTATGACGATTCATCTATCAATAAGATGCAAGAAGAGTGTTAATAAAAATATATAAATTATAAAGAATATACATTATGTTAAGTAATGTATCATATAAACTAATAAACTAAAAATATAGTATAATTATCCAAAAATAAACAAGGACTATCGAATGAAAAAAAATTTATTAATTGCTACTATATCTTTATCAAGTGCAGTTTTATTTAGTGGATGTGCTACTGTAATGAGTGGTGAAACTCAAAAAGTTAATATCACAAGTTGTTATCCTGCAAATCAAAAAGTTATAATTGGTAATTCTAAAATTATTACAACGCCGACAATCATAAGTCTTAAAAGAGGTAATAAAAATATTATAATTAAAAGTCAAGATTCAGATGCACAAAGATTATTATCACCAAAAGTAAACCCTGTATTTTGGGTTAATACCTTTAGTATGGGTTCTACTGGATCTACAACAGATTATGCATCAGGTGCTATGTGGAAATACGATGATAATGTAAATTTAAATTGTCAAAAATAATTTAAATGAAAGTTATAACTAAATATTTTCTATTAATATTAGTTATAACTTCTCCCCTATTCTCTAATCAATCTACTATTATAAATTTAGCTAATAATTCAAAACTTTATAATTCTAATAAATGGAAAGCGCTTCTTCATTATGATGATAAACTATATATTAAAGATAAAAGATTTATTTTAAGTAAAAATTTTTCTCTTAAAAATGAATTAGATGCAACAATTAAAAGTTTTTATGCTCCAAAAGAAAATTATTTAAATATAAATAATCATCCACAATGTAAATTTCCAGCAAGATTTTTATTTATAACACATGAATTAAATATTTCTAAAGATGAATTTCCTAAAATAAACTGCCCTGATTTCAATATTTACAATCTAAAAGCACCAGCTGATAAAATTTCTTTGGTTTACGCATCAGAAAATGTAAAAAATCCGACAAGTATGATGGGACATACATTTCTTCAATTTAGTGGAATAAACTATCAAAATAGAAAGGTTAATCACGCAATTACTTTTTATACGGTTATTCAAAGTCAAAATCCTTTAATACTTCTTTATCAAAATATATTTTCTGGGATGAAAGGTATGTTTGCTTTACAACCTTATAGAAATATACTCAAGCAATATACACAACTAGAAAATCGTAATGTTTGGGAATATCAATTAAAAATTCATAATTATCAAAGAAAATTAATTTATTATCATATTTGGGAATTAAAAGATATAAAAATGAAATATTATTTTACAAATTACAATTGTTCTACTGTAATTTATTATTTTTTAACACTTGCTAATCCTAAAATATATGATGATAGAAAATTATGGATTACTCCTCTTAATACAGTAAAATATTTATATAAATATAATCTCTTTCAAAAAGCTACTTTAATTCCAAGTGATGAATGGCTGGTAAAAATGATTGAAGAAAATAGTAATCAAAACAGTATAAATAAAGTTAAAGAAATAGTAAATAATAAAAAATATGAAGATATAAATAATTTAAATTTTTATTCATTAAAACTATTATCTGCTTATACTAATTTACTTTATAATAATAAAAAAATTGATAAAATAATAAAAAATAAGATAGAAAAAAAAGTTAATACAAAATTAAAAAAAAGTGATAAAATTTTTGATATTTCTCATTATAAATCTCTAAATAAAATACCACCTGAAAGACAATTTGAATTGGGTTATGCAAGAATAAATAATAACAACTATATAAAATTATCATTTTTACCAGCTTCACATTTACTTAATGATAATAATAGAGAATATTTTGGAGAAAGTGAGCTAAAAATAGGATATTTATCTATTTTAGCGAACGATTCAAATATAGAATTAAACGATTTTACTCTGTATGGTATGAAATCTTATATTCCCTATGATACTTTAACAAATGATTTATCTTATCAATTTGAATTAGCTCTAAAAAAAGATTATACAAAATCTTTTGATTATAAAAACAGTCTTAAAATTGATGGAGGAATGGGAATTGATTTGTTAATTGCAAAAGATATAAATCTATTTTTTATGCTAAATGCTGGAATTGGATACAATACCAAAGACCAAATTCATCTATTTTTCAATCCGGAAATTGGTGGAATGATATATGAAATTTTTAATATGAAAACTTTTATATCCTATCAAGCATTATTTATAGGAACTACTAAAATTTATAATAAATATACTCTAAAACATAATATATTTCTGAATCAAAATTGGACTTTTTCAGCTAATATTGAAAAAATCAAAGGAAAAAAAGATTATACTAATTATGAATTTTCTTTAAAATATTTGTTTTAATTAAAAAATATGCTATATTATATAAAAAAGGATTTAAATGATAATAGCAATTACGACAAATGATGATAAAAATGTAGGAGCATTTAGCTCAGGTAAAATTTTATTAATTGATACAGATAAAAATACTCAAACAGAAGAAAGATATATGAATGCTGTAAAATATGCAGATATTTTAGTAACTTCTCATCTTGATGGATTTGATGCGGAAAACATCACAAAAAGTGGAGTTCATCCTGTTAAATTTAGTGGAACGATCGAAGAGGCAATCCAAACTTTCAAAGATTGTGGACTTACAAGAACTATGCCAATTGGAGAAAGTGAAGGATGCGGTGGAACTTGTGGAGTTTAAACTCATTATATAAAAGTAGGAGCATCGTTACTAAAAAGTATCAAGTCCCCTGCTTTTGTATTTTCTGCCAATATTTTTTCAAGTTTAGATTTATCAGCTAAATAAATTTTATTTGGTTTTTGAATATTTTCGCATAATACATGACGATTTAAACTTCCTGTAACGATTACAATATCAAAAGTATCATCTATAGCTTTTGCTAATTTTGTATTAAGTTCGTCATTTGCTTCTACAAGCCCTGGTGTAATTATCACTTTTCTACCATTATACTGTTTTGCTAAATTTACCCCTTCGAGCATCCCTTCTATATTTCCATTGAAACTATCATCTATTATTACTTTTCCCCCTACTTCAATTTTTTGAAGTCTATGAGGAATTGGCTCAATTTTGGCTACTTTTCTAATCAAATAATCAGTTTCAATATTTAACTCTTTTGCCATATAAAAAGCAAGAGAAATATTAATTGCATTAAAACTTCCTAAAATTGGTGCTGTTAAATGTAAAGTTTGATCTTTATATTCCAAATCCCACTCTATTCCATTTAGAGTTGCTTTTATATTTTTTATTTTATCTTTTATTTCTATACATTTATCTTCATTTACTTCATAAGTAATAGCTTTTTTTAGTTTTGGTGAAAGTAAAATCTCTTTTTTTGTATTTATAATATTTTCAATACTTTTAAAATATTCAATATGTTGTGGTCCTATTTTTCCAATAATAGCATATTCATTCTCTACAAATTCTGCTATTTCTTTTATATCACCTTTTTCTCTCGCCCCTGCTTCTACAATATAAACATCACAAACTGGCAAACTTGTATTTATATCTTGAACTATTCCTTTTAAAGTATTTACACTTCTTGGAGTTTTGTAAGTATTAAATTTTTCTTGAATTAATTGATAAAGAAAATTTTTTATACTTGTTTTTCCATAACTTGCTGTAATTGCTATAATTTTTGGATTTATTTGATTTAATCTGTTCTTAGCTTCTTTTTTATATCCATTAAATAAAATCCACTCAATTATTTCACTACCAATAACAGCTAAAACAAGTGGTAAAAATATTCCATGTGGTGTTTTGAAATAGTAATCAAAAGCATAACTTAACAGTGTAAGAGAAATTAATAAAACAAAAAATCTTTTGATTCTTGCAGTAAAAACTAATTTTTTATCAAGTTTTTTATTCCATATGAAAAGTGCTGGTAAATATCCAAAAACCAAATATATCCAAAAAAATTTTCCTGCTAAATAATAAGTAGCAACTGGTAAAACAAAATACAAAATATGCCATTGCCATTTGCTAAACTTAAAAATAACTCGATTTAATTTATAACTATACCACTGTAATACAGTTGCCGAGTAATATCCTACTGCCAAAATCGTAATAAAATTGATTAAATAATTTATATAAGTCATCTTTTATATTCCCTTAATAATTTATAATAAGTTGTAATTATATCAAACTTTGAAAAACTATTGTAAAAAGCTTTTTTATAAGGCATAGCCATAAAAAGTAAAATAGCAAGTAAATAAAAAATTAGAACTGATTTAGTATCTTTATTCCATAATTTCAAAGCAGTTCCAAAGCTTTTTTTCATCCTTGCTCCACTTAAATCAACACTATAAATTTCATCAAGAATTAAATGTGTAATAAATCCTAAAAATACAAACATTCCAAAATACCAACTAATTAGATAGTTAAATTTAAAAATATAATAAAATAATAAACTAAAACTAAACCAAAAAATAAATCCTGCTGGAATTGAGTGGAACATTCCTCTATGTGTTGTTAACTTATTAAAAAAATGAAAGAGCAACATAACTCCCATAAAGCTTATAATCCATATTAAAGCTAAATTTAGAATTGGATACATTCCAATATATTTAAAGAGTATAAAAAATGAGATTAAGTTTGCAAAAATATATTGCATAATTTTTGTTGGAGTTGAATTATCACTATCAATATCAGGTAAAATTCCTCCTATTATACCTCCTACAAAAAGTAAAGTTGCATCTGGCTTATCAACTAACCCACTATAATACATAGTCCCTGCTCCAAGTCCACTTACAAAAGCTGCTACATTAAAATGTGTCTGAAAATTTGCCATTTATCCCTCTATTAGTTTTTTTATATTTTTTGTAATTATATTTTTATTTTGTTTATTTAAAAAAAAGTAGTGATTTCCACTTAACATAATAAGATTACTATTTAATAATTCAGATATTTTTTTATTAGCTTTTGGTGATACTGCTGTATCTTTATCTCCTCCAAAAACTATAGCTTTTCCTCTGTAATTTTTAAATTTATCACTAAAATCCTCATCTACTACATTTTTAAAAGTTTGATACATATTTTCACTCATATCTTTTGCATCACTACTAACAAAAAGTTTTCTTATTTTGTTCCCTCCAAAAGACTTAAGAAGTTTAAATAATTTTATTTTAACTTTTACTTTTAAAGATTTAGGTTCAATAATCCCTGCAGAACTAAGTAAAACAAGATATCTTGGATTTAAAAGAGTTGCTACTTTTCCACCAAAGCTATGTCCTACTATACAAAATTTTTTTATATTTAATTCTTTTAAAAATTCATCTAATTTATCAGCATATTTTTGTGTATTCCATACTTCATCTGTTTGGCTTTTACCAAATCCAGGCATATCAATAAAAAGAAGCTTATTATTTTCAAATTCATCTTTGAAAACTTTCATTACTTCTTTATTGCTACCCCATCCGTGTAAAAATATAATTGGATTATCTTTATCAAAATTATAAAGTTCATAATTAATTCCAAGCTTAACTGCCACTATTTACCTTTTGCCATTTGAATTTTATTTATATAACTGTAATCAATTTCAATTCTTTTTTCAAATTTAAGTGAATTTGATAATTTTTCTATAACCTCATCAAAATCTTCAAATAGATAATTAGCCATACTTCCTGGAATTGGATTTATCTCATTTAAATATATTTCTCCATTAAGTTCAAAAAAATCACATCTAATCAAAGCACCATTAAATAAATTTTCATAAATTTTACTAAAATTTTCTTTTATTTTTTCTTCTAAAATAGAATCAACTTTTTGAGTTTCTACTTCTTTTCTTGAAAAATCACAATATTTATCATCATAACTTAAGAATTCTTTTTTATTTACTTTCTCAACTTTAGAAAAAATCAATTCCCCTGCTTTACATCCTGCAAGATTATATTCGCTAATTCCTTCTTTGAACTCTTCAATAATAACACCATCATCAAACTCAAAAGCAACATCAAGTCCATATAAATACTCATCTTTATTTTTAGCAATAGTTACACCTATACTACTTCCAAGTCTTACAGGTTTTATAATTACAGGAAAACTTTCTGGAATATAACTATTATCAGTTACATATCTATAATTTAAAACTTTAACTCCTATTTCTTTTGCATACATTTTTGTATAAAGTTTATTATAACTTATTACACTTGCTTCTATATTTGGAGTAATACATTTGATTCCAAAAAACTGCATCATACCTGCAATTTTTCCATCTTCTCCATCTCTTCCGTGAATTAAATTTAAAACAATTCCATTTATATTTTCATTTCCAAACAATTTTTTATAAAAAAATCCACCTTTTTGAAGATTTAATTTTTTTGCTTTTTTATATTCAAAAGATGAAAAATATTTACTTTTCATATTCTCTTTTTCTATTAAATAAAAATCTCTATTTCTATCTACAAAAACAAAACTTAAATTATGTTTTTTTATTTTATCTTTTAATGTAATAGCACTAACTATTGAAATTTCATGCTCATAACTGCTTCCACCAAATAAAATTATTAAATTCATTTCTATCCTTTCTACATATAAATTAAAAACTTGCTAATTTTTTAAGAGCTAATTTAACTGCTTCTTCTGTTGAAGTAACTTTGACATCTTTCAATGCTTTTGTAATCGCATCTTTTTTAAATCCTAAATTTTCAAGAGCAATAATAGCATCTGGAATTGCACTATCTTCTTCGTTTATTTCTCCAACACTAAATTCTCCAAGTTCTACAAGAATCCTACTTGCACTTTTTGGACCAATTCCTGGAACTTGTTTAAGTGCTGCTATATTTTTAGTTTGAACTATACTTGCAAATGTTTGAGGAGTAAAAGTTGAACATATTGCTAAAGCAACTTTAGGACCTACTCCATTGATTTTGATTAAAGTATCAAACATCTTTTTTTCATACTCATTTATAAACCCATATAAAGTATAACTATCTTCTCTTATTATTTCAGTAATATATATAAATACCTCATCATTTAATTCAGAATATGTGTTTACACTAACACTAATTTCATAAATCACACCATTTACATCTACTAATACAGTATTTAACTTTTTTTTAAACAGTTTACCTCTAAGAGCTGCTATCATCTTTACTCCCTACTATTTTATAATCCATTTCTCCAGAATCTTTAAGCATAAAAACTTCTATATCTCTATCTGTTTCTTTTGTATCATATGTTATCTTCATAGGAGGTTCAATCAAATGAAATTCAACCCTATTAAATTCAGGAAATCCAGAATGAGAAATTACTTTTGCTAAAAATGTACTATTTTGTAATTGATTAAGCTCATTTTTTATAAATTCCATTTTTTCTTTTATCTCTTTTAATGTATCTTCAATCTTTTTAGTTTGTTTTACAAAATCATTATATTTTTTTAATTTTTGTAACCATACTGATTTTATAGGAAGATTATTTTGTTTATATTCATTTATTTTTTCTTTCAACTCATTAATTGAAAATTTATTTCTTAAAATAATTTGTTTATTGATATCATATTTTTCTTTATATTGTCTAAATTTCCTTTCAAGTTCTTTTATAGTTTCTTCTTGCTTTACAACATATTCTGCTTTATGCTCTACTTGACTTTCATCAATTATAAATTTATTTTCACTACCCTTTAATGTTTGTATTTCAATTAAATCTGAGGCTATTAAAGTAATGTGTGAGCCTAAAAGTTCTACTGTTATCTCTTTTGCAATAACTTTACCACTAATAGCCTGCTTAATATGAACTTTCTCCGCTTCTACTCTACCACCTTCTAACCTATGAATAAGAACTTCTTTTCCTTTTAATAATCCTCTATGAATATTTATATCTGATTTAATAGCAGCTATTTTTGAATTTCGATGAGTTTGTCCCTCAATTACTAATTTTTTAGCTTTTATTTTACTATTATTTCCAACATTACCTTTTACAAGCAAATCTGTAGTTTCAACTATCATTCCATCACGAATAGCATCCTTCATAACATCACTTTCGTTTATTTCAAGTTTTACATCACTTTCTAAAGCACCTTTAACATTTCCAGTTTTTAAAGATATTTGATTAACTTCAAGCTCATCTTTGACAAAAATAACATTTCCTTTTAAATAAACATAACCATTCTTATTTGAGATATATTTAATAGATTCAGTGTCTTCTTTTTTGATAGCTTCATTTCCATTTATTTTAAATTCAGGTATTTTACTCTCTTTTAATTCAGATACCTTTATATATTCTCCTCTACAATTTCGACCATTTTTTCCTTCTTGTGGTTTTATTATTTCTATAATAACATCATCTTTTTTTATAGGATAAATAAGTTCTTTCACAAACTCATCTTCTTTTGCTAAAGCTTTATAATGTTCAATAACTTCCATTTTTATAGGTTCAATAGGTGTAATAGCTTCACATAAAGTAATAGGAAAATCGTCTTCTATCATTCCAACAACCCTAATTTTTGTAATCAGATTTTTAATATCATCTAATAATTTTTCTTCAAAAGGCTTAAATTGAATTATCATTTGTGATTTTAATTTTTTCTTATATAACTCATCTAATATTTGAGATTCTAATTTGTTAGAATAATTTAGTAAAGAGTTAGGAGAAACTACAAAAGTAGCTCTTGTTAAAGATTTATTTGCTTGAAATTTTCCAATTAATTCAAAATCATCTGAAAATTTAAACTTTTGGACTCGTATTTCATATGATTGTTTGATTTCAAAATCTTCATTTAATAAAAGTTTTTCTTTTATTATCAGATTTTCAGTTTCATCATCCATTAAAACAAAATCATCATTTTTATGAAGTCTGATATATGTTTCTACATTTAAAATATCAAAATCTATACTAGATAAAGCCAGATTATATTTTTTAGCAATTTCTGATAAACTTTTAGATACATTATCAGTTTTAACAATTTGTGTTGTGAATTTAGCCTCTTTATTATCTGATTCTATATCTTTTTGTTTAGTTTTAAAAATATCAAAAAGTCCCACATTTTTCCTTTTTATGCTACAATTTCATTTATGTTTAAAGCAATATTTACAAATAGTTTCGGAATTCTTTTTTCAAGAATCCTTGGGTTTATCAGAGATTTGTTAACAGCATCCATCCTTGGAGCAAATATATACAGTGATATTTTTTTTGTGGCATTTAAATTGCCTAATCTTTTTCGCCGTATTTTTGCAGAAGGAGCCTTTACTCAAAGTTTTTTACCAGCATTTAGTTCTGCTGTTTATAAACCATCTTTTTCATTTAATATTTTAAAAAAGTTTTTTATAATTATACTCTTATTATCTATAATTGTCACTATATTTGCCCCATATATTACAAATATTTTAGCATTTGGATTTAATAATGAAGCCAAGAATATAGCCGCTCCTTTAATTGCTATAAATTTTTATTATTTAGATTTTATATTTTTAGTTACTTTTTTAGCTAGTTTATTACAATATAAAAATCATTTTGCAACTACTGCTTTTTCAACTGGACTTTTGAATATAAGTTTAATTATATCTTTACTTCTATCTTATAATAAATCTCCTTTAGAAATCATTTATTATATGAGTTTTGGAGTTTTAATTGGTGGATTATTACAATTAATTGCACATTTAATTACTGCTAAAAATTTTAAAATATTAAAACTTTTAGAAATTGGATGTAAAAGTAAAAAAAAGCCAGAACTTGCAGAACAAAAATTTCAAAAAGCCTTTTTACCATCAATTTTTGGAAATTCAACTGCTCATATTTCTGCTTTTTTAGATACTTGGCTTGCTACATTTTTAATTAGTGGAAGTATTAGTTATTTATATTATGCCAATCGACTTTTTCAACTACCTTTGGCACTTTTTGCAATAGCTACAAGTGTTGCAGTTTTTCCAAAACTTTCCAAATATTTAAACAACAATGAAGAAAAAAAAGCAAATGAAATTATGAAAAAAAGCTTTTGGTTTTTAGCTATTATTTTGTTAATTGCTACTATAATTGGATTTGTAGGTGCTGAATTTATTGTAAAATTATTATTCCAAAGAGGTGCGTTTACTTATACTGATACTCTTAATACAACTTTTGTATTACAAATGTATATTTTAGGACTTATCCCATTTGGACTTTCTAAAATATTTTTAAGTTATTTATACTCTACTCATCGTCATATGAAAGCAGCTAAAATTTCTGCTATTTCTCTTGGATGGAATATAGTTTTTAGTCTTATTTTAATCTATCCAATGGGTGCAAGTGGATTAGCATTAGCAAGTACACTAACAGGATATCTTTTATTTTTCTTAACTATCAAAGAATTTGGATTTGCTAATTTTAAAAACTTAATTAATCATTAAAAAAGTTATTTTAATATTTTTGTTATAATTGCAAATATAAAAATTAGGAGTAATAATGAAGATTTTCAATTCTCATACTAAACAAAAAGAAGAATTTAAACCAATAAAAGATAATGATGTAAAAATTTATGTATGCGGTCCAACTGTATATGATGATGCTCATTTAGGACATGCAAGAAGTTCAATAAGTTTTGACTTGCTTAGAAGAACTTTAGAAAAAAATGCTTACAATGTAACATTTGTAAAAAATTTTACTGATATTGATGATAAAATCATAAATAAAATGAATCAAACAGGTAAATCTCTAAAAGAAATTACAGAATTTTATATAAATAGTTATTTAAATGATATGGAAAAATTAAATGTAAAAAGAGCAGATATAGAGCCAAAAGCCACTGAAAGTTTAGATGCTATATTTGAACTTATTCAAACATTAAAAGACAAAGGTTATACTTACGAAATTGATGGTGACATTTATTTTGACACTTCAAAAGACAATGAATATTGTGAACTATCTCATAAATGCCAAGAAAATACAGAAAGTAGAGTTTGTAATTTTGGTAAAAAAAATCCAGCTGATTTTGCTTTATGGAAAGCTTGCAAGGGTGAAGATGATGTATGCTTTAATTCTCCTTTTGGAAAAGGTCGTCCAGGGTGGCATATTGAATGTAGTGCAATGATAAAAAAACATATTGCTTACGACAAAGAATATCAAATTGATATCCACGGTGGTGGAGCTGACCTGTTTTTCCCTCATCACGAAAATGAAGAAGCTCAAAGCCACTGTGCATATAGTAATCATTTAGCAAAATATTGGATGCATAATGGATTTGTAAATATTAATGGTGAAAAAATGAGTAAATCTCTTGGAAATAGTTTTTTTGTAAAAGATGCTTTAAAAGTTTATGACGGAGAAATTTTAAGATATTATTTAATGCAAACTCATTATAGAGATGGATTTAATTTTAGTGAAGAAGACCTTTTAGTAAGTAAAAAAAGGCTTGATAAAATTTATAGACTAAAAAAAAGGATTTATAGATTAACTAAATTTAATCAAGATAAAGAGTTTGAGACTAAACTACTTGAATCTATGAGTGATGATTTAAATATATCTAAGGCGTTAGCTGTAATTGATGAATTTATTTCAAATGCAAATGAAGCTCTTGATAATAATCCAAAAGATAAAGTTTTAAAACAAAAAATAAATTCTAATATAAAATATATTTCTGAGTTATTAGGAGTTGGTGGAAAAGATGCTTATGAATATTTTCAAATTGGAATTGATGAAGATACTAAACAAAAAATAGAAGAATTGATTTCAAAAAGAAATGAAGCAAAAAAAGCAAAAAATTATGAAGAAGCAGATAAAATTAGAGAAGAAATATTAAACTTAGGTGTAAAAATTCAAGATACACCTACTGCAACTCTATGGGAGAAAATATAATGTATGAAAAAATTAGACCAATTTTATTTAAAATAAATCCGGAAAATGCACATCATTTGGCTGAAATAGCTTTAAGTACAGCTAGAAGATGTCCTCTGTTTTTTAACTGGATGAGTGAAAAATATTTTGTAAAAAATGAAAAACTTCATCAAAAAATTTGGGGATTGGATTTCAAACATCCAGTAGGAACTGCAGGTGGATTTGATAAAAATGCAACAATGATTCAAGCGCTTCCTAGTTTAGGTTTCGCATGGGGAGAACTAGGTGCAGTTACACCAAAACCACAACCAGGGAATGAAAAACCTCGTGTTTGGAGACACATAAAAGAAGAATCACTTCAAAATGCTTTTGGATTTAACAATGATGGGGTAGAAGTAATTGCTGAGAGACTTGATAAAATTTATCCGTTTATTTTACCTCTTTGTATGAATATTGGTAAAAATAAAACTACTCCAGAATATAAAGCAATTGAAGATTACAAAATTTTAGTAGAAAAATTAAAAGATAAAGTTGACTTTTTTATAGTAAATGTTTCAAGTCCAAACACACCTAATTTAAGAAAGTTATTAAATGAAGAATTTATTTCTAATTTATTTATAGAACTTAAAAAATTAACAAATAAACCAATTTTAATGAAATTAAGCCCTGATATGGATATTGAATTTGCAGTTGAAATTGCGAAAATTGCTGTAGCTAATGGAGCGGATGGAATAGTTGCAACAAATACAACAGTTGATTATAGTTTAGTAAAAAATCCTCAAGATAGAGGTGGAATAAGTGGAAAAGCTTTAAAAGAAAAATCTTACAATATGCTGACAAGCCTTGCAAAAGAGCTTTTTAGGAAAACTGTTTTAATAAGTGTTGGTGGAATTGATAGTGCTGAGGAAGCATATAAAAGAATAAAAGCAGGAGCAAGTTTAATTCAAATATTTACAGCATTTATTTATCATGGACCAAAACTTATAAAAGAGATAAATGAAGGTATTCTTGAACTAATGGCAAAAGAAGGATATAATCATATTTCAGAAGCTATTGGTGCAGATATTGAAAAATTAAAAGATGAAACAATTTTAGATACAGAGATTATACAATCTAATGACGAAAATCAAGATAGTCAAACAGAAGAAAAAAATACTAAAAAAGATAATGAGTTGTAAAAATTTTAAATTTTTTGTAAAATTCGCATAAAGATATTAAAAAGGATATATATTATGAATGTAATAACTGGAAAAGTTTGGAAATTTGGAGATAACATAGATACAGACTTAATTATCCCAGCAAGATATTTAAATACATCTGACCCACATGAATTAGCTCAACATGTAATGGAAGATGCAGATCCAGAATTTCCTAAAAAAGTAGAGCCAGGAGATATTATTGTAGCAGGTTGGAATTTTGGTAGTGGAAGTAGTAGAGAACACGCTCCAATCGCTTTAAAAGCAGCAGGAGTAAGTGCCGTAATAGCTAAAAGCTTTGCAAGAATTTTCTATAGAAACTCATTTAATATGGGACTTCCTATTTTTGAACTATTAGAAAGTGATGAAATAAATGAAGGTGATTTAGTAAAAATTGACCTTGATAATGGAGAAGTTCATAATTTTGAAACGGGTAAAACTTATAAATTTACTCCAATTCCTGATTTTATGCAAGAACTAATTGCTGCAGGTGGGCTTATGAATTATGCTAAAGAAGAAATAAAGGAAAAATAATATGAGTAATAAATATAAAATAGCTTTAATTAAAGGTGATGGAATTGGTCCTGAAATCGTAAATGAAGCTGTTAAAGTTTTAGATGCAATAGCAAGTGTAGAAAATATATCATTTGAATATAATGAATATTTAATGGGTGGATGTGCAGTTGATGTATTTGATAATCCTCTTCCAGCTGATACAATCACTGGTGCACTAAACAGTGATGCTGTTTTATTTGGTGCTATTGGTGGTCCAAAATATGATTCTTTACCATCAGAAAAAAGACCAGAAACTGGCCTTCTTAAGCTAAGAAAATCTTTAAATGCATTTGCAAATATTAGACCAGCAGTGATTTTTGATGAATTAACAGCCGCTTCTACTCTAAAAGAAGAAGTAATAAAAGGTGTAAATCTTGTAGTTGTTAGAGAACTAACTGGTGGTATATACTTTGGTGAACCAAGAGAAAAAAAAGAAGATGTAGCATATAACACAATGATTTATACAAAAGATGAAATAAAAAGAATTGCAAAAGTAGCGTTTGATCAAGCTATGAAAAGAGATAAAAAAGTAACTTCTGTAGACAAAGCTAATGTTTTAGAAGTTTCTAAATTATGGAGAGAAGTTGTTGAGGAAATTGCAAAAGATTATCCAGAAGTATCATTAGAACATATGTATGTAGATAATGCAGCAATGCAACTTATTAGAAATCCAAAACAATTTGATGTTATTTTAACAGGAAATATTTTTGGAGATATTTTAAGCGATGCAGCAAGTATGGTAGTTGGAAGTATTGGTCTTTTACCAAGTTCTAGTATTGGTGGAAAAGTTGGACTTTATGAGCCAATCCATGGAAGTGCTCCTGATATTGCTGGTCAAGGAATTGCAAACCCAATTGCCACTATTATGAGTGCAAGTATGATGCTAAGAGACTTAGGAGAAGTAAAAGCAGCTAATAGGATAGATGATGCTATTAAAGCTGTTTTAAAAGAGGGATATAGAACTCACGATTTAGCTAATTTCGATGCTAAAGAAGTAGTTAGTACTGAAGAAATGGGAAGTTTAATCGCTGAATATGCAACCAAATAAAACTTACGCTAAAATTTTAGAATCACAAGGCTTTTTTAAAGAAGCTTTTGTGATTTATCAAAATCTCCTTAAAAAAAATCCCCAAGATAAAGAATTAAAAATTGCTTTAAAAAGATTAAAAAAAATAAGAACAAAATTTAATAAAATCAACAATAATATGAAAGAATTTTTTATCAAAATGGATGAAAATAACTTTTTAGAATTTGAAGAGTGGCTTATAAAAGGCTTTTAAAGGAATAAAATGAATAATGATTTAAAAGATGTAATTTTACAAACTCTTGAAGAATTAGATGAAAAAGAAGAAAACACATCTTCTGAGACTAAAGCAATTGATAAAGAATTTTTACTTAATTTAAAAGAAAGATTGTTAGTTTTATTTGAAGGGCTTCAATCTCCAAACATAGTAAAATTAGAACAAAAACTTGATTTAACACTTAATTTTCTTGAATATACTCTTGCCCAAATTGAAAAAAAACTAAATGAGTAATATACAAGAAATAATAAATTTTCTTAAACCTTACACAAAAAGAGCCTATTTAGTAGGTGGTGCCTCGCGTGATATTTTAATGAATAAAACTCCTACAGATTTTGATATAGAAATATACGACATTATTCCTGATGAATTTGAAAAACTTATGAAAAAACTTGGTGCAAAAGGTGTAGGAAAAAGTTTTTTTGTTTATAAATACAAAAATTTTGATTTATCTCTTCCAAGAACTGAAAATAAAATCGCTAATGGTCATAAAGGCTTTAGTGTTAAAGTTTGTCAAGATGAAAAAAAAGCATCTCAAAGAAGAGATTTCACTATGAACTCAATTATGATAAATATCTTTACAAATGAAATTTTAGATTTTTATAGTGGGCAAAATGATATTAAAAAAAGAATTATTCGACATATCAATGAGGTAAAATTCCAAGAAGATTCTTTAAGAGTTTTAAGAGCTATGCAATTTACAAGTAGATTAAAATTCAGAATTGCATCTAAAACAATCAAATTATGCAAAACAATTGAATTAAATGATTTAAGCATTGATAGAATTTATAAAGAGTTTGAAAAGATGTTTTATTCTAAATATTTATACTATGGATTTTATTATTTTATAAAATTGGATATTGCAAAAAAACTTTTTAATTTAGAAATAAGCTCTACTCTATTTTGTAAACTTAGTAAAATATATAAAACAAATCCACATCCAAGCTATTTTTTATACCATTTGAAAAATTATAAAAAATTTAATTTTGATTTTTTCCCAAAACATATAAAACGACCTGCTTTAATGAAGAAAAAACCCAAAAAAGTAAGTAATCGTTTTTTAATGGCTCTTTCACTAAAATACCCATTAAAAAATTGGTCTATTTTAAATAATAATTGTTGTAAAGAGTGGTTAATTGAAAATAATTTATATGAAAAAAAATATAAACCTACAAAAATAGATCCTAAAAATCCCAAAAAATCAATTTTAAAAGAAATAAAAAAGAAAAAGTTTGATATAATAAATTAAAAAAGGATAAAAATTGAAATATATTCTTTTAATAGACACAAAAGATGAAAAAGGTCTAATTTATAAAATTTCAAAAGTTTTATTTGATAATAATGTAAATATTATAAATGAACAAGAATTTGTAGATAATGAAAATTCTAAATTTTTTTATAGAAGTGAAATAAGTGGAGAAATAGATATAAATTCAATAAGAAATGCCCTTCAAAATATTTTACCATTAGCAAATATAAAAATAACAAAAAAAGAGACTAAAAATGTAGTTCTTTTAGCAACAAAAGAAGCCCATGCTTTAGGTGATATTTTAATTAAACAATATTCAAAAGATTTAGATATAAATATTCAATGTGTAATAGCAAATAGAGAAAATTTAAAAGCTTTAGTAGAAAGATTTGATATTCCATTTTATTATATAAATGCTGATGATCTAGATAGAATTGAACACGAAAACAAAATGATTGAAGTAATTGAAAAATATAATCCAGATTTAATAGTTTTAGCTAAATTTATGAGAATTTTAACTCCAAATTTTGTAGGTAAATATCCAAATAAAATCATAAATATTCATCACTCATTTTTGCCAGCTTTTATTGGTGCAAATCCTTATAAACAAGCTTATAACAGAGGTGTAAAAATAATTGGTGCAACTGCACATTTTGTAAATAATGACTTAGATGATGGTCCGATAATAGAACAAGATATTACAAGAGTAAATCACGAAATGAGTTGGGAAGAGATGAGAAATAAAGGTCGTGATGTAGAAAAAAATGTATTAAGTAGAGCTTTGAAACTTGCCTTAGAAGATAGGATATTTGTATATGGCAATAAAACAATCATTCTCTAAAGAGGAGATAAAAACACAAATTATTAAAGATAGATTAAATCATATCTTTAACGAAAACACAAAAAGTATAGCGAAAATTTTAGCTTATCTTATTAAAAGGCATAAAAAAAATGTTTAATATAGTTTTATTTAATCCACAAATTCCACACAACACAGGTGCTATTGGAAGGTTATGTGTAAATAGTAATGTAAAATTACATCTTATAAAACCTCTTGGTTTTGATATAAGTGAAAAAGCAGTTAAAAGAACTGGACTCGATTATTGGCATAAACTTGATTTAAAAGTATGGGAAAATTATGAAGAGTTTTTTGCAAATGTAGATATAAATAGATGTTTTTTTTCTACTACTAAAAGTAAAAAGCCATACTTTAAAGCAAAATTTAAAAAGGGTGATTATATTATTTTTGGAAGTGAAACAAGTGGTATTCCTATGGAAATAATGAAAAAAAATGAAAATAATATGATAACTATTCCAATGGGAAAAGAAGGAAGAAGCTTAAATCTTGCTATAAGTGCTGGAATAGTTTTATATGATGCTATTAGACAAAATTTTGAAGAATTTGATTGTGCTAATTGTGAGGAAAATTAATGACAAATGAAAAATTTAGAGGCGAAATAGATACATTAAAAAAGTTTTTTGAACTTTATTGCCACGATAAACATCAAGACAAAATTATGCACGAGGGAAATTATAATATTCCTTATAATAATGAATATTTCAAATTAGATGTTACTCTTTGTGATGAATGTAATGCTCTTTTGGCTACAAGTATTAAAAATTTACAAAATTGTCCTCACGAAATAAAACCAAGATGTAGAAAATGCCCTACTCCTTGTTATGAAAAAAATGACTGGAAAGCAGTTGCTAAAATTATGAAATATAGTGGAATGAAATTAGGATTAGGAAAAGCTGGGAAAAGACTTAAAAAGTTTTTTGGAATTTCTTAAGTTTTTAAAATTTTTTCAATTTTCGGGAACGCTTCAAACTTGGTGTAAATACTAAAAATATTTTATAGCAATTCTTCTAAATATTTCATAAGAGTGTTTTGAATTTTTTCTAAACTTTTTTCATCCTCAGCTTCAAATCTTGTAACAATTACAGGAGTTGTATTACTTGCTCTTACTAATCCCCAACCATTTTCAAAAATAACTCTAACACCATCAACTGTAATAATATCTTTTATTTTTAGTTTTTCTTTATCTTCAAAAAGTCTTTCTTTAAGCTCATTAATAATTTTGAATTTTTTATCTTCTGTAGTATTTACTTTTAATTCATCTGTATTATAAATTTTTGGTAAGTTTTCATATTCTTTATCAAATTCAAATCCATCTTTTATAAGTTCCATTATTCTAAAAGTTACATAAATAGCATCATCTACTCCAAAATATCTATCATTAAAAAAGATATGACCACTAACTTCAGCTGCTAAATCTGCATTAGTTTCTCTAATTTTCACTTTTAAATTAGAATGCCCTGTTTTATACATAATAGCTTTTCCAAATTTATTAATTTCATCATACATAATTTGAGTAGCTTTAACTTCTGAAATAATTGTAGGATTTTTCATATTTTTAGCAAAAAATAGTGCTAAAATATCACCTTTATAGTTATATTTTTTATCTAAAAAAGCAATCCTATCCGCATCTCCATCATAAGCAAATCCATAATCAAAATTAGCTAACTCTTTTTTGATATCTATTAAATTTTTTTCTTCACTTGGGTCTGGATGATGATTTGGAAAAGTTCCATCAGGCTTTTCATACATAATTTTATAATTTTGAATTTTTAATCTATCTAAAATATCTCTTAAAACAACTCCAGCAACTCCATTTGCCACATCAAAAACAAATTTTTTATCAAGCCCTTGTAAATGAGAAAATTGATTGGAAATATAATCAATATATTGAGATTTTAAATCATAATTAATTGCTTCAAAATTATCCTCTATTTCAATATCACTACTTAAAATCTCATCACCAAGTTTATAAATTTGTTCACCAAAAAATGGTGCTTTTTCAAGTGTGATTTTAAATCCATTATATTCAGGAGGATTATGACTACCCGTAATTTGAACTCCTGCACCTACTTCTACACTTCCAATACCATCTAAACATAATTTTTGAAAATTACCAAAATAATTAACTCCTGTTGGCAAAATTCCAGCTAAAATAACTTTTTTACCTGCTTTATTAAATCCAGAAATAAGCCAATTTGCTAAAACTGGAGAATGAGTTCGGGCATCATAACTAACTAAAACATAATCATTTTCTACTTTTTTACCTAAAAAATACCCTATTTTTTTAACTATATCACTATTTAACTCTTTTTCAAAAATCCCTCTAATGTCATATTCTCTAAAAATTGCTTTCATTTTTTACCTTTATATTTGATTTTCCACATTTTCCATCATCGCATCAATTGCTTGATTCCTCCACCATTCAAATGCATATAAAAGCCCTGGTGTTTTTACTTTTGAAGTACCGTACATAAAATCTTCCATTTCACTTATAGGTAATTCAACAACTTCAATATTTTCATCATCAATTCCACCACCTTTAGTGATTTTGTCTTTATCTTCCACTTCTGAATAAAATAGAGTTTGCTTCGCTCCTGCACTTCCAACAGAAGTATAAAAAGTATTAATTTCGGCAATATCATCTACTTTATATCCAGTCTCTTCTTCTATCTCTTCAATAGCTATCTCTTTTAAACTAAGCTTTTTATCACAAATTCCTGCACAAAGCTCATAAGTAAATCCATCACTGTTTTTTAAATATACAGCTGGACGAAATTGTTTAACTAAAACAAAAGCTTGTTTTGTAACATTAAAAATCAAAATTGCTACACTATCATATAATTCTGCTATTTCCCAAACTCTTTTTTTATTATTTTCAGTAAAATATAATTTCTTTAAACTTATAAAGTTTCCTTTACACATTTCTTCAATTTTTTCAATTTTTATCATAATAAATCTCCTTATTTATTATTTATTAAGAATTTTCTTTTTTTGTTCTTCAAATTCTTCTTGTGTAATTAATCCTTTATCCAATAAATCATTCCATTTTATCAATTCATCTGCTACAGAATAAGATTTACCATTATCTTTATCTATAATATTTATTGCTTTTTCTTTATCTGCAAATATTCCATTTTTTACAACCCAATCTTGATGTTCTTCTAATGGTTTAAAAAACAAAAAATCAAATATAAATAATAGACTCCAAAGAAAAATTAAGCATAAAATACCCATTACAATATCTGAAAACTCGTGATTATCCCCAACCCCACTTATTAGCAATATACCCAATAAAATCAAATATAGTTTAATCCAATTTTTTGATTTCAGTATAGGCGAAAAACTTTTATCTTTTTTCATAATATATATTGCAATTCCAATAATTAAAATCACTGGAACACTTAAGCCAAACCAAGCAAATGGCAATATTAAAAGTGTAAAAAAACTAATTACTTTTACTCTATCTCCACCACTTAGTGGTGAATAAGTTGATTCTAAATTTTCTGAATGATTCATTTTAATTCCTTTTCCTTTAAAAATGGTTTTCTTTACAAGTTGAGCGATATTTTCCTTCTGTAACTTTTGCAAAAATAGTCAATGGTGTCTTTGTAATTTTTGCTATATTTTGAACATATTTTAAATTTTTTGGAGAAAAAGTAAATAAAAGTTCATACTCTTCCCCACTACACCCTATTTTTTTATCAAAATTTTGAAAAAAATTATACCCTTTTTTATTTAGTTTTGATAATCTTTCTAATTCTTTAAAAAGTCCGTCGCTAATATCAAGTGCTGAATTTATATACCTACTTGCCTTATACATAAATTTATCTCGAAGAATTGGAGTTATAAATTTTGAATTTTTATTAATCTTTTTATTTCTAAAAAGTCTTTTTAAATCTTTTGAAGTTGTTCCTAACTTTCCAGTAAAAGCGACTAAATCTCCCTTTTTCATACCTTTTCTAAAAATTGGTCTTTTTGTTTCAGAAATAAATGTCATCGTAATATCAAGTTTAGAATTTGCTATGGTATCCCCACCTATTATTTCATAATTATATTTTTTTGACATCTCTAAAAAACCATCAGTTAATTCTTTAATTTGATTTTTAGTAATTGATTTTGGCATAGCAATAGAAAGAAGTGCATATTTCGGCTTTGCATTCATAGCAATAGCATCTGAAATATTTACAAGGGAAGATTTAATTGCAATTTGTTTATAAGAAAGCCACTCTTTTTTAAAATGAATATCTTCAAAAAAAGCATCTTTACTATAAACAAAGCCATTAGAGTAAGCTCCATCATCACCCTCAAGGGATGATTTAGAGATAAGAGAAATAAAAAGTTCTTCTTTATTAATTTTCATTATTTAACTTTTTCTACATACTCTCCAGTTCTTGTATCTACTTTTATTCTATCACCACTATTTAAGTGACAAGGAATTGTAATAGTAGCTCCTGTATTTACTTTAGCCGGTTTTCTACAAGCACCTTGTCTATCACCTTTACTTGAAACTGGTGTATCAATAATATCAAGTTCAACTGTTTGAGGAAGTTCAAGTCCTATTGGTTTAGAATTATGGAAATTAATATCTACTGCCATTCCATCAAGTAAAAATTGAATTTCATATTCTATATTTTCTTCTGGTAAAGAAAGCATATCAAATGTTTCATTATCCATAAAATAGTACATTCCATCTTCGTTATAAGAATATTGATAAGATTTTCTCTCTAAATTTGGTTCTTCACATTTATCACCTGCATGAAAAGTTTTTTCTATAACTCTTCCATCAAGTAAAGATTTAATTTTTGTTCTTACAAATGCAGCACCTTTTCCTGGTTTTACATGTTGATATTCAACTATTTTATATGGTACTCCATCTATTTCGATATTTAAATGTTTTTTTAAATCATTCATACTATATGCCATTACTTCTCCTTAATTAAATTTGAGCATAATGCACACTAAGTGCTGCTTTTAATTTTGATAACTCTTCAATAACATCTTTTTTAATTTTTGAATCTGTTAAAATAACTGCTACTGCTTCACCTTTTTTGTTTCTTCCAAGTCTAAAGTCAGCAATGTTAATATTATTTTTTGCTAAAGTCATACCAACTTCTCCAATAACACCTGGAACATCCGTATTTCTAAAGAAAATTAAATTACCTTTTGGTTCAAATTCAAGTTCAAATCCTTCAATTTCAACAACTCTAAAGTTATCTTCAAACATTGTTCCACTAATTGTATAAGATTTAGTATCAGTTAAAAGTTCTACTTGTATTAAATTTTTATATGGACTATTTTCATTACTTTTTTCAACAGTTTCAAGCTCAATTCCATTCTCTTTTGCTAAGAATGTAGCATTTACATAATTTACATTTTCTCCAACAATTTCTGTCATTGCACCAACTACTGCAAATGTAAGAAGAGAATCTGAATATTCTGAAACTTCTCCATAAGAAGTTACTCTTATTTTTTTGATAGCTTTTTTAATAGTTTGTGTTATTAAATATGAAATTTTTTGAGTTAATTCTAAATATTTTATAGCCCACTCTGGAGTTTTATTTGTATCAATTGGTAAATTTAAAGCATTTGGATAACTAATTCCTCTAACTGCTTGGATAATATTTTCAGCTGCTTGAGTAGCTATTTTCTCTTGACTTTCCATTGTATTTGCACCAATATGTGGTGTTACAGATGTGTTTTCTTCATTCCAAAATGGATGATCACTTAATGGTTCTTTATTAAACACATCAATACCAAGCCAAGCAATTTTTCCACTTCTAAGACCTTCTAAAACATCATCTTCATTATAAAGACCACCTCTAGCAACATTTATAAGTCTTACTCCATCTTTCATTTTTGCTATTTCTTTAGCAGTAATCATATCAATAGTTTCTTTATTTTTTGGAGTATGAATTGTAATTACATCACAAGCAAGAATATCGTCAAAGTTTGTTGTATAAGTCATTCCTAAATCTGTTACTTTACTTGGATTTATATATGGATCATATGCAATAATCTCCATTCCAAATGATTTTGCTCTAATAGCTACTCTACTTCCAATATTACCAAATCCAATTACCCCAAGTTTTTTACCATATAACTCATTTCCAAGCCATTTTTCTCTATTCCATTCTTTATCTCTTTTTAAAGCATTTACAGCATTAGGAAAAGCTCTCATAGAAGAAACTAAATGACACATTGTAAGTTCAACTGCTGCTATTGTATTAGCAGTTGGTACATTCATTACAATTATACCTTTTTTAGATGCACCATCGATATCAACATTATCAACACCAACACCAGCTCTAACAACTGCTTTTAATTTTTTTACAGCATTTAAAAATTTATCATCAACAGGAGTAGGACTTCTTGTAATTACTCCATCCGCATCTTCAATTATTTTTAATAATTCATCTTTAGGAGTCTTTGAAGCATCAACTAATTCAATATCTTCAGCTTCACTAAGGATTTTAAATCCAATCTCATGAATAGGATCACAAACTACTACTTTTTTCATTTTCTTCCTTTTATTTATTTTTTTATCTTTATTTTCTTAAGTTTCACATTAAAATTATAACTCTTAAATAGTTCAATTATTCTATTTGCTTGTGACTTCTTATCAAAATTTATAAAAAGTTTTAAGTCATTTTGTGATTTAATAATAGAATATTTTATATTATTAAGTTTCAAAACTTGCTCTATTCCAAACAGTGTATATTTATTTAAATTATTTAATATTGTTTGATATAAAATAACTATTTTAGGGTTATAATTTAAATCTATTCTTAAATAAAGTTCCTTTGCAGGAAGGATTATTTTTTTTTCATCTAAATTAAGTACTTTTATAATACTATTTTTTTCTTTTGTTTCTTTTACAATTTTAGGTTCTTTTTGTGTATTGTTTATATTATAATTTGAAATTTTTATATAAACAATTATTAAAATTAAAGCTACTATAAAAAAAACAGAAAAGAAAAAATATTTCATATTCTGTTATTTTTGAGAAAGTTTAACTCTTTTATTATCTGCATCAAGCTCAACAATATGACCTTCTATTTCATCACCTACGCTATATTCTTCAATATCTTTTTCCAGATCACTTTTTCTAATAAGCGCTTCCACTCCATTTTTAAAAGATACAAATACTCCAAAGTCAGCTATATTTTTAATAACACCTTTAATTGTATCTCCTAATGAATTATCTTTTGCAAATGCAACATATGGAGAATCTTCTGCATCTTTTTTAGAAAGAATAATTTTATTATTATCTGCATCAATTGAAACTACTACAAAATCATATGTTTCACCATTTTCTAAAATATCTTTTGCTTTTTCACCCTTTGTCCAAGAAACAAATCTATTTGGTAAGAAACATACCACATCATCAACTTCTATAAATCCACCAATATCAGTAAGATTTACAACTTTACCTTCTACTATATCACCTTCATTATGATTTTCGGCAAATTTTTCTGATGGTTTTGGTAAAAGTGATTTATAACTTACTCTAAGTCTTCTATTTTCTAAATCCAAATCAGTTACTTCGATATCAATTTCATCTCCAACTTTTAATAAATCTTCAATTTTAGAATTTGAATTCCAAGAAATTTCAGAAATATGTAAGAAACCTTCTACACCATTTCCAATATCAACAAATGCTCCATATTCTCTAATATTTGTAACAGTTACACTTAAAACATCTCCATTAGCAATACCACTCTCTTTTACTTCTTCCCATGGATCATTTTGAGTAGCTTTAATTGAGAATAACATTTTATCAGCATCAATTAATTTCACTTCTACTTCATCACCTTTTTTAAGTAATCTAAAATGATTTTCTTTTTTATAGCTAACTTCATCTTTTGGAACAAATCCAGTCCATCCATTTTCAAATTCAATTACAACACCATCTTTTTTAAGATTTTTAACTGTTGCTTTTACAATTTCATCTTTAATAGCTTCAACAAATTTATTTCTTTCTTCTTTTTTCTCATTTAAAAGTTGTTTTCTTGAAATAACAACTCCATTTTTCTTAATTTCAATAATTTTAGCCGTAATTTTTTTACCAATATTATCTTCATTAAGTTTTAAAGCTGATTCACTTTTTGGAATAAAAAATTCTACTCCATCTTCATTTTTAGCAACAAATCCACCTTTGTTAAGTTCTGTAATTGTTACTTCAACCTCGTCACCTACATTAAATTTATCTAAGAATTCTTTTCTTTTTGCTTCATTTACAGCCATTTTATGACTAAGTACTGCTTCACCTTTACTTGTTCTTCTTCGTGTAATTACTACAGGAATTTCATCACCTACATTGAATTTAAGTTCTCCATTTTCATCAGTAATTTCTGTTTTAGGTAAAACACCTTCTACTTTTTCTCCTACATCTACGAAAACTGTTCCATTGTCATCAATAGATACTATCATTCCATTTTTAACTCTTGTTCTTTTTTGTTCATTTTCAAATGCATTTAGCATTTCCTCGAAATTTTCTGTTGTTTCAATTGTTTCACTCATTGTAGTCCTTTATTTGTTTGATTTTTTTTATGATATTTTGAATTAACCATTCTGGAGTACTAGCTCCTGCACTCACTCCACAAAGGTTTTTATTTTTAAACCATTCAGGTTTTAATTCATCCGCATTTTCTATCAAGTAACTATCATTACAATTTTCCTTTGATATTAAATATAATTGTTTTGTATTTGATGAATTTTTCCCACCAATAATTATCATAATATCTGCTTCTTTTGAAAGTTCTTTCACCGCATCTTGATTTTCAAAAGTAGCATTACAAATTGTATTAAATACTCTTACTTCTTTATGATTTTCAACTAAAAAGTTCACTATTTTTAAGAATTCAGAAATCTTCCTTGTAGTTTGAGCTACAACTGCTATTTTTTCTTTTAATTTAATATTTTTAAGTTCATCTACATTTAATACTACAAATGTTCTATTTTGATTTTTAGAATAACTTTTTACCCCTTTTACTTCAGGATGATTTATATCTCCAAAAATAACAACATCGTATCCATTTTCACTCATCTCTTTTACAATCTCTTGAGGTTTGGTAACAAAAGGGCAAGTTGCATCAATTAATTCTTTACCTTGAGATTCTAATTGTTCTTTATCCTCTTTTGTAATACCATGAGTTCTAATGATTATTTTATTTGTATCTATTTTATCTAAACTATCCACATATCCAACATTATAATTATTTTTCAATCTCTCTATTTCAAGAGGATTATGGATAAGTGCACCATACGTTACCGCTCCACTTGATTTTTCAGCAATCTCAATCGCTCTTTTTACTCCAAAACAAAAGCCGTAACTATTTGCTAATTTAATTTGCATTCTCTACCTCTGTAATTTTCTCTAAAAGTTCTACAAAATTTGGAAATGATGTTTGAATAGAGTTAGTTTCATCAATTTGCATACCACAAATAAGACCTAAAATAGCAAAGCTCATTGCAATTCTATGATCTCCAAATGATTCTATTTTTGCAAATTTAGGATTTCCACCTCTAACTGCAAAGCCATCTTCAAATTCTTCAGTTTCTATTCCACATCTATTTAGATTATCAACTACAGCTTTTATTCTATCAGACTCTTTTACTCTCAGTTCCTTTGCATTTTTAACAATACTTTTTCCATTTGCAACAGCCATAGCCATTGCAAGTGCCGGGATTTCATCAATAAGCCAAGCGATATTCTCACTAACTTCTACTGCTTTTAAGTCATTCCCTTCTACAACAATATCACCAATAGGTTCATATTTATCTTCTTTTAAAAGATATTCTATTTTTGTACCCATTTTTTCTAAAATTTTAAAAGCTTCTATTCTTGTAGGATTTAAAGTTAAATTTTTAAGAACTACTCTACTTTTTGTAATAGCAGCAGCTACTGCAAAGAAAAAAGCACTACTTGGATCAGTAGGAACTGTTATTTCTAATGGATTAAGTGGAGTTTTTAAAGGAATAATTTTAATTACATTTTCTTCAGTTTCAATTTCAGCACCCATTCCTTTTAACATTCTTTCCGTATGATCTCTACTTAAACTCGGTTCTTTATAAGTAGATATTCCATTGGCATTCAGTCCTGCTAAAATCATAGCTGATTTAACTTGAGCTGAAGCAATTTTACTTTCATAATTAAATGCTTCAAGTTTCCCCCCTCTAATAGCAAGTGGAGCTAAATTTCCATTTTCTCTACCATCAATTTTTGCACCAATACTAGTTAAAGGTGTAGCAACTCTTTTCATAGGTCTATTTCTAAGATATTTATCACCAGTTAAAACAAAAAAGCCATCAATTCCAGCCAAAAGTCCACTATAAATTCTAATACTTGTGCCACTATTTCCACAATCAAGTATATCAAATGGTTCTTTTAATTCTTTTGGAGGAGTAATTTTAATATATTCATCTGTTTTTTCTATTTTTGCACCAAGAAGCTCGGCAATCTGTAGAGAATTTAATGTATCTTCTGCTTGAAGATAATTTTTTATTATTGAAGGTTTATTACTTAGCAAAGAAAAAATTGCACATCTATGTGATATTGATTTATCACTGGCAATTTCATCTATAACTATATCAAATTTTTGTTCTAACTGTTTTATTTTTATCATCTTAACTCTATACCTAACTCTTTTAATTTCTCAATTACTTGTGCAATTATACCATTTATTTCTTCATCTGTTAGTGATTTTTCAGAATTTTGTAAAATAAATCTTAATGTTAACGAATTTTTAGTATCTAAATCGAATATATCTATTGGATAAAATTCAACTATTTCTACTATATTAAGAGTTTCAATCTCTTTTTTTATTTCATTATAATTTTGATTTTTATCAACAACTAAACTTAAATCTCTTGTTGATTTTTGAATCTTAACTATATCTTTTGCTTTAAATTCTTTATTTGGAAGTGAATCTATAAAAAATTCTGCAATAAATGTATCATCTAAATCAAAATCTTTTGCAATTTTTGGATGAAGTTTTGCTATAAATCCAACTTCTACTCCATCAATTAATACTTTTGCACTTTGGTAAGGATGTGATAAAATAATATGCTTATCTTCAACTAATTCAAAATCTCCTAAAATAGAAGATAATTTTTCTACAAAAAATGCAAAATCAACAGTTTCATTTTTATTATGAGCTATATTTTCTTTATATTTAGCACCACTCCATACAAAACCTATTTTTTGAGATTCTTCTCTAAGTTCATTATACACGCTTCCTATAGTAAAAAGTGAAAGTTTTTTATATCCATTTTTCTTATTAAAACTAGCAGCATCTAAAAGTTGTAAAATTGTAGTTTGTCTAAGTGTATCAAGTTCAGTTACTATTGGATTTAAAATATCTTCATTATCTTTTATTACAGGAATAGAATATTTTTTATATCTTTCTTTTGAATCAAAAACAAAATGTAATGTTTCAAAAAATCCATTTGCAACTGCTTTTTCTCTAATAGATTTTAAAAATTCTATTTTTTTAATAGTATCATTTATTCTATTTTTCTCAGCAAAAATCAAAGGTTTTGAAGTTAATGTATCAATTCCATATACCCTTAGAATTTCTTCCGCAATATCATATTTATTAACTAAATCATGTCTAAAAGGTGGAATCTCTAATTTTATAGATTTTTCAGAACTATTTACTTCTGTTTTTATTTGAAGTTTATTTAAAATATTTACTATTTTATTTTCGTCAATAACTTCTCCAATAATAGAATAAATATCTTCTAAATTAACACTTAAAACTTTTTTTTCTATTTCGTTAGTTAAATCATAACTTCCATTATAAATTTTAGCATTTACTAAATTTAATTCATTTATAATATAATTCATTCCTAATTTTAAATCTGGATTACTTCCTCTACTACTTCTAAAGAAAATTTCATCAGTTTTTATTTTTGTTTCATATACAATAGTTGAAACGATTTCAGGTTCTATAAAATTAGTATCAATTATAAAATTACCTAATCTATTTTCAGGCATTTTAATCATTTTAATACCAGTTTCATAAATAATTTTTTCTTCACTTTTTACAACATCAATTCTATTTTCTGTTTTAAATATAAGTTTTTTATAATTATCATAAATTGTTGTAATAACTCCTGTGGCTACAGTTGTATAAGTTGCAAAATCACATATATTATTAGTAACTTTTTCTTCAACTAAACTTAATCTATATCTAATCTTAAAAGGAATATTATCATTTTCAATATTAAAACCTTTTAGATAATGAGATGAATTATCTATATCACCTTCTATTTGAAAAAGTCTTCCAAGACCCTCTGCATTTTTATCATCTTCGTATGCTGATATCTCTTTTAAAGGTATATTAAATTTTGCGCTAAGTTCTCTTGCAATTCCTAAAATAGAAAAGCTATCACCTCTATTTGCAGTAACACCAAGTTCAATAATATCATCATCTAAATATTCACTTACATTTTTACCAACTTCAAGTTCACCAATAGAATTATCCAAAACCATAATTCCATCTTCAAGTTTTGGAAGTCCTATCTCAGTAGAAGAACAAATCATACCAAAGCTTTCAACACCTCTAAGCTTTGCTTTTTTGATTTTGAAATTTCCTGGTAAAACTGCACCAACAACTGAAACTGCTACATATTGATCTTTTGATACATTTTTAGCCCCACAAACAATTTGTGTAACTTCACTTCCTACATTTACCTGACAAATATTAAGTTTATCTGCATCAGGATGTTTTTCACATTCTTCAACATACCCAACTACAACTTTATCAGCAATTCTAATTTTTTTAACTGCTTCTACTTCTTGACCTATGCTATTTAATCCATCACTAATTTCTTCTGTTGAAAAGTCTTTTAAATCAATAAATTCTTCCAACCATTTTCTTGTAACTATCATTTGAATTGCTCCATAAGTCTTAAATCTCCTTCATACATACTTCTTAAATCATTTATTCTATGAATTAACATTGCAAATCTCTCAACCCCTAAACCAAAAGCATAACCACTTACATTTTCATACCCAACAGCTTTAAATACATTAGGATCAACTATTCCACATCCTAAAACTTCAAGCCATCCTGTGTGAGAACATACTCTACATCCCTTTCCTTCACAAAAAATACAACTAATATCTGCTTCTGCACTTGGTTCTGTAAAAGGGAAAAAACTTGGTCTAAATCTAACTTTTACATCACCAAACATTTCAACTAAAAAGCTTTCTAACATAAATTTAAGATTTGCAAAACTTACTTTTCCTTCTTCATCAACAACTAATCCTTCTACTTGATGAAACATAGGAGTATGAGTCAAATCATAATCTCTTCTAAATACAGCACCTGGAGAAATCATTCTAATTGGTGGCTTTTGATTCATCATAGTTCTAATTTGTACAGGACTTGTGTGAGTTCTAAGTAATGTTCCATCGCTCATATAAAAAGTATCCTGCATATCTCTTGCTGGATGATATTTTGGCAAGTTAAGAGCCTCAAAATTATGAAATTCATCTTCAATTAAAGGCCCAGTTTCTACAGAAAAATTCATTCTAGTAAAAAAGTCTATAATTTTATCCATTGTCATATTAACTGGATGAAGTGCACCTATTTGACTTCTGTTTGAAAACATAGATACATCTAATTTTTCTGATTTTAATTTTAATTCAAGAGCTTTTTCTTCAAGTTCTGCTTTCTTTTGGGCAATCAAAGCAGCTGCTTTTTCTTTCATTTCATTTAAATTTTTAGCAAATTCTCTCTTTTGCTCATTTGGAATCTCTTTCATTCTTTTAAACTCATTAGTTATAACTCCATTTTTACCCAGAAGTTCTACTCTAATTTTTTCAAGTTCATCCAAATGCAGAGCATTTTTTATTTTAGATAAATCAATCATTTATTAAGACCTTTAAATTTTTTCCTAATTTTACAAAAATTTTGAGTATAATTCAAAAAAATTAAAAAAAAGGAGCAATCATGTGTATATTTTGCAAAATTATAGCTGGAGAGATACCTTCAAACAAGGTTTTAGAAAATGAAGAATTTTTAGCATTTAATGATATTAATCCAATTGCACCTGTTCATATTTTAGTAATTCCAAAAAAACACATCAAAAGTTTAAACGAAGTAGATGGTCAAACTATGGCAAAAATAACAGAATTTATAAAAGAAGTAGCTAAAAAAGCTGGAATTTTTGAAAGTGGATATAGAGTAATTACAAATATTGGAGAAAATGG
Source organism: Nautiliales bacterium (assembly GCA_030826765.1). Lineage (GTDB taxonomy): Bacteria > Campylobacterota > Campylobacteria > Campylobacterales > JAADDX01 > JAUUDM01. Next base: position 38,840 of record JAUUDM010000028.1, read on the forward strand.
AGGGCAAGAAGTATCTCATTTACATTTTCATATTTTAGGTGGCACAAAACTTGCTTGGCCTAAGTTAGGCTAATTATAAAATTTTATTAAAAAAGGAATAATTTTGAAATATGTAGGAGCTCATGTAAGCAGTAGTGGTGGAGTTTTTAATGCACCAATTAATGCATATAAAATAGGTGCAAAAGGTTTCGCTATGTTTACTAAGAATCAAAGACAATGGGTAGCAAAACCACTCGAAGAAAAAATAATTAATGAATTTAAATCAAAAATGGATGAATTTGGATATACAGCTGATATGGTTTTACCTCACGATAGTTATTTAATCAATTTAGGTCATCCAGAAACAGAAAAAGAAGAAAAATCTCTAAACGCTTTTATTGATGAACTTAAAAGAGTTGAACAATTAGGACTTAAATATCTAAATTTTCATCCAGGAAGTCATTTAAAGAAAATAAGTGAAGAAGAGTGCTTAGAAAAAATTGCTAAAAATATAAATAAAGCTCTAAAAGAGACTAATTCAAGTATAGCAGTTATTGAAACAACAGCTGGGCAAGGTTCAAATTTAGGATATAAATTTGAACATTTAAGAGATATTATTGATTTAGTAGAAGATAAAGAAAGAATTGGAGTTTGTATAGATACTGCTCATATTTTTGCAGCTGGCTATGACATAAGAACAAAAGAAGCATACAAAAAAACAATGAATCAATTTGATGAAATTGTAGGATTTAAATATTTAAAAGGTATGCATATAAACGATTCAAAAGCAAAATTTACTTCAAGAGTTGATAGACACCACTCTTTAGGAGAAGGTGAAATTGGAATAGATGCTTTCAAATTTATAATGAATGATGAAAGAATTGATAATATTCCTTTAGTTTTAGAAACAATAAATCCTGATATTTGGGAAGAAGAGATAAAACTATTATACTCTTTTGAAGGCAAAGAATGAAACTTTTAAAAATAAAAAATTCTAAAATTAGTGGTAAAGTTAAAATTAGTGGTGCTAAAAATGCAGCTCTACCACTAATCGCTATGACAATTTTAGCAAAAAATGAAATAGTAATTAATAATATTCCAAATGTAGCTGATATAAATACGATGCTAAAACTTTTAAAACTTTTAGGAAGTGAAATTGAATTTCAAAATAACACTTTAAAAATAAATACAAATTCAATTAATTCTACTACGGCAACTTATGACATTGTAAAAACAATGAGGGCTTCTATTTTAACTCTTGGACCACTTCTTGCAAGATTTAAAGAATGTAAAGTTTCACTCCCTGGTGGATGTGCTATTGGTTTAAGACCTGTAGATTTACATATAAAAGCGCTTGAAAAAATGGGTGCTGAAATTTTAATAGAAAATGGTTATATTCATGCAAAATGTCATGAATTGGTTGGATGTGAAATCATTTTTGATAAAATTACAGTAACTGGGACAGAAAATATTATAATGGCAGCAGTTTTAGCAAAAGGTGAAACAAAAATTTTAAATGCTGCAAAAGAACCAGAAGTCGTGCAATTATGCGAAATTTTAAAAGAAAATGGAGTTAAAATTGAAGGAATTGGAACAAGTACTCTTTCAATTCAAGGTCAAACTGATTTAATAGAAATCAAACCTTTTAGTGTAATTCCTGATAGAATAGAAGCTGGTACTTATCTTTGTGCCGGTGCTATTGCAAATTCTAAACTTACAATTACAAATATAATCCCAACTCACATAGAAAATATAATTTCAAAGCTTGAAGAAATGAACTTTAGTTTTGAAAAAAATAAAAATTCTGTAACTATTTTACCAACAGATGAAATAAAACCAGTAAATATTGTAACAAACGAACACCCAGGATTTCCAACCGATATGCAAGCTCAATTTATGGCAGTTGCTACTCAAGCAAATGGAGTTTCTACAATCGAAGAGAGACTTTTTGAAAATAGATTTATGCACGTAGCTGAACTTAATCGCCTTGGTGCTGATATTAAAATTAATGGAAAAGTAGCAACTATTTATGGAAATAAACAGTTAGTAGGTGCTGATGTAATGGCTACTGACCTTAGAGCTAGTTCTGCACTTGTTTTGGCAGGAATTATTGCAAGTGGACAAACTACTATTCATAGAGTTTATCATCTTTTTAGAGGTTATGAAAATTTAACTGAAAAATTAAAAAATATAGGGGTAGATATTCTTTTGGAAGAAGAGTAAGTTATATAAAATTGATAATGTATAATTGAGAGTTGATAATTTTTATTTATCAATTTTCCATTTTCAATTGTCAATTCTCAATTTTCTTTCATATCTTTGAATCATACTTTCATTCCCTTTTAATCCACCTTGATGAATATAGATAATATTTCTTCCTAAAACATCTAAATTATTCATCACAACTTGCCAGCCAATTGGATCATAAAGTAAATCAAATTCAATTCCACTATTTTTAAGCTCAAGCCAAATTTCATAATTTTCTTTATAAAGTTTTCCAAAATGAAATTTTTTATGTTTTGGAATAATCGTAGGATAAAAGTCTGAATTTATTTCTAATTCTTGCCATTGCTTAACAAGATAGTCATCATCTCCGACTGAGCTACAAGTATAAACTCTACCTGTGAAATGTTTTTGAAGAAAAAGAGCCGTAACTCCTGTTCCACTCGGTAAAAAAACAGAATAATTTTCATACTCTTTTAATTCATCTACTAACATTTTTATACCAAATTCAGCTTCTTTTACTGCCCCACCCTCTTTAATAAAAATAGTATTTTTATCAAAGATAATAGAATTATTTTTTAATTTTTCTACCATTTCTGAATTTTCTATGATTTCTGCACCATTTAAAAGTGTATATTTATAATTTCCAATTGGATTAGTAATTAAATATTGTGGCAAATGATTAACATAATAAGTTAACTCTATATTGAAAAGTTTAGCTAACACACTCAAAGAATACATCGCATTTGATTGATTTGAGCCATAAGATATTATTTTTTTTATTTGAGGATTTTGTTTTAGATATTCAAAATAGTAATAAAATTTTCTAGCTTTATTTCCTGAAAATTCTTCACTTATTAAATCATCTCTTTTTATTAAAAAATCAAAATTTTTAAAAGTAAATTTTGAGATAGGAGAAGGAAAAAGCATTAAATAGCTTTTAATGCCTTATAAGCTTCTAAAACTCTCTCTTTCATAGAGATTTCCCCTGCTCTTAACCATTTTCTTGGGTCATAATATTTTTTATTTGGTTTATCTTCACCTTCTGGATTTCCGATTTGAGATTGTAAATAATCACTATATTTTTCAATATAACCTTTTACACCACTCCAAAATGCCCATTGAGTATCTGTATCAACATTCATTTTAACTACACCATAATCAACTGCTTCGTGGATTTTTTCTATTTCACTTCCACTTCCACCATGGAACACAAAATCAACTGGTTTATCAATATTTAAATTAAACTCTTTTTTGATATATTCTTGCGAATTTTTAAGAATCTCAGGAGAAAGTTTAACATGTCCTGGTTTATAAACTCCGTGAACATTTCCAAAACTTGCTGCAATTGTAAATAAATCACTAACTTCACTTAATTCTTTATAAGCATATGCAACATCTTCTGGTTGAGTATAAAGTTTTGAATTATCAATTCCTGTATTATCAACACCGTCTTCTTCTCCACCAGTTACACCAAGTTCAATTTCAATTAACATATCAATTTTTGACATTCTTTTAAGATATTCTTTTGAAATAGATACATTTTCTTCTAAACTTTCTTCGCTTAAATCAAGCATATGAGAAGTAAAAAGTGGTTTCCCCGTTTCTGCATAAAACTTTGCTCCTGCTTCTAAAAGTCCATCAATCCAAGGAAGAAGTTTTTTAGCTGCGTGGTCTGTATGTAAAATTACACTAACGCCATAATCTTCAGCAACTGTATGAATATGTTTAGCACCACTTACAGCACCTAAAATAGAAGCTTTATAATTTTCATTACCCATACCTTTTCCCGCAAAAAATTCAGCTCCACCATTACTAAACTGAACAATTACTGGCAAATTTGCTTCTTTTGCTGCTTCAAGTACAGCATTCGCAGAATCTGTCCCTACTACATTTACAGCAGGAAGTGCAAAACCTTTTTCTTTACAGTAAGCATAAACTTCTTTTGCTTCTTTTCCTGTTAAGACACCTTTTCTAAATTCCATATTCACCCCTTAGTTGTAATATTTAATATTTGCTTTTTCTTTTATACTATCAACATATTCTTTTAATTTTTTAACTTTTAATTGTTGAATAATCATCGCTTTTGCTTTTTCAAATGGAACATATCCACCAGATTTTTTGTCTTCTATATAAATTATATGCCAACCAAATCTTGTATGTACTGGTTTTAAGGTAATATCACCTTTATTTAGTTTAAATGCAACTTCACTAAATGCTGGTATCATTTTATCTTTAGTAAACCATCCAAGTTCTCCACCCATTTTACCACTTGGTCCAACAGATTTTGTTTTTGCTAATTCTATAAATTTTTCTTCTAATTTACTTTTTGGAGTTTTTCTAAGTTCAGCAATAATTCTCTCAGCTTCTTCTTTTGATTTTACTAAAATATGTCTTGCTTTAACTTGTGCAGGTTGTTTAAACATTAAATCTTTGTTTTTATCATAAAATACTTTTGCTTCTTTTTCAGTTATAGAAATAGAATTAAGTTTTTGTTTTACAAATACTCTTAAAGCCAACTGTTTTTTTACTTTTGCAAGTTCTTTTTTAAATTCTTTACTATTTTCAATTCCACTTTTTTCAGCAGTTTGAATTAAAAGCGCTTGAGTAATAACATCATCTAATATTTTTTGTTTATACTCTGCTGGTAATTGATCATAAGTTATTTTTTGAGCTTTTAACACTTCATTTATTTCAGATTTTGTAACTTTTTCTCCATTTACACTTGCTAAAACATCACTATTTGCAAATAAACTACCAACTAAAACTAAACTTCCTAATACTAATTTCTTCATTTTTTTCCTTTTATGCCATATTATGGATTACATTTTGAACATCATCATCTTCTTCTAATGTATCAATTAATTTTTCAACTTTTTCAGCAGTTTCATCATCTACATCAATTTCATTTGTAGCTATATAATCAATATTTGATTCTAAAATATCTACTCCAAGACCACTAATTGCTTCAAGTAATCCATTAAAATCTTCAGGAGCTGACTCTATAACTAAAACCTCATCAAATTCTTTTATATCTTCTGCTCCATATTCCATCGCAGTTTCCATAATTTCATCTTCTCTTTCATCTCTATTTACAGAAATGATACCTTTTTTTGCAAACATCCAACTCACACTTCCACTCGTTCCTAAGTTTCCACCAGCTTTTGTAAAAGCGTGTCTAATATTAGCAACAGTTCTGTTTCTGTTATCTGTCATAACTTCAACCATAATAGCTACACCACCTGGTCCATATCCTTCATAAGTTATTTCTTCATAAACAACACCATCTAAATTTCCAGTTGCTTTATCAATAGCTCTTTGAATATTTGCTTGAGGCATAGAAACTTCTTTTGCCTTATCAATAGCAAGTCTTAAAGCTGCATTTTGATCAGGATCCCCTCCTCCATTTCTTGCAGCAACCATAATATCTCTAACTGCTTTTGTAAACAACTTCCCTTTAATTGCATCTTGTTTTGCTTTTATATGTTTAACTTTTGACCATTTATTATGTCCAGCCATTAATTTCCTTTAATCAAATTTTTTGATATTATACCAAATAAATTATAAAATATAAAAAAGGATAATATTATGATTAAAACTTCTAAAAAAAATATTAAAGAGATAAAAGAAATTTTATTAGAAAAATATAAAGATGCTAAAACTGAATTACAATATAAAAATGATTATGAACTCTTAATTTCTATTATTTTATCAGCTCAATGCACAGATAAAAGAGTAAATATTATTACTCCTGCACTTTTTGAAAAATACCCTTCTACAAAAGAACTTGCAAAAGCAAATTTAGATGATGTAAAAGAAATAATTAAAAGTTGTTCATTTTTCAACAATAAAGCTAAAAATATAATCCAAATGGCAAAAATAGTAGAAGAAAAATATAATGGAAAAATCCCACATAATCATAAAGAGCTTATAAAACTACCAGGAGTAGGAAATAAAACTGCAAATGTATTTTTGATTGAACAAGACAATGAAAATAGAATGGCAGTTGATACTCATGTTTTTAGAGTTAGTCATAGACTTGGTCTTAGTGATGCAAAAACAGTCGAAGGATGCGAAAAAGATTTAGTAGAAGCTTTTAAAACTGATTTAGCAACTCTTCATCAAGCATTAGTTTTATTTGGTAGATATATTTGCACCGCTAAAAATCCAAAGTGTGATAAATGTTTTTTAACAAAATATTGTCAAAGCAAAAAAGGATTCAAACCCTCTTAAAGTCCTATCTCTTCTTCAAAATCAACAATATGAGTTTTTATATCAAACTCTTCTATAATTTTTTGTTTGAAAATAATTTGTTTATCTTCTTCTCCATGCACTAAAAACAGAGCTTTTAAATGTTTACTCATAGGTTTTATCCATTCTAAAAGTTCACTTTGGTCAGCGTGTGCAGAAAAGCCATTAATTGTAACTATCTCAGATTGTACTAAAATTTGTTCTCCATAAATATCAATCCATTTCTCACCTTCGACAATCTCTCTTCCTAAAGTTCCAACAGCTTGATAACCAACAAATAAAACTGTATTATTTTTATCCCAAATTCTATTTTTTAGATGATGTAAAACTCTTCCACCATTACACATTCCACTCCCTGCTATTATAATAGCACCACTTTTAATGTTATTGATTTTTTTAGATTGGTCAACTTTTGTAGTAAATCTAAGCTCAGGAAATTCAAAAATAGTTCCAGTATTTTTTAGAAATTGATTACATTTTTTTGATAAATGTTTATGATATTTGACATAAACATTTGTAGTTTTTATAGCCATTGGAGAATCTAAAAATACTTTTGCATTTTTTGGAAGTATATTCTCTTCACTCATCTCTTTTAAAGCATACAAAATTTCTTGTGTTCTTTCAATTGCAAAAGAAGGTATTATCACATTACCGCCTCTTTTTAATGTTTTTATTATAGTTTCTCTAAATTCTTTGATTGAATATTCAAAACTTTTATGATTTCTATCTCCATAAGTTGATTCACAAAATAGATAATCTGCTTTTTTAATAGTTTTTGGTGCTGGTAAAATATCGTTATTTTTATTTCCCAAATCTCCACTAAAAACTACAATTTTTTTACTCTCTTTATCTTTTATAGTTAATTTTATTATACTTGAGCCTAAAATATGACCTGCATCTTTAAAAACAACACTTATATTTTTTGCTAGTTTTACTTTTTGTTCGTATTTAACAAATCTGACATCTAATTCAGAAAAAACTTTTCTAACATCTTTTGCAGTATAAAGTGGTTTTTCAGCAGTTTTTCCTTGTCTTAGTGCTTTTTTATTTCTTGTAATGTAATTTTCTTCCATCAAATTAGCAGCATCTGTTAAAACGATTTTAGCCAAATCCCAAGTTGCTTTAGTTGTAATAATTTCCCCTCTAAATCCTGCTTTAAATAGAAGTGGAATTCTTCCTACATGATCTAAATGCCCATGAGTTAACAAAAGATATTTAACTGCATTTGCATCAAAATCTAATGGCTCAAAATTTCTATGTTCTTCTTTTCCTTGAAACATACCACAATCTACTAAAAAATTAAGTTCTTTTGTCATAACTAAATGACAACTTCCTGTAACTACTTTTGTAGCACCAAATGATATTTCTTTCATTATTTCCCCTTGATTTAATATGATATAATTATACAACAAATTAAAAGGGATAGTATGAAAGATTTTCAAAAAGAATTTTTAGATAATCGTAACATAGAAAAAGATATGTGGAGAATATTTAAAATAATTGGTGATTTCACAGATGCATTTGATGAATTAAGTGATTTACCTCCTGCTATTACTATTTTTGGAAGTGCAAGAATAAAAGAAGATAATAAATATTACAAAAAAGCCTTAAAAATTAGTCAAAAATTATCTCAAAAAGGATATGCTATTATTACAGGTGGTGGACCTGGAATTATGGAAGCTGGAAACAGAGGTGCTAATATTTCAGTAGGACTTAATATCAAACTTCCACACGAACAAAAACCAAATCCATACTCAAAAATAAAACTTGAATTTAATTACTTTTTTACAAGAAAAGTGACATTTTTAAAATATTCTGTAGGGACAATTATGATGCCAGGAGGATTTGGGACACTTGATGAATTAAGTGAAGTTTTAACTTTAATTCAAACAAAAAAAATGTCAAAAATTCCAGTAGCATTTTATGGAAAAGAATTTTATGAACCACTTTTAAAATTTTATAAAAATATGTTAAAAGAAAATATGATAGATAAATCTGATTTAGATTTATTTATTGTAAGTGATGATATAGATGAAATTGTAGAATATATCTATAATAATTCTATACAACCTACAAAAAATATAGAATAATTTGATATAATTACACTATTCATAGCATACTGGGAAATTGCTTGAAAAAGAGGAAAGTCCGAGCTGCACTAAGACAGGATTCCATCTAACAGATGGCCACCGTAAGGTGAGGGAAAGTGCCACAGAAAATAGACCGCCAATTTTGGTAAGGGTGAAAAGGCGAGGTAAGAGCTCACCAGAACTTATAGCAATATAAGTTGCTTGGTAAACCCAATCCGCAGCAAGAAGAGATGGTAAAGTCTTAGAATTATACTCTTCGCTTGAATGTTATCGTGAGATAGCATCTAGATAAATAATTTCCTAAAACAAAACTCGGCTTACGGGTATGCTATGAATCACTACACAAAAGGAATCTCATGGGAATCGTTACTGCAATTTTAATTTTATCATTTTTAATATTTTTTCACGAACTGGGTCATTTTTTGGTTGCAAGAGCAGTTGGTGTAAAAGTAGAAGTTTTTAGTGTTGGATTTGGCAAAAAATTACTTTGTAAAAAGTTTGGAGATACTTCTTGGTGTCTTAGTGCAATTCCACTTGGTGGATATGTTCAAATGAAAGGGCAAGATGATACTAATCCCACCCTAAAAAACTACGATAAAGATAGTTATATGTCCAAAACTCCACTTCAAAAAATAGCAATACTTCTTGGTGGACCTGGATTTAATATACTTTTTGCATTTTTAATATATCTTTTTGTCTCTTTTTATGGATGGACTAAATTAGCACCCGAGGTTGGGCAAATTTTACCAAAATCTCCTGCAATAAACATTTTACATAAAAACGATATAATCGTAAAAATAGATAATTATAAAATAACAACTTGGGATGATATCAAAAAAGCTGTTGATAAATCCCCTATTCCATTTCATTTAGTTGTAAAAAGAGAGCATAAATTACTTCAATTTAATATCACTCCTAAAATAATGCAAACAAAAAATATTTTCGGAGAAAGTATCAAAAGAAAATTAATAGGAATATCCCCAAGTGGAAAGCTAATAACTATTCATTACCATAATCCTCTTACTGCTTTAAAAGTAGCATTTGATGAAACAATATCTAAAAGTATTTTAATTTTTAAAAGCTTTGAGAAATTAATTACTGGAGCAATTGGACTAAACAATATAAGTGGACCTGTAACTATCGTAAAAGTTACAAGTGATGCCACTCATTATGGAATAGTTCCACTTTTACTATTAACTGCACTAATTTCAGTAAATTTAGGTATCTTAAATTTACTGCCTATTCCAGCTCTTGATGGAGGTCATATTATGTTTAATTTATACGAACTTATTGCAAGAAAACCTATAAATGAATCAATTATGATTAAACTAACTCTTGCAGGATGGGGAATTTTAGGAAGTTTAATGTTTTTAGGAATTTTTAATGATATTGTAAGGCTAACAAGTGGAAGTTAATGAGTTAATAGAAAAACTAAAATATAATAATATTTTTTTAACTGGTGGTGCAGGAGTTGGAAAAAGTTATCTAACCAAAAAACTTATAAAAGAATATTTTGGTAATTTAGTGGTAATCGCTCCAACTGGAATTGCAGCTGTAAATATAGGCGGTCAAACAATTCATAGTTTTTTTGAATTTTCAAGAAATTTATCAAAACTAAATAGTTTAAGTTACCCTAAAAAAAAGCTACTTCAAAAAACAGATTTAATAATTATAGATGAAATATCAATGGTATCAAAAAGACTTTTTGATGCAATAAATAATAGATTAAATGAAATTGAATACAAAGGAAAACTATTAATTGTAGGAGATTTTTATCAACTTCCTCCGGTAAATGTAGAAGTTGAAGGCTGGGCATTTGAGAGTAAATGGTGGAAATATTGGGATTTTGAAACAATAGAACTAACTAAAATTAAAAGAACTAAACACGAAAAGTTTAATCAAATTTTATTAAATATCCGAATTGATGATTTTGATGAAAAAGATGTAGAATTTATTTATAATATGAAAAACAATAAACATTTAATCAAAAAAAATCTCACATTTTTATACTCAACAAATAAAAAAGTTGATAAAAAAAATTCTGAAAAATTAGCAGAACTTGACGAGCCGTTAGTTACTTTCAAAGCTTATGATGAATTGTTTCATAAAGATAAAGAAAAGCAATTTGAAAACTTCAAAAAATCCCTAAATATTCCTGAAAAATTTGAAATTAAAAAGGGTGCAGTAGTAATCAATACAGTTAATCAAAAATTTGATGATGAGGTTTTATATAACGGAGAAAAGGGAGTCGTACTTGATATTGATAAAAAAAATGAAATTATAAAAGTAGCTTTTGATAAAGGTGTTTTTGAAATTGAAAGATACTCATTTGACTTAATAGAGTATGATTATGACGGTACAGAAGATAAAGTAATTCAAAATATAATAGGAAGCTTTTATCAATTTCCTCTAAAACTTGCTTATGCAATAACGATTCATAAATCACAAGGGCTTTCTATTGATGATTTAGCTATAGATTTGAGTTATATTTTTGCACCTTCTCAAGCTTATGTAGCTTTATCTCGAGCAGTAAATCCAGATAATATTGTAATAAATCCACCAAAATATAAACCACTTAAATCAGTATTTTATATTGATGAAAAAGTAAAAGAGTTTTATAAAGAAAATTCTAAACATAAGAAGCTTTTTTAAAAATTATATGATATAATATATTCATATTTTAGCTATGTTTAAAGGTATTAAAAATGGATATAAAAAAAACTGATTTAATATATTATTATGAGATATTAAATTCGAATGAAACTAAAAGACTACTTCAAAATTATTTAAAAACAAAAAAGATAGAAGAATTGAAAAATTTTAGTAAAATTTTTATAGAAAATAATATTCCTTATTTAGAAGTTTCATTTTTTATAGAAGATTTCTTTAAAGAAAAAAATATTAAATTTGATAGAATTTTAAATTACATCGCTAAAGAATTTTTAGAAATAAAACTAAAAGAGGATAAAAAATTTTTCAATATAGAATTACAAAAAGCTTTTATATATATAATCGATGAAAGAAAAAATATAATAAATGCTCATTTGCAATGGGCTCTTGATTTTATAAATGCAATAATTAATAATACAAAATTACCAGAAATGGATGAAGCAAAATGTATTATTGGAAATTGGATAGATGAACAAAATTATAAAAATAATTTCGAATCAATTAAAAAAATACATCATAGTATCCATATATTAGCAAAAGATGCATATCAGTTTTATACACAAAAACAATTTCACAGATTTTTTCTTCTTTATATTGATATAATTCATTTTAACTCTCTATTTCGTCAAAAAATATTACAACATTTTACTCAAAATGAGTTAGTTTCTTTAACAATTGACCCTCTAACAAAACTTCAAAATAGATTTGCCCTACTTCAACACCTAAAATCACTTGATGATAATACAACTCTATTTTTATTTAATATAAAAGATTTTTCTAAAATAAATTTACTATTTGGACAAGAAATTGGAGATAAAGTTCTTGAAAATATAGCAGATTCTCTTAACAAAATTTCAGATATAAAAAGCTATCGAATATATGGAGATGAATTTGGAATAATATTAAATACAAAAGATAGTTATAAAAAAATAAATAAAATTATTAATATGTTAGAAAACATAACATATCCTAAAGAAGAAAAACTAATTAATATCTCTATTTATGGAGCTTATGCTAAAGTTTCACATCATTTACTTGAAAAAGTGGAATTTGGAATAATTAGTGCAAGAAAAAAGAAAGAAAAAATTATTAATGTTGATTCAATAAATAAAGAAGCAATCAAAAGTTATGCAAAAAATTTAGAATTATCACAAAGATTAAAACTTGCCTTTGCAGATAATAGACTTTATCTACATTATCAACCTATTTATAATATTAAAACCTCAAAAATTGAAAAATATGAATGCTTGCTTCGTTTTGAAGATGTAGATGGAAATATTTTAAATCCCGGAAGTTTTTTAGATGTTTTAAAAAATATGTATATTTATCCAGAAGTAACAAAAATGATTATAATTAGTGCTTTTGAAAAATTTGAAAATGAACCATATGAATTTAGTATAAACCTTTCTTTTAGTGATATAGTAAATGAAAAAACTACACAAACAATAGTAAATATTCTTAATAAATATCCAAAAGTTGCTAAAAGAGCAGTTTTTGAATTATTAGAATATGATGCTATTCTTAATTTTGATAAAGTTAAAGAGTTTTTTTTCATTTTAAAACAATATGGAGCAAAAATTTCATTAGATGATTTTGGCAGTGGATATTCAAATTTTGCTTATATACTTAGATTAGATATTGATTATATTAAATTAGATGGCTCTATTGTTCAAAATATTCTTTTAGATAATAAAGTAAGAGTTTTAGTCTCTGCAATGATTCATATAGCAGAAGAAATTGGTGCAAAAACAATTGCTGAATTTGTTTCAACAGAACAAATTTTTGAAGCTGTAAAAGTATTAGGTGTTGATTATGCACAAGGATATTATATAGGAAAGCCTAAATCACATTTGATATCCGAAAAATAAGATTAGAAAGAAGTTACTCTATTTCTTCCATTTTCTTTTGATTTATAAAGCGCATTATCAACTCTTTTTATAAAAGTTTCAATAGTATCATCCTCTTTTAACTCTGTTACTCCTATACTAATTGTTATTTGTTTAACTGGATGTATTTCTAATTTTTCAATACTTTTTCTAATTCTTTGGGCTAAAATAATAGCTTTATCAAGTGAAGTTTCCGGCATAATAACCATAAATTCTTCTCCACCGTATCTACAAAATAAATCTATATTTCTCAATAAACTTTTAACCTCTTTTGATATTTCTTTAAGCACAATATCACCTACATCATGCCCATAAGTATCATTTACCTTTTTGAAAAAATCTAAATCAAACATTAATAAAGACAAAGGTGTTTTATATCTTTTTGCTCTTTTTATTTCTTTTTTAATATTTTGATTAAAAAATTCTCTATTTCCAATATTTGTTAAAGCATCTGTTATAGAAAGTTTTTCTAATTTTTTTTGATAAACCTCCGTTTGTGTTATGTCAGATAACACCACAGTGCAAAGTTTATTATTTTCATTATTAAGTTTTGAAACTCTTACTGAAAAATAATATATTTTATCATTAAGTAAAATTTTTACCTTATGCTCAATATTTGGATTATTAAATACATATTTTATCCAATGTTTATTATTAATTTTCTTACTTAAATACCCATTTTCTTCTACAAATAAATCACAAATACAATTATAATTTTTACGAAACTCATCTAAATTTTCAACCTTAAAAAATTTAAAAAATGCTTTGTTTGCATCAATAACTCTCTTTAAATTTGTAACAACTATAATATCTCTTGTAGAATCTAATATACTTTCAAAATATTTTTTTTGATTTTCTATATTTAATTTATTTTTATAAATTATTATAAAAATTATAATTAAAATAATCAAACTTCCAAAAAAAGAAATAGCATATATAAAATTATTAATTGTTTCATTACTTATAAATTTTTTTTGTTTAAATAAAATATAATACCCTAAAATTTTACCATCAATATCTTTTATTAAATATGTAGTAGTTAAATAGTTTTTATATATTTTATAATTTTTATCATTTACAAAATAATTTACACCTTTTTCTTTTATTAATTTTAATATATCTTTATTAGGATTAAAATTTACAACATAATAATCATCAATAAAAGTATGTGTAATATTGTTAGTTAATTGAGATTTATATTTTTTATCTGCTAAAACTATTGTTTCAATTCCCTCTTTTTTTAATTTTTTTATAATAGAATTAAAATGTGTAATAACCTCGATCATACCTAAAAACTTATGCTTATCATTAAAAATTGGAACTATTGATTTGAAACTTAAAGTAAATTTACCTACACTTATTCTACTCATAATTTTAGGAGATTTAATCATGTCTCTTACATCTTTTCTTAATTTGTAAAGAGAATCATTGGTTTTATTAGTCCAACTTCTGGCTAAAGAAACTCCATCTTTATCTATTACTTGAATCCATACATTTTTGTATTCTGTATATTTTCTAAAAGAAAATGAAAGTTTTTTTAGAGTTTTTTGCAAGTTTACATTTATTTTATGTTCTAAATATTTTTGAAATAGAGTATTATAAGATAATGCAATAGGAATAGCCATTGTATCTGTCATTTTAATTTTTTGCAACTTTTGTACTTCTTTTTTTATAGATATTGCTTCTTTTTGAAATTCATTTTGTTTTATTTCTTCTATTTTATTATTTATATATTTCATTGTAAATAGTATAATTAAAATTCCAGCTATAAATAAAAGAATAATATATTTTTGATTATTAATTTTAAAATTTCTATTTAACATATATTTATCCCTTTTTTATAATTATAGCGAATTTTTAAGGAAAATTTTTAAACTTCTTTTTTCTTTATATTCCATTTTATAGTAAATCAAATCCAAATATTCTTTTACTTCTTTTGTAGTTAAACCTAATTTTTTAGCTTTTTGTTTAAGAATATATTGAGGCATTTTTACTTTTGTTTTTAAAAATTTATTTATTAACCAAAATTGCTAGTTAAATAACAAATTTTGTTGTTTATAATCAAGTTTTAAGAAACAATCAAAGCTATAACTAAAAATAAATAATTTAAGTTTTGTAAAAAAACCTTTTAATGAGATAGCTTTAATAACTTTTCCAAATTTACTAGTTATAACAGAAAAGGCTGTTTCAACACCTTTTCTTATTTTCCTTTTGAGAAAATATTCTTTATCTTTTTTCATATTCTTTCTAAAAATTGGTGAAAGTTTTATACCTAAATTTGTTAAAAAATTATCCAATTTATTAGAAACATATCCTTTATCTCCAATAACAATAGAATTTTTAGGCATATATGGTAAAAAATCATAAGCTGCTGTAACATCATGTGTTGAACCTTTTGATATATAAAAAAATATAGGCTCTTGATTTGTAGTTACTATCATATGGACTTTTAAACCATAGAAAAATATTTTTTTTGAAGCATTATAGCCTTTTAATTCTTTATCAACCCATAAATTAGATCTTTTCTCTCTTGTAATATTACACAATTCTACAGGAAAAGAATCAACTGAATATATTTTTACTCCTTCAAGTTTTTCGAATAACTTTCCAAGCCATAAAAATAATTTTTCTATAATTTCTTCTAAGTTATTTAATCGACGAATGAATCTCGAATATTCCAGCATTTTTACTATTTTTAATTCCTTACAATATTGATATCCTTTAAAATAATTCCCATTAAAATCACTCGCTGCTATATAACCTATTAATAACACTTCACTATTTGATACTTTAGATCTAACATCATCTTTTAGATTTATTGTCTTTAAATATTCATCAATTAAATAAAAAAATGTTATAATTCTGTGCTCCATAAAAAACCTCCACAGTCTTTTTATGGAGTATTATATCTTCAAAATTAAAATTTTCAACTAGCAATTTGGGTTTATTAATTTTTTATAACACTTTAAATACATATCTTCATTTGGATTATAAACTTTTGTTTTAACTCCCATTACCCCTAAAATAGTACTAAATATATTATCATGTGAATAAGCTTTATTTGCTAAATTTTTTGCACATGTTTTATTTATATCATAGTCATCTCCAAACCAAGCAACTGCAGCTGGATGTTTTTGAACATCTGGTGCTATTACATATGGAAGTCCATGAAGATAAATACCATTTTCTCCTAAACTTTCTCCATGGTCAGCAACATAAAACATTCCAACTGAATATTTATTTTGATTTTTTTTCAAAAATTTAATAACTTCATCTAAGAAATGATCTGTATAAAGTATGGTTCCATCATAAGCATTATTAATTTCTTCTTTCGTACAATCTTGCAATTGATATTTTCAAGTTATGTTTTTTTCTGTAATCACTTAACCATCCATAAAGTGTCTTTTTATGTATTTCCAAATCTTTCGCTATTTAACGAACTGAATCTTCACTGTTTAAGGCCAATTGTATTGCTGAATCTTTAAATTCTTGCGTATACTTTTTCCCTTTTGCCATTTCTCTTCCTTCATTACTTTTTTATTAACACATTCTATCATTTCTGTGTCCTATTTATTGTAGCCGGATCATTTTACACAAAATTTGAAACATTCCCACTCCATCATTAAGAATATAAACAATATAAATTGGCAAAATTATAGTTACCATAAGCACTTGCCATATCTGTAAAAAAACTTACAAATCCCATAGCTATTATGTTTTTATTGAGCATTAAAACCCTTTAAAATAAAATATAAAAAATATAAAATTATTCTCTTCTTAAAACTTTCTCATATATAAAGTCTATAAAAGGATTCTCACTAAAATTATTTTGAATCTTATCTCTATTTTCTCTTGCCCATTCTATAAAATCTTGTTTATTATCATATTTTGAAAAAAACTCTTTTACTCTTCCAGCTTTGCTCAAAGCAATAAATCCGTATTTTAATCTAAGCTCTTTTTTAATAACACTTTTAACATCTTTTCCTTTCAAAACACCATATAAAACAGCTACAAATCCAGTTCTATCAGCTCCTGCTTTGCAATGAAAAAGTATTGGCTTTTTATTCTCATTTAATAAAATATCTTTTAACTTCTTAACTTCTTCAATTTTAGGGAGTATTCTTGATGAAATTGAAATTTCTATATATTCAACACCCATTTGTTCTGCTATTTCTTTTTCTTTTTTATATAAATAATTATTTTTACCTCTTAAATTTATAATAGTTTTTATATTGTTTTTCTTTATTATTTTTTTTAATTTCCAAGGTAAAATTTGGGCACTTCTATATATCCCATCATCAACTTTATGAAAATTATTCCAAAATAAATTAATACTATTATGTTCTTCTATTAAAATTTTTATAACTTCTTTTATTTTTTTATATTTATTATTAAACAAAACTCTTATCTCCTTTTAATCCATCAACAGAGGATATTATAATATCTTCTACTCCTCTATTTTGTAATTTTGTTACAACACTAAGCCAAAATTTAGCTCCTTCATTGTTTTCAAGCCACATACCAAGAAGTTCTTTTCTACCCTCAAGATTTATTCCTATTGCAAAATGTAATACTCTGTTTTGATAAATCCCACTATCATTTTTTACTTTAAATACCATTGCATCCATTATATACTATTTGATAAATTGCTTCTAATTTTCTTCTTTGCAATTCTTCTATTTCTTATTCAAGCATTTTTTCTATCATATTTTTCATAAATTCTTTTGTTAAATTTGATAATTCTTTCTCATCTTTGCAACTTTTACTTAATTCTTTATAATCTATATTGTTTATTAAATCTTTTACCATATAGCTTCCTTTATGTAAAACTTTTCTTACTTTCTATTTTTTTCTATTTCTTATTTTACACAAAGTTTGAAGCATTCCCTATTTTTAATTTCTTGGAAAATTCCTCTAAATTAAAATAATAAAAATTATTAAAATTTAGTTTTTTCAGGATTGACTATATATTTTCTTCAACTTTTTCAGCTTCCTTTTCAACTTCTAAAACAAATCTATCAACTAATTCATTCTCAGGTAATTTTGCAATTACTTCACCCTTTTTCATAATAAGTCCACTACCTTTACCATATGCAATAGCCACATCTGCCTCTTTTGCTTCACCAATAGCATTTACAACACATCCCATCACACTTACATTAAGTGGAGTTTTAATATGTTTTGTTCTTTCTTCCACCTCAGCTACAGCTTTTGGTAAATCAACTTCAATCCTTCCACATGTCGGACAAGAAATAATATTAAGTCCATCTTTTATAAGTCCCAAATCTTTTAAAATTGCTTTACCTACTTTTATCTCTTCTTCAAGCTCACCTGTAATAGAAATTCTCATCGTATCGCCTATTCCATCAAGCAATAAACTTCCAAGAGCAATACTACTTTTAATTGTAGCATGAAATTTTGTCCCTGCTTCTGTAACTCCTAAATGAAAAGGATAATCAACCAAAGGTCTAAGCATTCTATAAGCTTCAACAGTTCTAAAAATATCACTTGCTTTTAAACTAACTTTAATATCAGTAAAATCTAAATCTTCTAAAAATTTAATATGAAAAAGTGCAGATTCTACCATCGCTTTTGGAGTTTGTCCATATTTATTTTCAAGATGCTCTTCCAAACTTCCAGAATTTACTCCGATTCTAATAGGAATATTTCTCTCTTTACAAACATCCACAACTGCTTTTATTCTATCTTTACTTCCAATATTTCCAGGGTTAATTCTCAAACAATCTACAATCTCACCAGCCATAAGTCCTAATTTATAATTAAAATGAATATCAGCAATCAAAGGTAAGCTTGTTCTCTCTTTTATAGTTTTTAGTGCTTTTGCATCTTCTTCATCTAAAACAGCCACTCTTACCATATCAGCCCCAGCAAAATGAAGTCTATTTATTTGCTCTACTGTTGATTCAATATCTTTTGTTTTTGAAAATGTCATTGATTGTACACTAATAGGAGCATCTCCACCTACTTCAATATTTCCTACTTTTATTTTTTTTGTTGGATATCTTTTTATCATTTTAAACCTTTATTGTATCGATTATTTCTAAACCAAATCCTTTTAGTCCATAAAAATTATTTATATCACTTTTTGAAATTAAATGCAACTTTTTTATACCTAAATTTTTCAAGATTTGAGCCCCTATTCCAAACTCTTTTTGTTTATCTTCTGCACTACTTGAAATAAATACGATTACTCCTGAATTATATTTAATATATTCTGTAACTTTATTAAATTCATCCAAATATTCTATAAATTCTACACTATTCATTACTGGATAAAATTTCACATTTGTAGTTAACTTTGGCTCATTTGCCAAAGCATAATGAATATTATTTTGATGATCTTTAAAACTTATTTTTTTAAATTTTATACCTGAAATTTCTACATCTTGTTCATCAATTTTTTCAACAAGTGATTCAAATTGTAATCTATATTCTACAATATCAGAAATATAAACTGTATGAAGATTATGTTTTTTAGCAAATGCATCCAAATCATCTCTTCTTGCCATAGTCCCATCATCTTTCATAATCTCGCAAATTACCGCACTTGGTAAAACTCCAGCAAGTTTGCAAATATCTACGCTTCCTTCAGTATGGCCAGTTCTTACTAATGTTCCACCTTTTTTAGCAATCAAAGGAAAAATATGTCCAGGGCGAACTAAATCAGAAGGTTTCGTAGTAGGAGTTGAGAGAAGTTTTATAGTTAAATCTCTTTCATAAGCACTAATTCCCGTTTTACACTCTTTTGCATCTACACTAATTGTAAAAGCTGTTTCATAACTTGAAGTGTTAGAATTTACCATTGGTTGCAAGTCAAGTTTATTAGCAATATCTTTATCGACTGCTACACAAATAAGCCCTCTTGCTTCTTTTGCTAAAAAATTAACTTTCTCAGGAGTAGAAAAAACTCCGGCATAAACTAAATCGCCTTCGTTTTCTCTATCTTCATCATCAACCATTATAATAATATTACCTTTTTGTATCTCTTCTATAGCCTTTTTTACTCTCTCAATAGCATTCATAAAATTCTCCTATTTTTTTGAAATTATATCATTTTTATTATCTTTGAAATAAAACTTACTAAGTCCATAAGCAAAAAGAAGTGCAAACACAATCCTAACCATCAAAACAACTGTAAAATCAGCTCCAAAAATTACAAACAACAGTGTATCTTCTATCACAGCATGACAAATCATTAAAAAAGTTGCTATAAAAAACAAATCTTGTTTTTTTAGTTGTGAAGATTCGCTAATTAAAATACCTGCCCCATAAGTAATACCCAAAATAAGCCCAACTATTATAGAAAAACTTTTACTTATATTTTTTTTACTATTTTTTATAAACTCTAAATTTTTTATAAAATTCATAATAAAAATCAAAACAGTAATAAGAATAATTATTTTAATAGATAATATAACAGCATTTTCAAATGAATTAAATAATAAACTATTTAAAGAATGATATTGTTCTTTATGAAACACTTCATTATTAGAAATAGAACTGCTAAAAAAAGAATTTGGCAATAACGATGTTACATATCCAGCAATTAATCCAACAAAAAATCTTAAACTATATGAAAATAAATTACTAACTCCTAATTTTTTCATAATAGCACTTTCTACTATCAAAGAGTGACAAATTCCCAAAAATACAGCTAATACACTCCACTGAACTACACTCATTTTCAAAGGTGCTGCAAACGCAACTGCTGCATACAAATTCAAAAACATACCGCTTATAATAGATAACGAAGCCTCTGCTGGTAATCCTAAAAATGATGTAAATGGTTTTACTATGAAAGAAACATAAGATAAAGTATTGTAATAATATAAAATATCAGCAATTATATAAATAGGTATAACTAATTTTATAATAATCCATGAAGATTTTATTGATGAATTTAGTGAAAATTTAAAAAATTTCATAAAAAAACCTTTTTAAAGTATTGTAACAAACTTTTATATTATTTTTATATAAAAACTTAAAAAAATGTTATAATCTATTTCGCAAAATAAAACATAAGGAGAAAACATGAAAAAGTTATTTGCTTTTTTAGTAGTTTTAGGAATGTTTTTAACTTCATCAAATGCTGATGATTTATTAAAAACAGTTCAAAACAGAGGTGTATTAAAAGCTGGTGTAAAATATGACTTCCCACCATTTGGATTTGTTAATGCAAAAGGACAAGTTGTTGGATTTGACATTGATTTAGTTAAATATATAGCTAAAAAATTAGGTGTTAAACCTGAATTCGTTCAAGTTACTTCAAAAACAAGAATTCCAATGGTTCAAAGTGGAACAGTTGATATAGCAGCTGCAAGTATGACTCATAAAGTAAAAAGAGATTTACCAATCGATTTTACAATTAGTTATTTCTTTGACGGTCAATCATTATTAGTTCCTGCTAATAGCAGTGTAAAATCTTATAATGATTTATCAGGAAAAAGAGTTGCAGTAATTCAAGGTGCTACAAGTGGAGACAACCTAAAAAAAGTTAATCCAAAAGTAAAACTTGTATATCTTCAAGAATATCCACAAGCTGTAATGGCTTTAAGAAGAGGAAAAGTTGCTGCAGTTTCAACTGACTATACTTGGTGTATGGCTCAAGCTAAAGCTTCTCATGGAAAACTTAAAGTTGTAGGTGGAACATTTACAAATGAACCTTATGGTATGGGTGTAAGAGAAAATCAATCAAATTTCAGAGATGCAGTTAACTTTGCACTTCAAGATGCTGTAAGAGATGGTACTTACGCAAAACTTTACAAAAAATGGTTTGATGTAGAACCAAACAAACTTCCAGAGGTTTGGCCAAAATAATCTTTTCCCTTTTTGGGAAATAAAGGAATAAAATGGGATATGAATTTGATTGGAGTGTTCTTTTAGAATATAAAGAATTACTTATTACAGGATTGCTTACTACTATTAAACTTTCAGTTATTGGTATATTTCTAAGTTTTATTATAGGATCATTAGTGGGAATTGGAAGAGCTTCAAAAAATTTTTGGATTTCACTATTTTCTAGTTATTATGTAGAAAGCTTTAGAAATATTCCACTAATTGTTCAAATGTTTTTTATATATTTTACATTTACACTAACAGATATTTTTCCTTTTTTAGAGAAATGGGGAGAATTTTTACATATATCTGATACAAATGCTTTCTTTTCAGCTCTCATTGGTCTTGTTTTATATACAAGTGCTTATATAGGAGAAGTTGTAAAAGCTGGTATAAATGCTGTACCAAATGGACAAAAGGAAGCTGCTGAATCTCTTGGAATGAATTCTTTTCAAGTAATGTGGCTTATTATCTATCCTCAAGCAATTAAAATAATCATTCCACCTATTACAAACCAATTTTTAAATTTAATCAAAAACTCATCATTAGCTATGACTTTAGGAGTTGCTGAGCTTACATTCGCAACTCAACAAATTGATTCAGAAACATTTAGAGGATTTGAAGCAGCTACTGCAGTAACTATTTTATATATGATATTAACCCTTTTTACTTCATTCATAATGAATTTAATAGATATGAAGTTTTCAAAAGGAGTAAAAAATGTTTAGACACATAGAAAATTATTTTTCGAAACATAAAATTCAATTTTTTATATTTAATACTATTTTAATAGTTTCTATTTTAAAAACTATTCAAGTTTTTATTTATCCAGAAACTCATTTTAGTGAAATTTTTACAAAAGATAATATGAGGTTTTTATTTTTTGGAAGACCTGGAGAAATAGGAGGATTAGCACTTACTTTTGTATTGGCAATAGTTTCTATATTTTTGAGCTTTTTTATAGGTTCTCTTTTAGGAATTATGAGATGGAGTTCTGTAAAAATCATAAAAATTCCAGCAGTATTATATATAGAAATTATTCGTTCAATTCCATTACTAATGGTTATTTTTTGGGTGTTTTTTGCTATTCCAGTTTTTTCTATGATGTTTTTTCACACACAAGCTCATGTATCTCCAACAGTAGCAGCAATCATAGCTTTTACTATTTTTACAAGTGCTTATGTAGCTGAAATTATTAGATCTGGAATTAATTCTATACCAAAAGGACAATTTGAAGCAGCTAAATCTCTTGGAATGAATAGCAGACAAATATTTACTTTAATCATTTTACCTCAAGCATATAGAAAAATGATTCCAGCACTTATTTCTCAATTTATTTCTCTATTTAAAGATACATCATTAGCATATACAATTGGTGTTATAGAGTTTTTTAGAGCTGCAACTATTATAAATAATAGACTTTATTTAAGTTTTGAAATATTTAGTTTTGTAGCACTCGTATATTTTAGTATAGCTTTTAGTATGAGTAAATTCTCAGAACATTTAGAAAGAAAAGTTGAAAAACAACTTAATACATAAGGAACATTAATGAAAAAAAATATTATACAAATGAAAGATATAAATAAATGGTATGGAGAATATCATGCTTTAAGAAATGTAAATTTTAATGTAAAACAAGGTGAAGTTGTAGTTATTTGTGGACCAAGTGGTAGTGGCAAATCTACTCTTATTAGATGTATAAATAGACTTGAAGAGATAGATGAAGGTAAATTAATAGTAGATGATCAAGATTTATATGATAAAAAAACAAATATAAATAAAGTTCGTCAAGAAGTTGGAATGGTATTTCAACATTTCAATCTTTTTCCACATTTAAGCATATTGGAAAATATCACAATAGCACCAGTTAAAGTTAAGAAAAAAAATAAACAAGAAGCTGAAGATTTGGCTATGAAACTTTTAGAAAGAGTCAAAATACCCCATCATGCTCACAAATATCCAAGCGAGATAAGTGGTGGTCAAAAACAAAGAGTTGCTATTGCAAGAACTTTGGCAATGGAACCTAAAATAATCTTATTTGATGAACCTACTTCTGCGCTTGACCCTGAAATGATTGGTGAAGTTTTAGATGTAATGAAAGAACTTGCAAAAGACAACTATACTATCGTTTGTGTAACTCACGAAATGGGGTTTGCAAGAGAAGTTGGAGATAGAATAGTATTTATGGATGCAGGAGAAATACTAGAAGAAGATACTCCAGAAGAATTCTTCAATAATCCAAAAACTGAGAGAGCACAAAAATTCTTAAGTGAAATTTTACACCATTAAAAACCAAAGAAATCTAATATGATCTCTTTGGCTAAAATTTTATTATTTTATTTTGTGATCACCTCTAATTTTATCAATATCTAACCCCATATCTTTAAAATTACTTCTAATAAAATGTTTTTCTTCTAAAACTTTTGAATTATAATAACCCATTTGTTCTTTTGGAAGTAAACCTTTTGATAAATCAAAATCTGCTCTTTCTTGAGCATTAACATATAACATAACATCAGCAGCTTCTTGATCACTTAAACTACCTCCTTGACCAAAAGGCATATTTGATTGAACCCAAGCTGCTCCCTTATTTAATTTACTCCTACAACACCTAAAATAGTACGACACTCACTAATTTTTTCATTATTTTTCCTTTTGAAAAATATTATACTTTTTAAGTATAATATAAAATCATAATTAAGTTAAAATAATTCTATAGATAAATAAATTTTTAAACATATCAAAAATTTTTACAAATATTTTTCAAACACTCTCCAAAAACTCTTGACAAACTTTTATTGTTTTCTGTATAATTTCAAAACTTAATGGGGTATCGCCAAGCGGTAAGGCACATGGTTTTGGTCCATGCATTCGGAGGTTCGAATCCTTCTACCCCAGCCACTTAATTTTTTTTAATTTCCCTAAAAACATAAATAGTTGCTAAAATTATTACAAAGACTAAAAGTGCTATACTTACATAAACTACATCTTTATGATCTGCCTTTTGACCTAATACATAACCTATCAAAAGAATAGAATTTACCCAAATTAAATTAGCTGCAAAAGTTAAAGGTATAAAATATCTAAGTGGCATATGAGAAATTCCTGCAGGAAGTGAAATATATTGACCAAATCCAGGTGTCAAAGGCACTAAAAATACAGATATTTTTCCATGATTTTCAAAAAATTTAGTAACTTTTTTAATTATTGGTTTATCTTTATATTTTGTTACTAGATATTGAGCAAAATGATAATTAAACAAAGCACCACTCAAACTCCCTAAACTTGCAAGTAACATAACTAAAAAATAACTTTTTTCTCCAGTGGAAGCTAAATATCCATTTGGAATTAATATAAGCTCACTTGGAACTGGAATAAAAGTTCCTACTAAAAACATATAAATATAAACTCCAACATAACCTATTTGATCAGTAAATCCAACTATAAAATTAATAATATTATCCATTTTTCATCTTTATATAAATTATAATTGTTATAATAACAAGAATTATTGTAATAATTGTAATTTCTTTCAAATATTTATGAATTAATTCTTGATTAGCACCTAAAAAATAACCTAAAAAAGTTAAAACTAATATCCAAATTCCTGCACCAAGTGTCGTATAAATTGTAAATTTAATAGGATTCATTTTAGCAAGTCCAGCTGGAAAAGAGATATACTGTCTAATTCCAGGTATAAGTCTTCCTGTAAAAGTTGAAATATGTCCGTGATTTTCAAAAAACATTTCTAATTTATCTATTTTTTCATTTGATAAAATTTTAGATAAAAACTTTCTTCCAAAACTACTTGCCAATAAATAATTAAACCAAGCTCCACTTAAACTACCCATAATTCCAAAAA
The DNA here is from genome assembly GCA_030826765.1 of Nautiliales bacterium. Taxonomy (GTDB): domain Bacteria; phylum Campylobacterota; class Campylobacteria; order Campylobacterales; family JAADDX01; genus JAUUDM01. The sequence continues at coordinate 64,657 of JAUUDM010000028.1, forward strand.
ACAAAACTAAATATAAATTCATATCCCCTTTATAAGCCAAATATCCAGCAGGTATCATCACAACTTCACTTGGAAAAGGGAAAAAACTACTCTCTAAAAACATAAGTAAAAATATACCAATGTAACCAAAACTACCAATTGTGGAAACTAAATAATTAACTATTTCTTGTAACATAAAAATCCTTTGTAAAATTTATAATTAAAACGACACAAATTCCTATAAAAGAAAATATAAAAGCCTTCTCTTCTGAATAAAATTGCCAAATATTCCCAATAACAATAGCTCCAAAAGAAGAAAAAATAGCAACTCCTGCATATAAAAATCCATAAACACTACTTTTATTAACAGCATTTTGTGAAATATAACTTCTAATTGCATTTAAACTTGAAACAATAAAGACTCCAAGTAAAATAAAACTAATAATTACAAATCCATAAAAAAGTGCAATAAGTGATAACAAAGCAAATATAAAACTAATATTTAAAATCTTTTTAGCCCCTATTTTATCGATTTTCAAACCTATAAAATAACTAAGTATTGTTTGAGTTAAATTAAGTAACACAACCAACAAAGGAATATAAGCTATACTAATCCCACTCTCTTTTGCTTTAATTATATAAAAATTATCATTCATCATAAAAAATATTATTCCAAAATAAGTGATAAGAATGGGCAGTAATTTATAATCATCTTTTAAATTAATTTCTATTTTTTCTTTTTTATCATAAGGTACATCATTTACAAAAAACAGTAAAACCAAAACAGCAATAACACCAGGAATTAAAGTTGCTAAAAAAATATTTTTAAAAACATACAACTCTTTTCCTAAATAAAAAAGAGCAAAAAAAGCTATCAAAGCCCCTACAACTTCTCCACCAATATCCATCATTTTATGAAAGCCAAAATTTTTACCACTTTCATCTTTTGGTGCATAATAAGAAATCAAAGTATCTTTTGTAGCACTTCTAACTGCTTTTCCCATTCTCTCAAGTGCTCTTAAAGAAGCAACACTTTGCCAAGAATTAGCAAAATATAATAATGGCTTCGTAACAGCAGAAATAAAATATCCAATAACTAAAAATAATTTTACCTTTTGATATTTATCACTCAAATATCCAAATACAAATCTAAAAGCATAAGAAACGAATGTTGCAATAGCAATAACATATCCTAATTTATCAACTCCATCGTTAAGAATATAAACTATGTAAATTGGTAAAATTGTAGTTACCATAGCACTTGCCATATCTGTAAAAAAACTTACAAATCCCATAGCTATTATGTTTTTATTGATCATTAAAATCCTTTCAAATAAAATATAAATCCAAACCATACAAAGATTGGCACCAAAAGACTTAAAAAAACTCCAAATGCAGCAATATCTTTTGAATCTTTAGCTAACTTATGAAAATCTTCACTTGCTAAATCTACTACTTTTTCAATAGCGGTATTAAAACTTTCAGCAATTAAAGGAACAAATAAACTTGCAAACATAAAAAGTTTTGCCCATAAAGGATATGATAAAAAAAACAGTATAATAATTGCTAAAATAAAAGCTATTATTTCTATTTTAAAAGCATTTTCTTTGAAAAGCTCTTTTGCACCATCCATTGCATATAAAAAATTATTTTTTATATTATATTTTGGTTTCATTTTGTATCCTTATAATTTTAAATAACAAAACAACTAAACTTACCCAAAACAGTCCAAGTCCAATACCAGCAATAACATCACTTAAATAATGGACATTTAAATAAACTCTACTAAAAGATATTAAAATTGGATAAATTAGACATAATAATAACAAAACTTTTTTATTTAATTTATCTTTTAGTATAAAATATAAACTAAATGCTAATGCTGTACTTAAAGTAGCATGAGCTGATGGAAAAGAATAACCGCTAACTTCTATTAAATAGTGTTCTGGTCTAATTCTTTTAACTATATTTTTAATAATTTCTACTAATAAGCTAGCTCCTATTATAGAAACTAAAAAAAACAATGCTTTATAATAAAATTTTTTAAAAGTTAAAAACAAAAATATCAAAATTGAGATTATAGTAACTTCTAAAGGATTATTAAATGATGTTATAAAAATCATAACTTTATTTAAAAATGGTGTATAAAGTTTAACTATATAAATATGTATCCACACATCAATCTTTGTTATTTTTTCTAAATCCAAAACATCTTCAAGCATCTTTAAAAAAAGATAAAGACCAAATATATTTATCAAAAATAGTTTAATATCATTCCTTTTTAAATAACCTTTTTTGTCAAAATATTTATAAAATTTATAAAAAATAAATACAATAATTGTAATAATTAGTCAATCCTGAAAAAACTAAATTTTAGTAATTTTTCTTATTTTAATTTAGAGAAATTTTCCAAGAAATTAAATATAATTTTTTCTGAATTTGTTCTAGCTTATTTATCTCATTTAATGCTATATTTAGTAATAAA
>JAUUDM010000042.1 GCA_030826765.1 Nautiliales bacterium
ATCTTTTGTAATATCCATATTTGACATTATATTTTTTAACATCTCTTTGTTCATCTTTACTCCTTTTCTTCTTTTTATTTTAGTGAATTTTTTGAATTATCTCAATATTTGTATCCAGACACAAAATTATTTTAAGTCCCTTGTAAATAATTATAGATAAAGTATTTTAGTTTGTTAGAACAACAAAATTTTATTCTAAATTTTTTATTTTATTAAATTATAAACTTTTTATGTTTTTTACCAATTTCAATTTAAGAAATAAATTTACTTATTAGAGTAGGGTCTTTTTTATTGACAATTTTAATTATTAATGGCACAATAATAAAAATAAATAAAAAGGAGTAGGTATGAAAAAGTTTTACTTTTTAATGGCCTTGTTTATGTTGTTCGCTTCAAGTGCAATTGCAGAGACAAAAGATAGTGAATTTGCTCTATTTAAGAGAAATATATCTCCTGCTATGATGTGGGGTGAGGATGGTTTAATGTTAGTACCAAAAGCTAATACAATGGGAAAGGGTAATTTGTATTTAAGTTCAAATGTGCTTGATGCTGGTAAAATTCAAGACCAAAAACTTTATTTAATATCAGGAAGTATTATGCTTTCGACATCAGAAGATGTAGAACTTGGTTATACAAGAAGAGTTTTTATTTGGGATGATGGAGATTATACAAATGTAAATATGGATACATATCATTTGAAAGCAAGAATTTTTCATTTAGCAGATAATTATATTCCTCAAGTTTCTGTGGGAGTAAATCTTGTTTCTATTGCTGCAAATGATTTTTCAAAACAAAACGATATTCTTTATAATCCTTATGCTGTAGCTACTATTAGAATTCCAGTAGGAACAGAACAATTTGTAATAAATGCAACAGGTGTTGTTGAAGAAATTTATAATGAAGGTGAATCAATAGACCCAATGTTTAGTGGTGGGGTAGATATTAGAATTTTAAAACATATTTATCTTTTAGGTGAAATTCAAGGTGTAGATAAAGATGGTAAGAATGGTATTATAAATGTTGGTGCAAAAGTAAAAATTGGGTGGTTTAGTTTAGGTGCTGGTATGTTTAATATTACAAGAGACAGTATTGAAAATAAAAAAGAGGATTCATCAAATAATAATAGGTATTGGATGGCAAATTTTTCTTTTGAAATACCATTTAATAAATTACTTAAATAAAAGGAGATATTATGTTGAAAAGATCATTATTAATCGGGGGAATGGCTATTTCTATGACACTTTTTATGAGTGGTTGTATGAAAGAGAAAAAAATACCGGCAGATAAACTTATAACTATTTATGATTCAAATTTACAAGAAACTAAAAAGATAACACCTCTTGATACACTTTATGCAAAAATTGTGGGGCTTGCTCCTAATACTCCTCATATTATTACAATTACTGATCCAAATGGATTAGAAGTTACAAAAGTTGAAATGACAAGTGATGAGAATGGTGTTATTAACCCTACACCTATTTGGTATGACGTTGGATTAAAAAGAGAAAAAGATGGTAATTATACAATTGCTGGAGCTGATGGATTAGCTCTTAAATCATTTTGGTTAAATGTTACAAGTTTAGATGGTTCTACAAATTTCAGACAAGATTTCTTTATTTTATTAAAAGAACCAAATGCTAATGAAATGAGAAAACCTATAGTTTATAGTATTAGTGTAAAAGATGGAAATGCATCTAATGAAAGTGCTGATAACATAAAAATGGAAAATACTTTCTTAGAAACTGGAACAAAAACAGCAGATGGAAAAGATGATCCTCTTACAAAAGTTTATGTAAAAGGTGATCAAATTCCTCTTAGAACATGGAAGAATGGCGAAAAAGTTGATGTAGATAAAGTAGATATTTATGTTGTTCCGTTTAGTAATATCTTTTTAAAAGAGGGAACAGAGCTAAAAGATATGGCTATTTCAGTTAGAAAAAATATACTTACTAAACAACCAAAGGGAAAAAATTATAAAATACTACCTCCAACACTTGTATGGGATTTAGATAGAGACCCTACTTTAGTAAATCCAGGTGATAGTAATAATGCATATAGAATAATAGTAGATGTTAATCAAAATGGTAGATTTGATATTGGAAAAGATATTGATAATAATGGAAAAGTAGATGAATATGTAGATGGTATTGATGGTCAAGGAAGTGCTGGATTTATTGTAATGAATACAGAAGCAAATGAAAAACATTTCAAAATTACAGATAAAAATGGTGATGCATTATCTGCAATCCCAGAGAATCAATCAAGTACTAAAACAGATTTATATTTCTCAATGAAAAATATCCCAACAACGGCACGTTCAGCAAAACTTTTTGTTATTGATAAAGATGCAGTGGATTTAGATAATGGTGAAGATTTAAATAGTAGTGAAGTAAGAACTAATGAAAGTAGTGGTAGTGATATTACTATTCATGATAAAAATGAATCTGTTGATATATATATGCCATATATAGATAAAGCAAAATTTATTAATAATAAAAACGGCGATGATATGGATTATAATAAATCAGTAGATGTAAATAAACCTCTTGATATTGTTCTTGATATGAATGAAAATGGTAAATTTGACAAAGGTACAGATTATTATTTTCCAAATAGCGTAACTATTTTACCAGTAGATGATAATGTAACAACTATGGTTGATAGTGATGGAAATAAAAAAGAAAGTTCAATATTTAATGAAACAAATTCTGATGCAAATACTACTGTTTATTTGAAATTTAGTAATGGAAATGATAATGGAAGTACAGCAAATGCTTATCTTTACAAAGCAGGAACTGCTCCAAAAGTAGGAGATGAGATTTATGGAGCACTATTTGAAAAAGATGATATAGATAATTCAAATGGTGCTGTAAGTGAATTTATTGATTTTAATAAAGATTATACAATCAAAAATCCAACAGAAAAAAATAATAAATATACTATTTTAGTAGATATGAATCACGATGGTGATGTAGATGATAATGATGTAAAAGTTGAAATCACGGTAAATGATACAGATGCAAATTCTCTTCCAGATGTAAGTTATATAAATATTGCATCAGGTGGATTAATGGGACATACTTATCAACATTGGACAACTTCACCTTATACAAGTGCTTATGATTATAGAGATATCTTCACAGTTGATTCAGAAAATACTATCCCTACTGAATGGTGGTGGGCAAGTTGGTGTACAGAAAGAGGAATTAAAGCAGTATGGAATCCTTATATGAGAACTATTGGTTGGTGGTTTAGAAAAGTTCCATATTATATAAATGAAAAAGGAGAAAAAAAACGTTCACCTTTAAATAGAGGACAAGTAGTTGATTTATATATTGTAGATGCCTCAAAATATAAACTTAAAAATAGTGGAACAATTACAGATGCTGATGATGTAAGAGGAAGAAGAAGTAGATTACCAGTTCAATTCTCTTGTAGAAATGGGCTTAATTTACAAACTATTTGGAAGGCTCCTTTGAAAGTTGGTAAATATTATGTAATTATAGATGTTAATAAAGACGGAAAAATTACAGATGGTATTGATTTAATTGATGCTGTTACTAAAAATGGTAGAACTATAAAAGATGATCCAAATATTGTAGGATTTAAGGTAGTTGAATAAACTTTTTTACTATCCCTTTTTTAGGGATTGGTATATATTTTTTACTGATTTAATAAGAGTACTTCATTATTTATAAAAGCTATTGAAATATTTATTTCATTTTCTTCAATTTCTAATAAAGATGTTTTAGTTGTATCTTTAGTTAATACTTTATATATAAACTTTTTGATATTTGTTTTATATCTATTTCATAGAATATAATTTGAAATTTTTTATCATACAAATCTTACAATAAATTTTATTTTTTTAATATTTTTGGGATAATGTTAGAAGTGTAAAATTTTTATCTATTCTTTAGAACTACCTAATTTATGAGATTTATTTGTAGATATTTGGTGGAGATGTGGGGAATCGAACCCCAGTCCAGAAGTAGAGCCACTTCTTGTGCTTCTACATACTTAGTTCATTGATTATACTTCACAAAAAGGTTCAATGAACAAAACCTTTTTTGTGAAGAGAGACTAAAGTCTCGATAATCTTTTCGTCTCTAAAAAAGATTATCCAGCCACTCTAAGTTGAGGCTCAACCTAATTCCGTTGTGGCACCGGAAAAAGGGAGCCACCCGAAAATTAAGCTACAGCTTTTGCTGTAGTTGGGTTATAATTTGTATTGTTTGCGTTTATATTTAAACAGATGTTTAACGACAATCCAAGTCGGTATGCTACACAAGAGACTCTACTCCTGTCGAAACCAAGTCATCCCCATATGCAAACTTATACAAAGTTGGCGGATTATATCAGATAATTCTTAAAAAAGCAAGAGTTTTTTAAGAAAATTTTAAGAATTAATCTCACTTTTTATATTTCTTGCAATTTCAGAAATTTTATTTATTTTATTTGAATAAGTATCATTTTCAAGTAAAACTTTTATAAAAGCGCTTCCAACAATTACTCCATCAACTCCTTGAGCTTTTTCTTTTGCAGTTTTTTCATTTACTCCAAACCCTATAAAAAGTGGAGTATTGCTTGATTCTCTTATGTTTGCAATAGTCTCTTTTAAATCCTCTTTTTTTTCACTTCCAGTAATTCCTGCATAAGCAACCATATAGATAAATTCTTGCGCATTTTTTAGTATTTTTTGAATTCTTTTTTTATTATCAGTAGGTGCAACGAATGAAATAAGTGGATGTTTATTTTCATAAGGTGCTATTTCTTCAAAAGGTAAATCAGGAATAATAAATCCTTTTATATTACTTTTTTTAGCTTGGCTTACCATAAAGTCATAACCTTTATGATAAAAATTATTAAAATATCCCATCCAATAAGTATCTATTTTATCTCCTATCTTTTCACTAACTTCAAAAAGATCATTTAATTTAAATCCATTTTGAAGAGCTATTAAGTTTGCTTTTTCAATTACAGGTCCATCTGCAACTGGGTCAGAAAAAGGGATTCCAAGCTCTATTTTATCAACTCCAGCTTCTTTTAGCGCCAAAGTAGCATCGATTGTAAAATTCTTATCAGGAAAAGCAGTTGTTAAATATGCTACTAATTGTTTCATAATTATAAACCTTTATATATTTTTTTGAAAATTATACCATTTTTTGATATTATAAGTTATTATAAAATATTAAAATAAAGGAATTTTAATGAAAACAACAATTTCAAAACTTCACTCATATAAAAATAACAAAAAAATCACAATGATTACAGCATATGATGCTCTTTTTGCAAAAATATTTGATAATGAAGTTGATACTATTTTAGTGGGAGATAGTTTGAATATGAGTTTTTTTGGAGAAAGTGATACTTTAACTGCTACACTTGAACAAATGATTTATCACACAAAAGCAGTTTGTAATGGTGCTAAAAATGCTTATATTATAGCAGATATGCCTTTTGGAAGTTATTCAACTCCTAATAGAGCTTTAGAAAGTGCGATTAAAATTTTTAAAGAAACAAAAGCGGATGCAGTAAAACTTGAAGGTGGAAGTGAAAAAGCTGAAGTTATAAAATTACTTACAGATAATGCTATAGCAGTTGTGGGACATATAGGACTTATGCCTCAATATTCAAGAAGTGAAGGTGGATATAAAGTAAAAGGAAAAGATGAAGAATCAATTAATAAACTTTTAAAAGATGCAAAAGCCATAGAAGAAGCTGGAGCTGTTATGCTTGTAGTTGAAGGTGTAAAAGAAGAAGTAGCAAAAGAAATAACTGAAATGTTAGCTATTCCTGTTATTGGAATAGGGGCTGGAAGATATACTGATGGACAAGTTTTAGTATGGAGTGATATGCTTGGATTTTTTGATAAATTTAAACCAAAATTTGTAAAAAGATATTTAAATGGTGCTGAAATTACAAGAAATGCCGTTAAAGATTATGTTAAAGAAGTAGAAAATGGTGAGTTTCCTACACAAAAAGAGATTTATTAATGAGAGTAGTCGAAGTAGAAAAATTTGAAATTGAAGAGAGTTTTGAAACAAATTTAAGACCTGAAATTTGGGATGAATATATTGGTCAAGAAGCAGTAAAAGAAAATTTAAAAGTTTTTATAAAAGCTGCTAAAATGAGAAATGAACATTTAGACCATATTCTATTTTTTGGTCCTCCTGGGCTTGGGAAAACGACATTAGCCCATATTATTTCAAATGAGATGAATGCAAGTATTAAAGTAATAGCAGCTCCTATGATAGATAAAGCAGGAGATTTAGCTGCAATTCTTACAAACCTTCAAGAAGGTGATATTCTGTTTATTGATGAAATTCATCGTTTAAAATCTACAATTGAAGAAGTTTTATATCCAGCGATGGAAGATTATAGACTTGATTTGGTTATAGGAAGTGGTCCTGCGGCTCAAACTATCAAAATTGATATAGAAAAATTTACTTTAATTGGAGCAACTACGAGGGCAGGAATGCTTAGTAATCCTTTACGAGATAGATTTGGTATGAATTTTAGACTTCAATTTTATAATGATGAAGAATTAGCAAAAATTATTCAAATTGCAGGAAATAAATTAAATAAACCAATAGAAGATAAATCAGCATTAGAAATTGCCAAAAGAAGCAGGGGAACTCCAAGAATTGCACTTAGACTTTTAAAAAGGGTTAGAGATTTTAGTGATGTAGCAGGAGAAGAAGCTATAACACTAAAAACTACAAAATATGCACTTGATAAATTAGGAGTTAATGTAAATGGATTTGATGAACTTGATTTATCTTATTTAAGACTTCTTTGTAATGCTAAAAAACCATTAGGATTATCAACTATATCAGCAGCTCTAAGTGAAGATGAAGAGACTATTGAAGATGTGATAGAGCCTTTTTTACTTGCAAATGGATATGTTGAAAGAACAGCAAGAGGTAGAATAGCAACGAGAAAAAGTTATGAGCTGTTACATTTAAGTAGTGAAAGGAGTCTATTTTGATTAGTTCAAATACTTTTTTGAATATTTTATTTGTAATTATTACTTATTTTATGTATGTTACTTATCAACCATTTTTAATGGATATGGTTGTTGCTATTTTATTGGCTATATCTTTATCTAAAGTTTACTCTATTTTAGATAAAAAAATAAATAATAAATATATATCTGCTACTATTATGACATTAGCTCTTGCTTTATTACTGTTTGGTCCACTTTTTTATTTTATAACTGAAGCTGCTGGACTGATACATAAAGTAACTCCTGATACAATTCACTTAATAGTTGAAAAAGCAAGTACACTCTTTACATATTTACCAGATATTATTTCAAAAAAAGTAGAAGAGTATTTCTCAGCAAATAATCTAAATTTAATATATAAAAATTTGGCATCATTTGTAGCACCACTAACAGCCAAAAGTGCAATATTTTTAAAAGATATGATATTAATTGTAATATTTTATTTTTTTACTATTTTGTATGGAAAAGATATTCTAAAATTTTTAGAGAGTGTTTCTCCTCTTGAAAAAAGAAAATCTGAAATTTTGATTAGAGATACTCAAGAAGTTATGGGACTTGTATTTTATTCAGCAATGTTTACAGCTATTTTTGAAGGTTTATTGTTTGGAGCATTTATTCAAAATTACGGGTTTGATGGACTTTTCTTCACTGTAATGTATGCTTTTTCTTCCTTAATTCCTGTAATTGGGGGAGTAATTATGTGGCTTCCTATTAGTTTGTATCTTTATTCTACAGGAGATAGCAAGGGTGCTATAATAGTTGCATTATATTCTATAATAGTTATTTCTATAATCGCTGATACATTTATAAAACCACTTATTATCGATATGATAAAAAAACGTATGCATAATAAGATTGAGTTAAATTCAATGTTAATATTTTTCTCAATTGTAGCAGGTCTTAGTACTTTTGGGTTTTGGGGTGTTATTATAGGGCCTGCTATTACATCTATTTTTATATCTATTTTAAAGTTTTATAAAAAGATTTAGTTGATATAAATAGTTAAAATAATTAAAGTTTAGTTAGTTTCACTAAACTTTTTTATAAAAGTCTTGACAAATAATAAAAAATAGTGTATAATTACATCGTCAATTAAAGATAAAGAGTGACAAAATGAAAAAGAATATGATTTTAAATCATCTTATAGATTTATATTTAAAAGAAAATGCTCCAGTTAGTTCAGGAGTATTAAAAGAAAAGTGTAAGTTACCTTTTTCACCATCAACGATTAGAAATTATTTTCAAAAGCTTGATAGTGAAGGGTTACTTTTAAAAGTTCATATTAGTAGTGGGAGTGTTCCTTCAAAAGAAGCACTTAAACAATATTGGTATGAACATTTAAAATATGATGGAATAAATATAAATTCTTCTTCTTTAGAAGAATTGGCAGATGAATTTGATCTTTTTCTTGCAATAAGAGAAAAAGAATTTGTAACTTTAAAAAGTGTTATAAATTTTCGTAATAGATTTGTAATACTTGACTTTGAAAAGTATGAAGTTATTTTTAGATATTCATCTGAAGTATTTCATTTCTTTACGCAATTTATAAATTATAATATAGATGATTTAAAAAAAATAGTTTTTTCATTAAATCTTAGTTTTTTTTATAAAAAGTTAAGTGTAAGTGAATATAATAATTTTAATAAAAAATTTTTATATAAACATTATCAAGATTTTTCAATAGATAAATTGATAACTGATGAAGTTTTCAATCATTTTAGAAAAGGTCTTTCTTTTAATAATGATTTTATAGCATATAAAATTGATGCTATGATTGATAAAAAAGAGAGTGAATTTATAGTGATTGGAAGTATATACAATAATTATATAAACTTTTTTGAAAGTTTATCAGCTTAATCTAAAAAAGGAGGAAGAATGAGTAAAAAGCATAAACATCACAAAGAAAATGAGTCTTTAGAAAAAGAAACTCAAGAACAAGAAAATTGTGAAATTAATGATAAAGAGGAAAATAAAACTTCTGAATTAGAAGAAAGGTTAGAACAAGCATTAAGAGCTTATGCAGCTTGTGAAAATGATAAAAAAATAATGGAAAAGCAAAAAACTCAAGCAATTGATTATGCAGCTGAAAAGTTTGCAAAAGATCTTTTACCGATAGCGGATACACTTGAACTTGCTATTAAAAATATCAAATCAAAAGATGATGAGTGTGTAAAAGAGATGCTTGAAGGTGTTGAGCTTACACTTAAAAAAATGATGGATACATTTAAAAACCACGGGATTGAACCAGTTGAACACGAAGAATTTGATCCAAATCTTCATCAGGCAATTCAACAAGTACCAAGTGATGAGCACGAAGATGGACAAATTGTAGAAGTGTATCAAAAAGGGTACAAATTAAAAGATAGATTAATTAGACCAAGTATGGTTACAATCTGTAAAAACTAAAAATAAAAAAAAATAAAATAAAAGGAGATAAAAATGGCAAAAGTAATAGGAATTGATTTAGGAACAACAAATAGCTGTGTAGCATATCACGACGGAAAAGAATCAAAAGTAATAGCAAACAAAGAAGGTAGAAATACAACTCCATCAGTAGTAGCATTTACTGATAAAGGTGAGGTTTTAGTAGGAGAACCTGCAAAAAGACAAGCAATTACAAACCCAGAAAAAACAATTTATTCTGTAAAAAGAATTATGGGTATGATGTGTTCTGATAAAGAAGCAGCAGAAGCAAAAGATAAAGTTCAATATAAAATTGTAGATAATAATGGAGCTTGTGCAGTTGAAATTGATGGTAAAAAATATACACCACAAGAAATTTCTGCAAAAATTTTATCAAAATTAAAAGAAGATGCAGAAAGCTTTTTAGGTGAAGAAGTAACTGAAGCGGTAATTACAGTTCCAGCATATTTTAATGATAGTCAAAGAAAAGCAACACAAGAAGCTGGAAAAATTGCAGGACTTAATGTACTCAGAATTATCAACGAACCAACAGCGGCAAGTTTAGCATATGGACTTGATAAAAAAGGTGAAGAAACTATCTTAGTTTATGACTTAGGTGGTGGTACATTTGACGTAACTGTTCTTGAAATTGGTGATGGAACATTCCAAGTATTATCAACTGATGGTAACGCATTTTTAGGTGGGGATGATTTTGATAACAGAATTATTGAATGGTTAGTATCTGAATTTAAAGCTGATAATGGAATTGATTTAAGTGCTGATAAAATGGCTATGCAAAGATTAAAAGATGCAGCTGAAACAGCGAAAAAAGAGCTTTCAAGTAAAAATGAAACTGAAATCAATTTACCATTTATTACAGCAGATGCAACTGGACCAAAACACTTAGTTAAATCTTTAAGTAGAGCTAAATTTGAAGCTATGATTGATGATTTATTAAAAGAAACATTAAAACATATTGATACAGCTTTAAAAGATGCTGATTTAAGTAAAAACGATATCCAAGAAATTGTAATGGTTGGTGGTTCTACAAGAATTCCAAAAGTTCAACAAATGGTTAGTGAATATTTTGGAGGAAAAGAACTTAATAAAGGTGTAAACCCTGATGAGGTTGTAGCGTTAGGTGCAGCAATTCAAGGTGGTGTTTTAAAAGGTGATGTAAAAGATGTATTATTACTTGATGTTACACCATTAAGCTTAGGAATTGAAACACTTGGTGGAGTAATGACTAAGATTATTGAAAAAGGAACAACAATTCCTGTTAAAAAATCACAAGTATTTAGTACAGCAGAAGATAATCAAAGTGCAGTTACAATTCACGTATTACAAGGTGAAAGAGAACTTGCAAAAGATAATAAATCACTTGGACAATTCAATCTTGAAGGAATTCCAGCAGCACCAAGAGGAGTACCTCAAATCGAAGTTACATTTGATATCGATGCAAATGGTGTATTAAATGTAAGTGCAAAAGATAAAGGAACTGGAAAAGAACAAAAAATTACTATTACTGGAAGTTCAACTTTAAGTGAAGAAGAAATTGAAAGAATGGTAAAAGAAGCTGAAATGCATAAAGCTGAAGATGAAAAAAGAAAAGCTTTAATTGAAGCTAAAAACCAAGCTGATGCATTAGTTTACCAAACTGAAAAATCATTAGGTGAAGCAGGTGATAAAATCGATGCTGCAACAAAAGATGATATTCAAAGAGCAATCGATGATTTAAAAGAAACACTTAAAAAAGAAGATGTTACAAAAGAAGAAATCGATACAAAAGTTAAAACTTTAACTGATTCAAGTCATAAACTTGCTGAAGCGATGTATCAAAAAGAACAAGCTGGGCAAGCTGGTACAAACCAAAATGCCGGAGCAAATAAAAAAGCTGACGATGACGATGTTATCGACGCAGAAGTAGAATAATATCTACTTCTTTTCTTTTTTTATTAAAAATTACTGAAAATTAAATTTTTTTTGCTAAAATTTAAAAAAATGCTTTTAAACTCCCATTTTATAGAGTATTACAATAATGAACCGATTTAAGGGAACTCGTAATAATTCAATTTTCTATTTTCCATTGTCAATTCTCAATTTATTTTAAAATGTGTTATAATTTTCTAAAAATTAAAGGCTAAAAATGAAACTTGGAGTAAATATAGACCATATTGCAACACTTAGAGAAGCAAGACAAATCAATGAACCAGACCCACTGCAAGCGATAGGAATTTGTAAAAATGCTGGGGCGGAGCAAATAACTATTCATTTAAGAGAAGATAGAAGACACATTGATGATTTTGATGTTAGAAGAATTATCGAAAGTTCATTTTTACCGGTAAATGTAGAATGTAGTATAAATGAACAAATAGTAGAAATATTATGTAAATTAAAACCACATAGAGTAACAATAGTTCCGGAAAATAGGGAAGAAGTTACAACAGAAGGTGGGCTTGATTTATTTAAAAATAGTGATAGAATAAAAAATGCAATTGATAAATTTTTAGAAAATGATATCTTAGTAAGTTTATTTATTGATGCTGAAATTTCTCAAATAGAAGAAGCAAAAAAATTAAATGCTGATATGATTGAGCTTCATACGGGAAAATATGCAAATTTAAGTTTGGCTCTAAATTCAAATCTAAATCATACAAAACATAAACTTTATACTGAATTTAATAGAAAAGAGTTATCTAAAATGTTAGAAGATGAAATAAAATTGATTCAAGATAGTTCAATTTTTGCAAAAGATATTGGGCTTAGAATAGCAGCAGGACACGGACTTAATTATCAAAATGTTTTAGAAATAGCTAAAATTAAAGAAATTGAAGAGCTAAATATTGGTCATTCAATAATTGCAAATTCTATCTTTTTAGGACTTGAAAGAGCAATTAAAGATATGAAAGATTTAATTAGTCAATCCTGAAAAAACTAAATTTTAGTAATTTTTCTTATTTTAATTTAGAGAAATTTTCCAAGAAATTAAATATAATTTTTTCTGAATTTGTTCTAGCTTATTTATCTCATTTAATGCTATATTTAGTAATAAA
>JAUUDM010000037.1 GCA_030826765.1 Nautiliales bacterium
AATATTAGAATATGAAAAAGAAAATAACCTTCCTCATACTCCAATAATAGCCCTAACAGCAAATGCTCTAAAAGGCGATAGAGAAAGATTTTTAAGTGCTGGAATGGATGAGTATCTTACTAAACCGCTAAATAGAAAAGAGTTAATAAAAGTTTTAAATCAATTTTAAAACGGTTTTAACATTGTAAGTAAAATCATTACAATAAAAGCAATAAAAGTAAAAATATACATTATATTTCCACATTTTCTACTTACAAATTTACCTTTTTTAAGTAGATAAAGTAAAAACAGAGTTTCACCCATTAAAATAATATCAATGCTTAATTTTACTCTTAGCCAATAACCTTTATGTATTGAACTTCCAATATTAAACATAATCATAACACCAGCCACTAAAACAGCTATCATCATTAAAAATGATAAAAGTCCAAAAATAGCGGATTCCACTTTATCCTCATGTTGCATACTTTTAATAAAAGTAAGAAGCAAAAAAGCCCAGCCAAAAGCTAAGCTTAAATGTGCTACATAAATATACATTTCTATACCAATTTAATAATTGTTCCTGTAGCTAAATAATCAACTACTTCATCACCTTCTTCATTATGAGAAGTTATAACTTTTACATCTATATTTTTAACACCATCAGCTTCCATATCTTCTGCTTGTTCTTGAAGATAAACAATTACTTGTTGCATCGCTGTTGTTGGAAAAAGTTCATCTTTATATAAATCACCACTAGGAAGTCTTACTCCTGCATATGCTATTGTCACTACTTCGTGCGCATCTGGAATCTCTCCAAAACTTAAAATCTGTTCTTTAATATCTCTTGCCATTATAGATCCTTTTTTAATTTTATTATACTATAATTATTGATTTTTAATTTTCATATAATATCTTCTTTTATGAAATTTGGATGATGATACTATTTTTATAGGAGAGTTTTCATTGATTTACATCAAAAACAAAAATTTAGGCACTTTAAAGACACTTATAAGAGATTAAATGTTACAAGAAGTAAATTAGGAGAAAAATACTCTCAAAAAGAGAGTAAATTTTTTATAATTTTTTTACTAAATCAGTAGCTGCATAAAATCCGTGATTGATTGCAACAGAGATTGATTGTGCACCTTTTACAACATCACCAGCTACATATAAACCTTCTACATTTGTTTCCATTGTTTCAGGATTATGAACTGCTTGCCATTTTTCTTCATCATATTCAATTCCAGAATTTTGTAAAAATTCTCTTGGCGTTGTCCCCCCTAATGCATATACTACTCTATCAAATGTTTCACTTGTTCCATCTTTAAAATTAACTTTAACTCTTGGTGGAGTTACCTCATCATCTTCTACTGGTTCAACACTTTCTACATCAACACCAAGTCTTGAATTGATTTTACCTTCTTCAATATATTTTTCAACAATTTCTTTATTTGTTGGATTCATTCTTGTAATTTCTGCTCTTCTATAACATAAAGTAACATCACAATCAGGATACATATCTTTAAGTCCATAAGCATATTCACCAGCAGTATCACCACCACCAACTATCATAACTTTTTCACCTGGAACTACTTTATCAAGGTTAAAGTTTAATCTTGGTCTGATTTTTCCTGGGAATTTATAACCTGGTTTATTTGGTTTACCCATAACTCCAATACCTATTACAACTTTTTTAGCTTGAATAACACCAAGTTCTTTATCTGCTGCAATTTCAAAAACATCACCTTTTTTTTCAACTGCATAAACATGGTGATTATAAACAACTCTAATTCCATACTTTTCAATAATATCATCAAATTGTTTAATATATTCTTCTTTACTTCCTTGCTCGAAACTTAAATGTCCGTGAAATTCTGCTTTAATTCCAGCCCAATCAACATCAACTCTTTTTCCGTGTTTATAAAATTTTCTCACAGTTTCATTATGAGCATCTGACTTTTCTAAAACCAAAACTTTTGCTGGATTTACTCCAGCTATAATAGCCTCTGCTGCTGCACTAATTCCACCAGGACCTGCACCTATTACTACTAAATCAAATACTTTATCCATAAATTCTCCTTGTTTTTTCTTCTTTTCAAATAAAAAGAAACACTTTTGGTATAATTGTATATAAAATTTCTTTTTTTTATACTTCTTTAAAATAGAAAATAAAAAAAGTGTTACAAAAAGTAAATAAAATTTATAAAGAGGAGCTAATGATGGAAAAAGTGTTACAAAAAGTAAAAGAAGCAAGTAAAAAAATAGCTACTTTAAAAGGTGGTATAAAAGATAAAATATTATTACAAATGGCAGATGAATTAGAAAATAAATCTTCTGAAATAATTAAAGAAAATGAAAAAGATTTACTATATGCTGAAAAAGCTAATTTAAGTACTGCCTTAATGGATAGACTTTTATTAAATGAAAAAAGAATCGAAAATATGGCAAATGCTCTAAGAGAAATTGCATCTCTTAAAAATCCAGTTGGAAGAGTTTTAGAAGGCTGGGAACTTCCAAATGGACTTAGAATAGAAAAAACTGCTATTCCTATTGGAGTAATTGGAATTATTTATGAAAGTCGGCCAAATGTAACAAGTGACGCGGCTGGATTATGTTTTAAAAGTGGAAATGTTTGTATATTAAAAGGTGGAAAAGAAGCAGAACATTCAAACAGAGTTATTGCAAAAATTTTAGGTGAAGTTTTAGAAGAAAACAATTTACCAAAAGAAGCTATTTCACTTTTACCTGATTATTCAAGAGAAGGGGTTGCAAAACTTATTAAAATGGATAAATTTGTAGATTTAATTATTCCAAGAGGTGGAGAAGGATTAGTAAGATATGTTAGTGAAAATGCAACAGTTCCAGTTGTAAAACACGATAAAGGACTTTGCCATACTTACATACATAAAGATGCAGATTTTGAAAAAGCTATAAAAATTGCAATTAATGCAAAATGCCAAAGACCTGGTGTTTGTAATGCGATGGAAACTTTAATAGTCGATGAAGAAATAGCTGATAAAATTTTACCATTATTAAAAATAGAATTTATAAAAAATGAAACTATTTTAAAAGGTGATGAATTTGTTTCAGAATTAATTGAAGTTGAAAAAGCAAACGAAGAAGATTGGAACACAGAATATTTAGCAAATATTTTATCAATTAAAGTTGTTGAAAATATTGATGAAGCAATTTCACATATTCAAAAATATGGGTCAGGTCACTCAGAAGCAATTATTACAGAAAACTACTCTGCAAGTGAAAAATTTTTAAATGAAATTGACGCTGCTTGTGTATATGTAAATGCATCCACAAGATTCACTGATGGTGGTGAATTTGGATTTGGTGCGGAAGTTGGAATTAGTACAAACAAACTTCATGCAAGAGGCCCTATGGGAATTAATGATTTAACAACTTATAAATTTAAAATTTATGGGGAAGGTCAGGTTAGATAATGGATGCAACATTAATAGCGATAGTCATATTTTTTGTTTCACTTTTATTCAATATACCTTTATCAAAATTTAAAATACCTCCTATTATTGGATATATAATTACAGGTATTATAATAACTGCTGTTTTTCATATAGAAAAAGAAACAGTTGATCATATTGCTGAATTTGGAATTATATTTTTAATGTTTTTAATAGGTGTGGAATTTAGTATAGAAAAAATGAAAAATATGAAAAAAGAAGTGTTTATTTATGGAACACTTGAAATGTTACTCGTTGGAATAAGTATTGGGATAATAACTCATTATCTTTTTTCAATTGACTGGAATGTTAGTTTAATAATCGGCGGAGCGTTAGCACTTAGTTCTACGGCTATTGTTTTAAAACTTTTAAATGAAAGTCACGAAATTTCAAAACCTTATGGTAGAAATGCACTTGGAATTTTACTTTTTCAAGATATTGCAGTAATACCTATTTTAATCGCAATTTCAATTATTACAAATAAAGATTTATCTTTGAGTGATATGATATCACAGACAATCATTGGATTTTTAAGTTTAATTGCTGTAATTTATCTTTTTGGGAAATATGTTGCTCCTTTTATTCTAAAACAAGCGGCAAAAACAAAATCAAATGAGTTATTTTTAGCAACTCTATTTTTGATAGTTTTAAGTGCATCTGAAACTGCTCATTTTTTTGGACTTAGTTATTCACTTGGAGCTTTTTTAGGTGGTATGATTATTTCTGAAACACCATATAAATATCAAATAGAAGCAGATTTAGCTCCTTTTAGAGATTTACTTTTAGCGTTATTTTTCGTCTCAGTCGGACTTAGTGTTGATTTACATTTTGCTATTTCTAACATTTTTTCTATTTTAGGAATTACAATCAGTGTAATGATCTTAAAAGCTATTATAATTTTTGCTATTTTAAGACCTTTTGAGAAAAAAAGAGTAAGTATCAAAACTGCACTTACATTATCTCAAGTAGGTGAATTTGCATTTGTAATTTTTGCTTTACTTGCTAAATATTCTCTTACTGATAATGCACTTTTACAAAAATTCATTGTAGCAGTTGTTATTTCTATGATTTTAACTCCTTTTATTCTAAAATATTTATATCAAATATTACCTTTTTTTGACACAAACAAAAATGAAGAATTACCAACCTTACAAGCTGCACCTGCAAAAGAACATACAATTATTATTGGATATAATAATATTGGTAAAAAAGTGGCTCATAAACTTACTAATTTAGCAGAAACTTATATATTAATTGATAGACAAATAGAAAATGTAAAAGAAGGACTAAAAAATGGAGATAATGTTATTTTTGGAAATGCAGCTAATAAAAATATTTTAGAATCTGTGAATATAAAAGAAGCAAAAACTGCTATAATTACAACATTAAATGAAGAAAATACTCATCTAATTACAGAAAATATACTCGCATTAAATCCAGATATAAAAATTATTGTATTGAGTGAGGAAGATAGTATAGAAAAAGAATTTTACAAACAAAATAGGATAATCAGAGTAAATAAAGATAGAGAAATGGCTAAAAAAATTATAAATCTATTTTTTAAATTAAAGGAAGAAAATGGTAGCAATTGATTTAGGAAGTAACACACTTAGAGTTGTGGAATATGACTGTACATCTAAAACTATATTAAATAGTTATGAAAAAATAGTAAAAACAGCTGATAGATTAGTAAAAACTGGTAAAATTAGCGAAGAGAGTGTTGAGAGAATAATAGAGGCTATGAAAGAAGCACAAGAAAAAGTTAATTTTAATAATGTTCAAGCAGTAACAACTGAAGCACTTAGAAAAGCAACAAACCAAAAAGAAGTTTTAGAAAAAATTAAAAATGAAACTGGTGTAGAATTTAGGATTATTGGAGCAGACGAAGAAGCATATTATACTACTTTTGCTACATCAGTATGTCTAAATAATCAAAACATTCAATATAAAAATATGTTTTTAGCTGATATTGGTGGAGGTAGCACTGAACTTATTTTATCAAATAAAAAAGAAGTAATTAGCGAAAGTTTTCCTATTGGAATAGTTACAACTTCACAAAGATATAAATCAATCGAAGCCTTAGAATATGGAATTAGACAAGATACTCAACCTTTTAAAGATTTTATAAATTTTATCAAACAAACTTATAGACCTGATATTTTTGTAGCTTCAAGTGGAACTCCAACAACTATTGCAGCTCTTAAAATAGGACTTGATTATAAAACTTATGATGCTGAATTAGTAAATGGAGTAGAACTTACAGTTGAAGATTTAGATAAATGGATGGATAAACTTTTAAAAATGGAAATGAAACAAAAAGAAAGACTTGTTGGAATAGGAAGAGGAGATTTAATTGTAAGTGGAATTATGATTTTCAAAGAAATATTCAGACTAACTGGATTTGAAAAATGTATAGTTTGTGATATGGGCGTTAGAGAAGGAGTTGCATTTGATTATTGCAAAAATAATCAAAAATAATTCTTCTTCTTTCTAAAATTAAAATCTAAGAGTAATTTCTGTAGCCAATCTAGAAGGCTTTGTCAAACTATCACTTCTTATACTAAAATGAATATTTTTATATTGCATTCCTATAACTATACTAGAAAATCTTGTTTCATATCCACAAGATAAAGATAGATTTTTGGAAACACGATGATTTATATCTACATATGGAAGATAAATTTGTTCTATATAATCACTTCCTATCGTATAAATATTATCAAAAGTTCTATATTTACTTTCCACTCTAAATTTTTGCATTAATTTTTGTTTATATTTTACATAACCTTCCCAACCAGAAACTGTTGGATTAAATCTAGCATATCCATGCGAATCATACTTTTTATTATTTGAATTTAGATAAACATAACTATGCGGTAAATGCCTCCAATATAAATACCCAATTAAATCATTTGCCAAAAATAAAAAACTCATATTTTTTGATTTAATATATAAAGATAAATGAGAACTATATCCATATGCATATGCAGATTTGTCAACATCTAATTTATAAAGATAATTATGTGTATAATTGTAATTAGCAGTGGCATTATAATTATAATCATTATTTGAAGTAGCTACTGCTCTACCTGTAATACTACCGTCTTGCATCTCTTTTGAAAAAAGACCTTCTAATCCAAAACCTAAATCAACTGTATAATTTTCTTTTTTCAGGATTGAAAATTTTCTTGCATAAGACAATCCTTGCATTTTATAAGCTTTTAAATCTAAAGTTCCACTATATTCTTTATTTTCTCCCAATCCTTGTTTGTTTTGAGTACGATAAATAAATTCAGCTATATCTTTATTTGTATCAAAAAATATTTCTTCACGATATACATATCCAAAATAATTATCTGATTTATCAATATACCCAATATCAAATCTTGCATTTGCATATAGTACATTTCTACCATTTCTTGGATGAAAATCTTTATTTAACTTATTAAAAACACTTGATAAAGAGAAAGGATCACTTGCCAAAAGTAAATTTGAATGAATATAATATCCATTTTTAGAGGTAATATCTTGTGGAGAAAATATAGGAATAACACCAGCAAAAGCTGGAGTTATAAAATAAAAAATTATGAAAAGCTTAATTAATTTCTTAATATAAAGTCTCAAAAGAACCATCTGCAAATTTTATACGAGGAGTTCCTGAGAAATCTTCTATTGTACCAACTTTATCTCCAGATTCGTTTGTTACACTAGAACTTGCATAATCAACACCATCATCATTGAAATTGATTTTAGCTTGTACACCTGAACTTGAGAAAATATTAACAGTTTTTATTTTATCTACATCATTAAATTTCGTATATGCTTTAATTAATGTTTCACCATTTATATATGTAACATTAATATTTCTATTTTTTCCTGTATTTAAATAGTTTAAACTTACATTCATTGCAGGAGATTCTGGCATTTGAAGTATTCCTTTTACTGAAATATCTAAATTAGGTTCATA
The DNA here is from genome assembly GCA_030826765.1 of Nautiliales bacterium. Classification (GTDB taxonomy): domain Bacteria; phylum Campylobacterota; class Campylobacteria; order Campylobacterales; family JAADDX01; genus JAUUDM01. The sequence continues at coordinate 7,420 of JAUUDM010000037.1, forward strand.
ATATTTATATGAAGAATCAGCATCTACAACATCTAACCATTTTGCATCTATAATTGCTTCAAGAGATGTAGAATCTTTTGTATTTGTAAGTTTTCCATCAAAAATAATTTCTGAAGGGAAATGTCCACTATTTTCAAAATCATCATCTATATCAAAACCAAACCATTTATTATCACCAAAATGAGCATTACTACAATCATCTAAACCTTTATAATTTTGAATATTAAACATATAAGATTCATTTAAATCACCTTTTACATCATTAAAATTAAAGTTTATATGTGTTTGATTATTATTATTATCATACCATGTTCCATTACTATGTGAATAAGGATGATAAGATAATCCATCTGGAGCTGTAAATGTTATTTCTGATACATCTAAGTTTCTTACATCACCATCGCATATAAATTCGCTTCCAAACCAAGTATATGGAATTTCAGTCTCAAATCCTTTTTTTGCTGCAATTTTATTAACAGCATATTTTATATCAATTTTTCCATCAAGATTATAATTATCTACTACTCCATTTACATAAAGATTTTTAATTTCTACATATTTTGGATTTGGTTGATAATATGTATTATTTTTATCATCAGTTGTTTTATTTGTATCATATGCAATAAATACATTTGCATCTGTAATACTTACACTATCACCATTATTAGCTATTTTAGCATTTAAATTAAAATTAGCACCCGTATCTGTTTTATCTACTTTAATATTTGCATTGACATCTTGAGAATTTATTTTTCCTTCTGGAATCGTTGCACCATAATAATCAATAGGTAATTTACCTGTAATTTTCGCACTTAAAGTTGTAAAATCTGAAGCATTAAAATCATCAGCACCTAATACTTTTGGATAAGTTAAATTACCTTCCCAAGGAGTTGTTACATTTGTATCTTTAATAGAATATTTCCAAACAGTATTGTTATCTATATCATCTTTTGAAACTGTAAGATTTCTATCCCCACCATCAACTATACGAGAAAGTTCTGTTTTATTAGTATCAATAGCTTCAGAAATCATATCATTAAGAGTATCAATAACTTTTGATGTAAATTCTACATTACCAGCTATATCATTAAGTGCTTTATTTATTTTAGTTGATTCATCTTTTGTAAAATCTTGTGCTTTATTTACTTGTGTACGAACACTTTCAAGCATATTTTTTGCTTTTGTAATATCACTTTCTGATGCAATACCTGCTGGTGGATTTAATGTAAGAGATAAAGACATTAAGTCTGTATCATTAGAAGAATAAAGCATTTGACTAAAATTTGCCAAAGACATTGTGTCTAAACTTTTATAATCAATACCATCAATAGAAGCTATTTTTTTAGCTATATCATCTGTTATAAGTTGATGATTTGCACCAACATATGATTTAATTTTTTGTATAGTATAAGCTGATGATAAAGCATCTTTTATAGAACTATTAATATCACTTGATTCAATAATAGATTCAGGTGTTACATCATCTAATGAGTTAAAATTACTTGCAATAGAAGATATATTATCTTTTGTAAAAGAAACATTATAACTATTAAATATATTCTCTATTGCCATAGAAATTAATTTTGTACTTGCATCATCAACTGCTGTTGTAATATTATTTTCAATTGTTTGAAGATTTTCAGTATCTACTGTACCATTTGCATCAATTACCGATTGAATATTATTTTTAATAACATAATCTGAAATTAAAGCAGCATCTTTTACACTACTTTTCTTATCTACAGCTATTTCTACAGTTTTTTCTATAACTGATGCCACTTGTGCAGCTTTTAATGTAGAATTGTTATCTGCAGCTTTTGTTACTACATTTACAATTGATATATTAGTATCATTACTATCTGCTACTTGACTTATAGCTGGTACTAAACTTACATAAACATCACTATTATCAATATTTGAAGCTTTTGCCATAGTAGTTATAACTCTGTGAATTGTCATAGCTTTAGCAATTACTTTTTTATTACCATTATTTGCAAGTTCTACAGGATCAGCTTTTATTTCATCTGGTGTTAAATCTAAAACCTTAGCAACTTTAGAATATGCTTTATCCGTAGGAATTCCTTTTTCAACCATTGCTGCAACTAATGTTATTAATGGTGTAATATTAACATTACCACTTGCTACTGGAGCTTTGAAACTACCTGTTAAATTAGAATATGTATCTATATCTATACCACCTTTTACAATAATTGATGCATTAGGATGTGCTTTTCTATCACCTGCAGAAATAGTTAAAGAATAATAACCTTTATCATCTGTCATAGCAAAAGGTTCTCCAACATCACATTTATTATTATTATTTTCATCAAAACATACTGTTGCAGTTTTAATATAGCCATCTGCTACCGTACCATTTGTATTATTACTACTTGAACTACCATCATCAGAAGAACTACCATTACCCCCACACCCAGTCATTGATAAAACAACTGCTGTTGCTACTGAAATCATTGAAGATTTTATAATTTTTTTCTTCATACTTCACTCCTTTTTCAAATTTTTATTATTTTATCATAAATTTCTTTCAAAACTCTTACAAATTTATATTTTTTATAAATTTTTAAAAATTCAAATAAATTCCTAAATTAAGATATTGATTTTTTGTTTTACTATCTGGTTCATAAACTGCATATGTACCATCACTAAAAGTTATAGTTTTAGTGTCACTTTTTGTAATTTTCCAATAATCATAAGTATATTTAAAACTTATTCCATAATTTTTAGCAAGATGATATCTTATAGGAAGTTCAAATCTATAACCATCAGTTTTACCTAAATCAAAAGTTGTTCCACCACCTAAATCAGCTTCCATTTTAGGAGATACTGCTCTATGATAAAAAAAATTTATTCCATAATCAAATTTTGAAAATATTTCATTATCACTAAATCCAACTATAAAATATGGCCAATAATATCTTTCATCATAATCTCCTGCATAATCACTCTTTCCTCTATTCCAATATCTATACCCAATTCCAAAATCAAAATACATTTTTTCTATGTATGAAGTAAATTCATAAGTTTTTAAAAAAGCTTCATAGATAATTCTACTGTTAAAAATATAACTATTTTTCTCTTGTAAAGTTAAAGGTTTTCCATCCCAAGTACTACCATTATAAGTTGTTTCTCCTTGAGAATATTCAATTCCAAATATAATTCTATTTTCATTTACAAAATATTTATAAATATCTAATCTTATTCCAGCCATATCCAAATATTTACTACTTTCACTATCTATAATACTTGAATTTTGATACTCTTTATAATTAGTTTTTAGAAATGAAGACATCAAATCTATATGTAAATCTGCCCCATTTACTAAAACTAAACTTACAATAATAAACGATAATAATTTTTTCATTTGTATTCCTCAATATTCATCAAAAGGTTTTATTTTTTGAATAATTTTTTTATTATTACTAAATTCTATGTCTAAAAGATAAATATTTTTTTGTTTTGAGGTGAATATTTTAAATTTTTTTACATTACCAATAAAATCAACATCAAATGAATTTTTAGTAGTAGATAAATTAGAAAAAGGATATAAAGTCTCTACTCTATAAAGTTTATGATTTTTTACAATATAAGTAACATATGGCATAATTCTTCTATGCAAAGAGTGTGAAGTTTGCATAAATAATGTATCTCTATTTTTATTTTCTTTTACAACTTTTATACTACCATTTAAAGCAGTTAATAAATCAACAAATGTCATCTTTTTTATTTTTTCAAATTTATCTAATTTATTTTTATTTTCAATATATACTTTATTAGAAACATTTATATCAGCATATGTTTTATATAAAAACACCATTATAATTGAAAGAATAGTAATAGAAATCATAAGTTCAATTAAAGTAAAACCTTTTTTCATTGAATTCTTATCCTAACAAACTTAATATTTTCTTTTTTTATAGAGACTTTACTTTCTCCAAGTTCAAAATTTACTGTTGAATCAGAATAATCAGAAGTATTAATATCCTGTAATCTATCATAATCTATTTTTACTTTAATATTTTTAAATTCTCTTCTCAACTCATTATCTAAATCTATATTTTCTACAAGTCTATAAAGTGGGAGTTTTTCTTTTTCAAAGCCATATTTGTCATTCCATAAAAATAGTGAAAAATAAGAAGTATCCTCAGATGATTTCTCTAAATGCTTAAACATATTAGTTGCATTACCTCTCATTTGTAACATTGCTCCAATAACTAAAGAAATAATCATAACTGATACCATAACTTCTATAAGAGTAAAAGCCTTTTTATTCATTTCCTAAACCAATTCTAATTGCTTCATCAAGAGAAGTTTCTCCTTTTAGCAATAAAATAGCAAGTTGTTTTGAAATTGTTTGAAATCCAAAATTTTCTAAAGCTGTTTTAATACTATGTTCATCTATAGTTGTTTTGAGTAATTCTTTTATATCATCATTTATAATTAAAAGTTCTCCAACAGACCTTCTTCCTATATAACCTGTATAGTTACACTTTTCACATCCAACAGCTTTATAAATTTTACTATTTTTAGGTAAATTATAATCATTTGAATACTCCTTAGCTAAAATATCTTCTTGTTTGCAATAAGGACACAAAATTCTTACTAATCGTTGAGCTAAAATTCCTAAAAGAGAAGAAGAAATTAAAAATGGTTTAATTTGCATATCTAAAAGTCTTGAAATTGTAGCGACTGCTGAATTTGTGTGAAGTGTAGAAAAAACTAAATGACCGGTAAGAGCAGCTCTGATTGCAATACTTGCTGTCTCTTCATCCCTCATTTCCCCTACCATAATAACATCTGGGTCTTGACGCAAAATAGAACGAAGTGCCGCTGGAAAAGTTAACCCTACTTTTTCATTTACCTGAACTTGTGTAATTTTATCAGATTTATATTCTACAGGATCTTCAACTGTAATTATATTTTTTTCCGGAGTTGCTACTTCTCTTAGAAATGAGTGTAAAGAAGTCGATTTACCACTTCCAGTAGGACCTGTTACTAAAATAATTCCGTGAGATGATTTTAGAAGTTTTTGAATATCTTTTATAAGAGTATTATCAAAGCCAAGTTCGTCTATTTTAGGTATTTGTGAGCTTTGCATAAGAATCCTCATAACAACTCTTTCACCATAAAAAGTAGGTAAAACAGATACCCTTATATCTAAAACTTCTCCAGCAATTTTAATTTGAGTTCGTCCATCTTGTGGAATTCTTTTTTCTGAAATATCAAGGTTTGAAATAACTTTTATTCTTCTTATTATAAGATTTACCACTTTTTTATCTAAATCCACATTTTTAGTAAGCATTCCATCTATACGAAATTTAACTTCACCTTTTTTTTCCTGCACATCGATGTGAATATCTGATGCTCTTTTTTTTACTGCTTGATAAAAAAGCGCATTTACAAATTTAATAATCGGTGCAGACTCTTCACTTGTCAAAATATCACTTGAAGTTCTTAGAAAGTCTGTAAGAGAGATATCTTCTTCTACCTCATCTTCTTCATTTTCTTGCATTGTTTTAATTGCTTTATCTGTTCTGAGTTCTAAATATTTATTATAAAGTCTATCAAATGAATCTTCATCAAGAATTTTAAATGGATATTTGTTTGGAAGTTTTGTATAATAATTGGTTGCTTCTACTAAATATTTTTCAGAAGTAAAAGCTACAATTTTATCTTTATATTTACTAAAAAGTAGATAATTTTTTATATTAAGATTTGTATCAATTCTTTCTATTTCATAAACTTCTAACTCCATAGAATGAATTTTCTGTAAATTCATCATAAAGAGTTCTCCACATATGGAGTAGCTTTTAATATTTTCACTGTTTTATTACTTTCTATCTTTTCTATTTTTTCTTCACTATTTTTAGTTTTAGATTTTTTTTCGATTATTTTTTCTGCTTTGTTATTATACTCTTCTTGTATTTTTGCTAAAAGTCCAAGTTTTTGCTGTAATTTAGACAATTCTGTACTTTTATCTATAACATAAGGTGTTAAAATAACAATTAAATTATCTTGTTCATATGATTCATTTTTTGAAGAAAACAGACCACCTAAAAATGGAATATCTCCAAGTAATGGAATTTTTGATTCAGACTTTAAGATATAATTTTTCACAAGTCCTCCTATAATAATATTTTCACCACTACGAAGTATAGCTTCTGTTTTTACCTCTTGTTTAGAAGTAATAGGTTGTTTAGTGGCATTATTTGTTCCATCATCTAAAACATTTTCCAATGAAGTTACGACATTAAGAGTTACTTTATTTTTAGATGAAACACGAGGTTTTACCTGCAAAGTAAGTCCAATGTCTTTTCTTTTATAAGAAACTGTTGTACTTCCTGAAACAGAAGTTTGTCCAGAAGAGATAGAAATTGTTTTTCCTACATAAATTGATGAAGATTTATTGTTCATACATAAAATTGAAGGATTTGAAATAGATTTAGCTGCTCCGTGCGATTGTAAAAAATTTAGTGTAGCTCCAAGTGCCAAAGCACTTTTAGTCGCTGAACCAATAGTTCCTAAGGCATTAATAACTTGACTACTTACTGAATTAGTTAATGGAGCTGAACCAAAATTAGCACTCATAGCATATAAACCTGATGAAGAAACATCACCAGCTGAAAAACCATATTTTATACCTACATCTTTGGCTTTATTTTTATTAATTTCAATAATTTTAGCTTGCACATAAACTTGATATTTTTCTGTATCTAAATCATCTATAATCTTTTTTAATCCTTCTAACATTACAGGTTCACCCACTGCTACAATAGCATTTAATTCTTTGTTTGCAGATACACTTGGTCTCGCACTCGGATCTGAAAAAATCTGTTTTGAAATTATATTATTTAGAGTTTTTAATACATTATCAGCATCTGAATTTTTTAATGTAAAAATACGAATATTTTGACTTATATGTGAAGTAACATCCATTTTTTTAATCAATTTTTTTAAAGTTTCAACGTTTTTAGCTAATCCAACTAATACAAGTCCATTTAAATTTTCATCATAAATTATTTTAACATTTTGAGCTTCAACTCTTTGAGCAAATATAGATTTTGCTATATTTTCTAATTTATCTTTTAATTTTTTTGCATTTGTATGTTTTATTGGAACAATCTCAACAACTCTTTTATTGTCTAAAGATATTTCATTAATTACCTTTTCAATTGTTTTTATATTTTGAGGATAATCTGTAATTAAAATTGCATTACTTTTTCTAATAGTCATAAGTCTTGCAGATTTAGAAGTTAAATATCTAATTTTTGATGCCACGACATCAACATTTATATTTTTTACTCTAATGATTTTTGTAACCATTAAAGAATTATTTAAATTTTTATCATTTTTTACTATAGGAAGATTGCTTCTAATAGCATCACTTAATCTAACAATCTCATAAATAGAACCTTGTTGAACTATCGTATATCCCCTGGTATTTAAAACAGATAAAAGAATATTCATAAGTTCATCATCATAAATAGGAGTTGTACTAATAAAATTAATTTCACCATCTATTTTTTGAGTCATCAATATGTTTTTATGATTAATTTTTGAAACTAATTTTATTAAATCACTAATTTTCATATTTGAAAAATTAACATTTATTTTCTCTCTTGCTTGTAAATTTCCTATTATTAAAAAAGCAATTATTATGTATTTAATTAACTTCATATGTTATCTCCTTTTCTTCATTACCTCTTTTTATAATCAAATTTAGTGTATCTATATATTTTATATTTTTATATAGATTCATAACATCATTATAAGATGAAAATCTTACATTATTTGCACCTAATATAATATCTCCTCTTTTCAATCCTAATTGTGCCATTTTTGAGCCTGCTCTTATTCTTCTAATTATAAATCCTTTTAGTTTGCCATTTTTTTTGATTTCATCTATAGAAATATCTCTCCAAATCTCTGAAAAATGATGAGTATAATAAGTTACATCCTTTCGATTAACAGTTTTTAATGAATCCCTATTTTCATAAGAAACCCTACTAATTCTATTCATATTTTTTTTATTTTGATTAAGTTTTAAAATATAATCTTTATTATTTTTAGTAAATATTACATAATCTAAATAAATGGATTTAAGTTTATAACCTTGATAAGTTTCTCCTATTGAAATTATAGATGTTTTACTTGGATTTTTTTTATTAGCTATTATTATATATCCATATTTTTCATTCCCATAAAGCCCTTTAAGTATCAGCTCATTTATATTCATTACATCTGTTATATTATGTTTTATTTGTTTTTTATTTTTCAAAATAATAGGCTCTAACATATTTTGAAAATCTATTCTTTGATAAGGCATTACACAAGAAATATTTTTATTGGATTCTACTCCCATTTCTGGTAAATACCACCATACAACAAGAGATAATAATTTAGCAAAAAGGAGTATAAATATAATAGTTTCTATTATATTTAATAAATTAAAAGTTTTCTTCATATTTATACTCCCCATTTTTTATCTTTTTAAACTCTCTTAAAACAGTTCTATATTTTCTAATCATAAGTTTTGACGGATATAAAATAACAACCGCTTTTTTATTTAATAAAGAGATTTTTATATCAGCTTTTCCAAAATCACCTTTTGAAAGACCTACTACATTTAAAGGATTAAAAATAGAATAAACTAAATAAGTTTTTTCAATATGAGTAGGTAAAAAATCTTGCATAACCGAAGAAAGTTTTATGTTTTTTAAATTAACTTTATTATATAAAAGTAATAAAATAATATCTCCATTTTCAACAGTTGCACTATCTACTCCTTGCACACTTATATGCATATTTTTTATATTTAAATTAAAACCTCTTTCAGCTAACTTTTCATCTGAAATAACAACATCGTATTTTACAAGATATTTTTCTATTAAATAATATAAATTAGTTTTTGGCACAAAATAAACAAAAGCTATTAAAAACATCAAAATATAAAAAATATATTTAAAAAAATTTTTTACCATTGTAAACTCATTTCTAAAGATGCTGTTTTATTATCTTTTGTCTGAATATTAAACGATTTTATTTTATAAACACCATTAAATATTCTTGAAGATAATTTATTTAATATATCTAAATTCAATTTATTTGCTTTTATATTTACACCATTTGGGATATAGTTTAGTATTATATTATTCTTTTTTATCCAATATTTATTAGCAATTTCTCTTTTAAAATTTTGTTTTGTTTTTTTAAATGCATTTTTATATGCTTTTAATTCAAATGCAACTTTTTTAGTTTCCTGAAATGATTTTTTAGCCTCATTTAAGCTATTTTCTAAATTTGAAATTTTAAAAAACAAAAAAACAACTATAACAATAGATAAAACAATTATATAAAAAGGATTTATTTGATTCATATTTTTACCTCTATATTCATTTGATTTTTTATAAAATTATATGTGAATTTAATGTTTTCTTTATTTAAAAAGTCAATCACACTTTTTGCTTGTTTATCGTTTCCTATTCCTTTAATTTTTACTAAGATTAAATTTCCAGCATATTTAATACTTATGATTTTTTCATTCTTATCAAGTTTTAATTTTAATATTTCTCCTACGACTTTTCTTAATTTTAACTGTTTATTAAATATTTCTTTGTAAGATTCTAAAATAGAGAGATTTTGTATCATTGTTGGTTTCAAATGATATTTTTGAAATAACTCATCTTTTTTTGTTTCAATTTTACCAATTTTATTATTTAATATAAAAATTTGAACTATTAAAATAAAAATCAATAATCCTAATATAAAACTAATTTTATACAAATGTTTTGTATCAATTAAATTACCACCATATTGTTTAATTCTTATTTTCTTATTTGAAAGTGTTATATCATCTAAACTTAACTCTTTTACATCATCAAACCACTCTTTGAATCCAAGTAAAATAATGTTATCTTTTACATAAATAACTTCATTTTCATTAACTTTTACTGGCATAGATAGATTTTGTAATTCTGTTTGTGCTAAATGAATAGATGAAATATTTGATAAAGGTATATTTTTTTCTCTTAAAAGCTCTAAAATTTTTTTATCTTCATATGCAAAAGCAATATATTCATCACCTTCTTTATAAACAAAATAACTATAAACACCCTCAGGTAAAATATCTTCAAATATTGATGGTAAAAGTTTTTTAACTTCTCTTAAATTTACAGATAAATTAATTTTTTTTAACCAATATAAAGAAGGTGAAAGTATAATAGAAAATTTTTCTTTATTATTAGAGTTTATCTTTTTTGTAAATTTATCTAAAAAAATATTTTTAGTTTTTGTTTTAAATTTCGAAAGCAAAATTTGACACCTTTTCATTTTTTATATCATATTCAAAACTAATATGAGCAAATTGATTATCTTTTTGGGTAAAAATATTTACTAAAATATAAGGTTCATAAAAGCTTATTTTAAACTTAGATAATCTCTTTTTTTCTTCATCATTTAAATTTAAATCTTTTAATTTATGATAAGTTCCCTCTTTTTTATATAATTCTTCTGCTCTTATTTTATCAATACCAAGCATAAATTCCCAAGTTTGAATAGTTGCATAATTTAAATCAATTGCCATATCAATATTTTTAGAATAATAAAACAACTCATTAAATGGTATTTTATCTAAATTTATACTATTTTCTTCTTGATAGAATTCATTAATTTGATTTAAATGCTCTTTTGAAGCTATATAATTCCTAAAAAGAGAAGGATTTTTATCAAAAATATCCGTATTATAAATATTCTTATCTTTTTTTGCTTTATAAAAATTTATATTATCCAATAATACATCAGCATAATCATAACTTACCATGAAATTATTATTTAAATATTCTCTTAAATATTCTCTTGCATCTTTATTAACTGCAATTATATTAGGATTAAATTTACTCCTTGCACTACTTATTGAAATTTTTATTTGAATATCTTTAGTATTTAGAGGAATAAATTGTGTATTTGATAAAAAAGCGTGAAATTTATCTGTTGCATTTTTATCTTGTAAAGCTTTAATATCTTTAGATTTTTTCAAAATATTAATTATATCATTAGTAATAGCTACATTTTGATACATAAATTTTTCATTATCTACTTTTTGCATAGAATTATTAAGCTGTTTTAGTCCATAACCAATAGTCGCTGTAATTACAATGATAAACATTAAAGTTAAAAGTAATGCCACTCCCTTTTTCATCAGTGAATACTCATAGAAAAAATTGGAAGTAACATTGCAGCTACAATAAAACCTATACTACCACCCACTATAAGCATAAGTGTTGGTTCTAATAAAGTTAAAAGCATAGCGATTTTATCTCTATTCTCTTCAAAATATAGTTCAGAAATATTTATAAAAACCCTCCCCGTTTGTGAAGTTTCTTCACCAATTGCTACAGCTTGTAAAAAATCAATATTTAATTTAGTTTTTTCTTCATTTAGTGATTGTGAAAGAAGCTTACCTTCTACTACTTTTTTACTTGCATCTATAAACATTTTTTTAATTACTCTGTTATTTAAAATATTTGCACTTAAATTTACAGTTTGCACAAACGGCACACCTGAGCGAATAAGAAGTGAAGCCATATAAGAAAATCTTGCAAGTTCACTTTTCATTACAATATCTCCAAAAATTGGAATTTTTAAAATTATTTTATCTATAAAATAAGCAAATGTATAAACTTTTTTTCTTAAAATTACAAAAAGGGCTACAATTATAAAAATAGATATTAAAATCAGTTGAAAATTATTACTAAAAAAATTCCCCATAGCAATTACAAAAAGTGTCGAATCAGGAAGTTTTTGGTCCATACTTTTAAAAATAGAAGTGATTTGTGGCACTACAAAAGTAAGCATAAAAATAATCATTGCAAATGAAACCACTATCATAAAAGATGGATAAGCAAAAGCACTTGTTATCTCTTTTTTGATTTTATCTTGTTCTTTTAAAAATCTCGATAATTCCATCAAAACTTCATCTAAAATACCACCATTTTCACTAACTTTAATAGATTCTTTATAAAATTCAGGAAGACTCACTACTCCTTGCATTTGTAAAGCTGTATAAAAATCTTTCCCCTCATCTAAATAAGTACTAATTGTTGTCAAAAATAACTCAATTTTTTTATTTGATTTATAATGTGATGATATTATTTTTATAGCTGAAACTATACTTATACCGGAACGAAGATACATTGAAAGTTCTCTTGAAAGTGCGGCAAGTTCTTTTGGAGGAATTTTATATTTTATACTAAAATTAAAATTTTTTAAAAAAGATGTTTTTTCTTCTTCTATTTTTTGATAAATAATTCCTTTTGCTTTTAATTTTGTTTTTGCTTCGTCAATAGAAATAGCTTCTATTTTATCTTTAACTTTTTTACCTTTACTATCAATACCTTTATATTTAAAAATCATTGTAATACTTCTTCTATCAGTTTTGATTTAGTTTCACTAAGTTCAGATAAAGAATCATAAATTTTAGGATTATTAAAATAATCAGTATAATCATAAACTTTATTTTTATAACGAATTATCACTTGGTCAGTTATCCCATTTTTATCTACACTAAAGCTAAAAAAGTTATTATCATCTTTTTTAGAAACTCCATTATAATAATTATATCTATAGATTTCTACACTATCATCAAAAAATGATTTTACTTCTTTTATTTTTTTATTATCAATTTCAATAAAACATTTGTCAGCATTTTCTGGACAAATAAAAGCAACTTTTGAAGTTTTAGAAAAAGATTGAAGATAAAATTTTAAATTTTTAAAAGAAGGAGTTATTTTTTCATATAAAGGAGATTTTATTTTTGAAATAACAATAGAATAAACAACTCCTATAATCATAACAACTATCAATAACTCCATCAACGAAAAAGATTTTTTCAAACTATTTACATTCACTTAGTCTAATATCAGCATTTTCACCTTTTCCACCCTCTTTACCATCAGCACCAAGAGAAATAAGCTCTACTTTTCCATCTTTATTTATATAAATAAAATTATGATCCCATGAATCTTTTGGCATTTTTCCATCTTTAAAATATTTATCTGTTTTTGTAAGTGCAGATAGCCCCTCTTCTGTCGAAGGGTAAGAACCATGATCTAATTTATACATATCAAGTGCACCATCGTACATAGATTTCATTTGAACACAAACAAGCTTTTGTTTAGCTTCACTCCCTTTTGAAGTAAGTGCTGGCATAACCATTGATGCTAAAAGTCCTAAAATAACAATAACTATCATAAGTTCTATTAGAGAAAATCCTCTTTTTTTCATAATTTACCTTTATAAATTTATAATATTATTATATCATAAATAGATTAAATATATAATTGGAATTATAAAAAACTGTATTATAAATAAAGAAAGTTTAAAGAAAGTAGTCTTGAAAATGCAAGGCAAAAAGCCCTACAACCAATTGTTTTAAATAATTAACAACCAGCTGGAACTTTTCCGTTTAAGATACCTTTTAAGAAATCTTCCACATCTTTTGTTTTATGTTTTTTAACTATTTTTTTAAGACCTTCTGCAACTTTTGGAAGTCCTGCTTTGTTAGCTGCTTCAATTAGTCCTTTTGCGTTGTTTGCAAATAATGCATCTAAATCATCTGGATCTTCAACATCTATTTTTTTTAGGAAAGCTGTTGAAGTAACCCCACTTGATTTTTTAACATATTTGTTAAAATATTTAAACCCTTTGTTATAATCAGCAAATGACATTGTTGTTGCAACACTTGCAATTAATGCTCCAGCTGCTAACATTTTTACTAATTTTTTCATGTTATTCTCCTTAAATTTTTATACATCCGTTAAATCAGATGAATATATGTTAAATATCATTATACAATTATAAAACTTAAAATAAACTTAAATTAAGTCTTAATTCCCATTAAGGTATCAAGCATGGTAGAGATAGTAGTTATCACTTTTGCACTAGCTTGATAACCACTTTGAAATTTCATAAGATTAGTCATCTCTTCATCCATATTTACTCCACTTTCACTTTGATACTCTTTTTCAACTGAATTAAATATAGCTGTATGAGTATCTACACTTGTATTAATTTTCTCTGAATCATTCGCTATATTACTTGTCATATATCTATAATAACCAGCTATAGTAGTTTTTACACTATCTTCATTTTTGGAATTAAATTCTATATCATTATATTGAAATTGAACCATTTCATTTGCTACATCATTATTTCCATTACTTGGTGCTTTATAAGCATTGATAAGTGAAGCATCTTTAATAAATCTATCATCAAGTGAAATAGTTTTACTATCATATCCACTAAAAAATTTATTAATCCCAACTGCACCACCAAAATTTGCACTATCATTATCAAGGCCTACATAAGTAGTATCATCACTTTTTTTATTAAAAACCACCTTTCCATCTGCAATATAGGCTTTATATAAATCATCTATATCATTACTTGAATCATTATCATTATTATCATCAATATTTGGCATATTTATTTGAGACAAAACTCCTTGTAATGTAGAATACATAGGGTCATTACTTTTAGAATTTACAATAATTGTTCTTCTTGCTAATTCATCTCCATCGTCATTATAAGCAACCACATCAAAACTTCCATCTTTAACTGGAAGTGGAAAATCAACATCATTCGCTTTTTTTATAGGTTGAAACTGCACATAGTTCATTGCATCAAAAAGTAAAGCACCATCATCTTTTACTAAAAGTGCTCCATTATCTAAACTTTCATTTCCATCATTATCTTTTTTTTGAAAAACAATATTCCCACCATTTTGAGCTACAACTTCATAATCAACATTATTATTGGAAAGTTCATCATTTATATTTTTTAAGTTCTTTTGTAATGTTTTAGTTGGGTCAATTGATATTTTTATATCTTTTTGAAATTTTCCATTATTATCATAAGCAGAGAGTGTTAAATCTCCTTTTCTAACTGGATTATGTAAACTATCTTCTACCATTTTTGAATTTAATGGATATTTAGTTATTTGGTCACTTGTCAAAGATACCGGTTTAAACAATGTATCTCCAGTCGCTTTTTCCTCGGCTGAATATGAATAAATAGAGTTTGTATGTTGAATTAAAGTAGCTGAAAAAGAGTCTAATTCATTAATATATTTTCCAGTTATACCATCTGTAATTTTTCCTTTTTCATCATAAGTAGTTCCTCTAAATTCCAAAAGCCCACCTATAATTGAACGATTTGGAATATCTTTTGTAATATCAACTTCTGTATAATCTTGTTTTTGAAAATAAATAGAATACATATTTTCGCTACTTTTTGGATTTTCTTTTACTTCAATTGGATGATAAGTGGAATTATCTACTATTGGATATCCTCCTAAACTTATTGTATAATCTTTATCATAATCAACACTTGTATTTTGTCCTACATTAGAACTTGTAAGTCCATTTTTTTGAACTCTTGCACCAGTTAATTCTACTAATCTTTTTTCCGCTTTATCTCTTTCATCTCTTAAAGAATTAGCATGATTTATATCATTTGCTTCTACTTTTTTTATCTCTTTTGTTAGTCCTGCAATATTTTTAAGTAATCCATTCACTTCTTCAGAAAAAGAGTTGACTTTTTTATTTACAGATATTTTTAAATTATCTATTTTTTCTCTTGTTTCTTTAATTGTATTTGCTAATGTTTGGGTTTTACTTGCTAAATCAACTTTAGCACTATCATCATTAGGATTATTTGCAAAATGATTCCAAGAATCAAAATAATTTTGTATATCTTTATTAAGCCCAACATCTTTAACATCAGGAAAATAACTAACTATTTCATCCATATTTTGCTGTAATGTTTTAAAATAACTTAAATCTTTGTTTGATGCTTCATATCTATTAAATAAAAAATCATTTTTTATTCTAACAACAGTTTGAATCTTTGCTCCCATTCCTATATCACCAGAAGCTGTATGAATAGAAGAAGCAGAAACTATTTGAGCTCTCTCTCTTGTATAATCAGGATTTGAAGCATTTGAAACATTATTACTAGTTACTGCTAAAGCTGATTGATTTACATTAAGCCCACTATATCCTGTATTTAAAGATGAAAAAAGTGACATATTAAGCCTTTAAAGATAAATTTGAAGAATATCTTTGACTCATTTTATATCCAATATCAACTTCTGTCTGATTTACTCTATTTGTTAAATTATTATAAAAATTAGCTACTAAAAGAGCCATTTTTGAAAATTTTTTATGAATATTATGAAAATTTTGAAGTTTAAGTTTAAACTCATCAAATAAATTACTCTCTTCATTACTTAACATATTTTCTAAACTAAGTCCACTTTCACTTCTTTTAAGTAAAATAGTATCAATTTGATTTTTTTGAGATATAAACTCTTGCACTATTTTATCTTTGATTTGATTTCTTTCAAACAAAACATCATGATTCGCTTCTTTAATATCATCAATATCCTGTTTTGTTATATCAATTAATTTATCTAAATTATTATTAGTAGAAATAAGAATTTGTTTAAGCATAGATTCTCCTTTATTTTAGAAAAAGGAGAGAAAAGAAGTTTATAGAAGATTTTTAGCCAAACTCTCAGCTGTTTTATTTATATCTATTTTATAAGTTCCATTTTTTATAGATTCTTTTATTGTATCTACTTTACTTTTCTCTACTTTTTCACTTTGTATATTTTCTTTTTTGTCTTTCGATATAGATGTAAAGAAAGTAGAATTATTTGAGGAAATCCCTTTTATCATATAAAATCCTTTTATATTATCTTACTATCTATATCGACTAAAAATTATTTCTTTTAACTATTTAAATGTTGTTTTTCTTTTAGATAATTGAATAATAATTTACTATATCCAAACTCTCCTGAAAGTGATTTTGCATATTGTTCTGTTTGCATTGATTTATAAATATTTTCCCCTGCACTTTTAGGATATAAAGAGTTATCTTCTTTCAAAGCATCCTTTAAAAAATGTTTTAAAAGCTCACTTTCAAAGTTGTCACAAGATGTTTTTAATTTTTGAAGATTTGATTTATTTATATCTATTTTATTGTATCTTCCAATTGTAATTACGCTACTATCTATACTACTCATATTAACTCCTTAATTAATTTTTAAATCAGATTTCAAAGCACCACTGCTTTTAAGTGTTTCAAGAATTGCTATCACATCTTTTGGTTTAGCATGATATTTTTGAAAAATCCCAGCTAAATCATTCATAGTACTTCTTTTTGTAATTTTAATTATCATATCCCCTTGTGTAATTACAATAGGATCAATCTTTATATTACTTCCAGCAACAATCGTTCCAGTTCTCTCATCAACTACTACAATATTTCTTTGTTTTGTATAATAATCAATACCTTGTACCTTTGCTAAAAATTCAGGCATACTCATATTTTTTGGTTTTCTAAGTTGTACACTTCTTGGATCAAGTGCAGTTGCAAGATTTGCTTCAAAAGTTTTATTTATTAAATTCTGAATAGTTACAGCTTCATTAAAATCACTATGTTTAAGACTTAAAATAGCTTTTTGTCTATTATAAATATCATAAACAACCTCTCTCTCAACAATAGCTCCGCCATATAATTTACCGGCAGTAGTAAAATGAGCCTGAACTCCTCTATTTTGTCCCACATTAAATCCACCTATAGTTAAATGTCCTTGTGCCAAAGCATATATTTGCCCATTTACTGCTTTTAGTGGGGTTAAAAGCAAAGTACCACCTTCTAAACTTTTAGCATCACCAATAGATGAAACTGTTATATCTATTTTATCCCCTTGTCTTGCAAAAGGAGGCAAAGTTGCAGTTACCACAACAGCTGCAACATTTTTACTTTTGATATCTTTGGGATTAAGTTTAACATTCACATTTTTAAGTAAATTTGATAAAGTCTGATTAGTGAAAGCAGCACTGCTATCCCCTGTTCCTTTTAAACCAACTACAAGTCCATATCCCATAAGTTGGTTATCTCTAACTCCTATAATAGAAGAAATATCTCCTATTTTTTGAGCAAACAGATTAACACTTGCTACAAAATAAAATATAAATAAAAAGAACAAAACCATTTTTTTCTCAAATCCATCTAATTTTAAACGTTCATCCATAAAACTAATCCTTTTTTTGTTAAAATACAGCAAAACTTATTCCAAAAAAGGAGAAAAATGATTTTTGCCGTAATAATAGGGACTGAAATTTTAAATGGAAGAAGAGAAGACTCTCATTTTAAATTTTTAAGAGATAAATTAATTGATAGAGGTTATGAATTAAGTGGAAGTTTTATAATAAAAGATGATCCAAATCTTATGCAAAAAACATTTAAAATGATAAAAGATATTCCAGAAAGTGAAATGTTTTGTTTTGGTGGAATTGGAGCTACTCCTGATGACTATACAAGAAATTTGAGTGCAAAAGTATTCAGTAATAATCAAATGGATTTTAATAAAGAATTTATAAAATTAATTGATAATAAATTTCAAAATGAAGATAATACAAAAAAATATAATTTAGCTTACTGGCCAACTAATGCCAATCCTATTAGAAACAACCCTATAAATGGATTTTTTGGATTTGAGATTGAAAAAAGATTTTTCTTTATGCCTGGATTTCCCCAAATGGCTCATCCAATGGTAGAAGAAATTTTAGACAAATATTTTCCACCTATTGCAAAAAAAGAAAGATATTCACTCATTGCTTATGCCAAAGAAAGTGAAATGCTTGATATTATGAATTCTCTTCCAAAAGAAATAGAATTTTCAACATTACCTAAACTTGATTATACATCTGAAATATCAATAGCAGGAAAAAATGCTAAAAAATGGATAGAATTTTTTAAAAATGAGTTAGAAAAAAAAGGAATAAAATATAAAGAAATAAAAACAGAAGTTAAATAGATAACTTCACTTCTGTTTTATTTAAATTAATTGCAGTCTCTTCTGGAGTCATACCACAAGCAACATTTATAAGCTGAGTTACTTGTAAAATCGGCTCTTCTTTTCCATCCATTGCTTTATGACAAAGTGGGCAAGGAGTTGCTACAATATCTGCACCAGCTTCTTTTGCACCATCAAGCGGTTTAATGGCAAGTCTCTCTTTTTGTGCATTATCAGTATAAGTTGCATGATATCCACAACAAGTATTTTGATTTTGATATTCATCAATAACTTCAACTCCAAGAGGTTCAAGTATCTCTTTTAATAGAGTTGGATTATCAGGATCATCAACTGCTACTTCATTTGGAGCTAATACATGACATCCATAATAAGGTGCAACTTTTACTCCACTAATTTCTCTTTTAAGAGCTTTTTTATAATTATCCATTCCTATAAAATCTCTAAGTAAATTTAAAGTATGATAAATTTTAGCTTCACCTTTATACTCTAATCCTTCATCTGCTAATATTTTATTAACTTGTTCTTTTAAGTCAGGATTACTATCAAGTGCAAGTTTTGTTTTTGCAATAATCATATAGCAAGTATTACAAGGAGTATATAAATCAACTCCCTCTTTTTCTGCTAAGGCAATATTTCTTGCATTAAGTCCATAAACTACTAATTTATTACTTTCATCAATAACACCACCACCACAACAAGCAGCTCTTTCTAATAAAATTCCATCGACACCCATATTTTCTAAAAATCTAATAGTTATTTCATAATTATGCTCATCGGCACCTTGAAAACAACATCCTGGGTAAATTCCTATCTTTTTCATTTAACTTCCTTTTGAACTTTTTTAATAAAGTTTTGTAAATCTTGAATTCCATCAAACGGTTGTGGTCCAAAGTTTTCTTCTTTCAGTCCTCTTTCTTTAAATTCTTTTTCCATATTTTCTTTAATTACTTCTCCATCTTCTTCAAGTGAAGCAACTGGTAAATTATATTTATCAATTTGACCTGTTTCATAAACAGTTTGGAACCAGAATTTTGCTCTTCTTGTAGCTGAATTATCTTTTCCAACATCTTTGGCTATTCTTCTAAGCCCTAAAATATCTTCTGCAGGCTTAATATCTTTTGGACAAGCTGCTAAACACATTTGACATTGAACACATTCATAAATTCCACTATTTTCAACTAAATTAATTCTTTCTTCTACATCCATTCCATCTCTTGAATCCATAATAAATCTAAATGCTTTTGTAAGTTGTAATGGTCCTAAATATTTAGCATCACCTTCAAGCGCATTACATTGACCATAACATGCCATACATAAAATACAATCAGTTTGTTTGTCATACATTGCAAACTCTTCTGGTGAAACTAAAGATTCACTTTTTAAATTATCTGGTACTTTTTTAGGATCTGGTTCAAGATAAGGTTTAACTTTTTTAAGTTTTTCAATAGCTGGATCAATATCAACTACTAAATCTTTAATTACTGGTAAATGTTGAAGTGGCTCTATTTTAACTACACCATTTCTAATTTTGTCTTTTGCTTGGATTTTACAAGCAAGTCCACTTCTACCATTAATAAGCATAGCACAACTTCCACAAATAGCACTTCTACAAAATGATCTAAAAGTTAGAGTTGAATCTATTTTATCTTTTATATACATTAGTAATTCAAGAACTGTTAAAGTATCTTCTACTTCAACTTCAAAATCTTGCCAATAACTTTCCTTTTTTTCAGGATTATATCTTTTTATTTTCGCAGTATATTTTATATTTTTCATTTAAAATCCTTTTTTGATATAATTATATTTATATCTCCTGGTAGCTCAGCAGGATAGAGCATCGGATTCCTAATCCGAAGGTCGAGGGTTCGAATCCCGCCCAGGAGACCATTTCTTTAATGGATAATTTATAATTGAAAATTAATAATTATAAATTTTTTATTATCAATTCTCCATTTTCCATTCTCAATTAATACACTCTTTCAGCTGGTTCATACATACTAATATCAACTTTACCTTTTTCATAATTAAAACTTCCATCACTATTTTTAGTAACCATTGAATGATATAAAAAGTTTTCATCATCTCTTGTTTCATAATCATCTCTATAAAAACTACCTCTACTCTCTTTTCTTTCAAGTGAAGTATAAGCTAAAACATCAGCTAGTTCTAAAAGATTGAAAAATTCAAGTGTTGATTGTAAGTCAAGATTAAATACTTTTGATTTATCTTCAACTCCAAGATTTTTATTTGCTCTTTCGATTAAATTTTTAAGTTTAGCATAACCTTCTTTCATCTCTTTTTCGTTTTTAAATACACCAAAATGTCTAAACATAATCTCACCAAGCTCATCTCTTAAATCACCTAAAGTCTCTTTAGATTCTCTATTCATAAGCTCTTCTATCATTTTTTTATCTTTTTGAAGTATTTCTTCACCACCTTTAGCAAAATCAACACCTTCTGCATATCTAACCGCTTCAAGTCCTGCAACGTGTCCAAAAACAACAATATCAAGAAGTGAATTTCCTCCAAGTCTGTTTGAACCGTGAACACTTACACATTGAGATTCACCTGCTGCATATAATCCTTCTATATTAGTTTCACATTTTAAGTTTGTATCAATTCCACCCATTGCATAGTGAGCTGTTGGTTTGATTGGAATAGGAGTTTCTATTGGGTCAATTCCTTCAAAATCAATTGCAAGTTCTCTAATTTGAGGAAGTCTTTCTTTGATTTTTTTTGCACCTAAATGAGTTAAATCAAGATGAACAAATTCTCTTCCTTCTTCATCTTTAAATCCTCTACCTTCCCTAATTTCTTGCATAATACTTCTACTTACTAAGTCTCTTGGACCAAGTTCCATTTTTGAAGGAGCATATTTACTCATAAATCTTTCACCTAAATTATTTTTAAGATGACCTCCTTCACCTCTTGCAGCTTCTGTTACTAAAATAGCAGATTTTCTAAGCCCTGTTGGGTGGAATTGTAAAAATTCCATATCTTTCAAAGGTACCCCAGCTCTAAGTGCTGCTGCAGTTCCATCACCTGTACAACCTAAAGCGTTTGAAGTATACCCCCAATACATTCTACTATGTCCACCAGTTGCCAAAATCACTGATTTTGCTTTGATAAACTGAGTTTCACCAGTAGCAATATTAATTGCACTTACACCTTGAACTCTCTCACCATCATGAGCAATATTTAAAAAAAACCACTCATTTAAAAAATTAACTTCATTTTTTAAACATTGCTCATATAATGTATGAAGCATAACATGACCCATTTTATCAGCACTATAACAAGTTCTATCTTTACTTGCCCCACCAAATGGTCTTTGAGCAATTTTTCCATTATTTATTCTTGAAAAAGGCACACCCATATGCTCCATTTCTCTAACAATTCTTGGAGCTTCATAACACATATATTTTACTGCTTTTTGGTCAGCTAAATAATCACTTCCTTTTATCGTATCAAATGTATGAGCACTTTCATTATCACTTGGATCAACATTTGCCAAAGCTGCATTTATACCACCTTGAGCTGCTCCTGTATGTGAACGAGTAGGATAAATTTTACTCATTACAGCAACATTCAATCCTTTTGTCTCTTTAGCCGCGCTTAAAGCTGCATAAAGACCAGCACCACCTGCACCTATAATTAAAACATCAACTTTCATAACGCTCCTTTATAAAGTATTATTTTATTATAGCTAACAGTTCTAACTAAATAAAAGAGACTAATACTCTTTAATTAATTATAGTTACAAAAAGAAACAAAAGAGTTATTTTTTAAACAAAGAAAGAAAAAAGAAAGTAGTTGCTACTAAAATAATTGTAGCGGTTGCAGAAATATCAAAATAAAAACTAATAAATATTCCACTTATCATAAAAATAGCTGATAAAATTCCAGATAGAATCATCATTCCTTTAAGGGATTTAGTAAATTTTTCAGCAATAAATGGAGGCATTGTAAACATTGCTATAATCAAAATAAGCCCAATTGCACGAACACTCATAACAACTGTTAAAGAGATTAAAACTAAAAGTAAAGTATATAAAAAACCTACATTTAAACCTCTTACTTTTGCAAATTCTTTATCATAACTAATAAGTAAAATTTGATTATATAAAATAGAGATAAAAATAATCAAAAGAGTATCAACTCCAATCATCATATAAATATCTTCATTTGAAATAGTTAAAATTGAACCAAAAAGATAACTAATAAGTCCAGCATTATATCCAGGCGTTAATTCACTAAACAAAATACCCACACTCATACCAACAGCCCAAACTGCACCGATTACAGCGTCACTTCTATGAGGAATTTTAAGGCTAATATATGATAAAATAAGTGCTAAAAACACTGCAAAAACTGAAGTCATTAGTAAAATTGGCAAAGAAAAATAAATAGCAAGTCCAATTCCACCAAAACTTCCATGAGCAATACTTCCTGCAATAAAACTTGATTTGTTTATTACAATTAAACTACCCATAATAGCAACTGCAATAGATATTAAAAAACTTGCATAAAAAGAGTTTGGAATTAAAGTTATTATATCAATCATTGCTTACCTTACATTTATGAACTTCATTTATAAAATCAATTTCACAAAAATGTCCATCTTTTCTATGTAAATGTAAATCAGGTGCATCATGTAAAACTAATGTTTTACTTATCCAAGCCACTTTATTAACACCTTCAAGTAAAAAATTTAAATCGTGTGAAATCATTATTTTTGTTATATTTAAAGATTTTAAAATATCGTAAATCTCTTTTTGACCTTGTGGGTCAATTGCGCTTGTTGGCTCATCTAAAATTAAAACATCAGGATTACTAACCATTGCACGAGCGATTAAAACTCTTTGTCTTTGTCCTCCGCTTAATTCAGAAATTTTTTTATCTTTATATTCATACATTTTTACAAGTTTTAATTTTTCATACACCTCTTTTTTATCTTCTTCATTATAAAAAAATTTATATTTTTTTATTCTTCCTTGCAAAACAACATCTAAAACTGTTATAGGAATATCAAGTGAAAAATTTGTATATTGAGGAACATATCCAAGCTTTTGAGTATGTAGTTTGATTGAGCCTTTTGTAGGTTTAATAAAGCCCAAAATTAATTTAACAAATGTAGATTTACCACCACCATTTGGACCAATTACGGCCAAATAGTCGTTTTTTTTAATAGTTAAATTAATGTTTTTTAAAACTAATTCATCATTGTAAGAAAAACTCACATTTTTAATCTCTATTAGATTCATTTAAAACTTTACTCACCTCTAATAAATTTTCTAGTATATTATATTTTAATGGTGAAAAACTAACTACTTTTCCATCAATTTTTTGTGCTATAAATTTAGCTGATTTTTGACTAAACTCTGGAGAAGTTAAAACAATTTTAATATTTTTCTCTTTTGCCGTTTTTATAAGTCTCATTTGATATTGTAAACTCGGCTCTTTCCCCTCTTTTTCAAGAGCAATTTCATTTAGATTATACTCTTTTGCAAAATAGTATAAACTTGGATGAAAAATTATAAAAGTTCTATTTTTAAGAGGTTTTAATAATTTTGTTATTTTTTTATCTGTTTCATCAATTTCTTTTATAAAATTTTTATAGTTATTTTCATAAAATTCTCTGTTTTTAGCATCATACTCTATTAAAGCATTTTTAACATTTAAAGCTTGTTGTTTTATAAGTTGTGGTGCCAACCAAACATGTGGATTTTTATCTTTTTGTATTCCTTTGGTAACATCAATTATTTTTATTTTTGGATTAATTGCAATAAATTTATTTATCCAAGCTTTTTCAAATGGCACACCAATTTTAAAATAAATAGCTGAATTTCTTAAACTCATAAGTTGTTTTGGAGTTGGATTATAAGATGCAGGCTCATTTCCTGGTAATACCATTACATTTACATTAGCTTTATTACCAGCAATTTTATTAACTACAAATTTTTGTGGAATAATTGAAACTGTGACATTATAAGCAAATAGATTTATAGCAAATAATAAAAATATAAGTTTTTTCATTGGAAGTCCTTATTTTTGTATTTTTCCCAAAGGGAAGAAAATTATAACTTAGATTCGTATCTTCTAAGCATCCATAATTTTCTAAGAAGTTTTTTTCTTGTAGCGATTTTTTCTTTTTTTCTGATTTCAGATTTTGGTTCAAAGAATCTTCTTTTTCTAACTTCAACTACGATTAAGTTTCTGTCAACTTGTCTTTTGAACTTTCTGTATGCAGATTCGAAATCTTCACCTTCTCTTACGATAATTCCTGGCAAATTACTCACCACCTTTCTTTTTTAGTTTTTACTGCTTTAAGTAATTTGAGATATAATTATATCAAAATTTTTATAATTTTTAGTTATAATTTAAAGAAAAAAGGAGAAAACAATGGCTTTAATTATGCTTATATTAATGAACTTAGCTGTAATGGCTTCATTATATTTAATTCTGTTTATTTTAAGTGCCTTTTTTGGAATTCATCTTGATCCACAAAGTATGAGTGGACTTTTTTTAATGGCAGCTGTTTTTGGTTTTGGTGGTGCATTTATTTCACTTCTTTTATCAAAATGGATGGCTAAAAAAAGTATGGGTGTTTATATAATTGATACTCCACAAAATGAAACTGAAGAATGGCTTATAATGACTGTTTCAAAACTTGCTGCAAAAGCTGGACTAAAAATGCCAGAAGTTGGAATTTTTGATGGACCACCAAACGCATTTGCGACAGGTTGGAACAGAAATGCTGCTTTAGTTGCAGTTTCAACCGGACTTTTAGAAATTATGGATGCAAAAGAGATAGAAGGAGTTTTAGGTCATGAAATGAGTCATGTTAAAAATGGTGATATGATTACAATGACTTTAATGCAAGGTGTTTTAAATACATTTGTAATTTTTATATCAAGAATAATTGCAGATATTTTCGCAAGAGATAGAGAAGGAAATACAAACTATTTTATGTACAATATAATTAGTTTTGCTCTTGAGATGGTCTTTTCTATTTTTGCAACTATGATTTTAATGTGGTTTAGCCGATATCGTGAATATAAAGCTGATGAAGGTTCAGTTAAACTTGCAGGAGCTGAAGGTATTTATTATGCACTGGCAAAACTTGGACAAATACCAAAAGAAGAGTTAGCATTACCAACAGAAATGAAGGCTTTCGGAATTGTTGGATTTTTAGAAGTTTTATTTGCTTCACATCCACCAATTGAAGCAAGACTTAAACATATTGAGGAAATAAGCAGAAGTTAAGCTTATTCTCCTGCAAAAGGAATTAAAGCACTTCCCCAAGTAAATCCACCACCAAAAGCATCAAGTAAAGCAATATCACCTTTTTTAAGTTTTCCTGATTCATACATATCATTTAGTGCCATAGGAATAGAAGCACTTGAAGTATTTCCATATTTATCTACGGTTAAAACTGATTTCTCAGCAGGCATTTTAATTGCACGTGCTACTGCATCAATAATTCTATAATTTGCTTGATGAGGCACAAACCAAGTTAAATCATCACTTGTCATATTATTTCTTTTTAAAATATCTC
>JAUUDM010000041.1 GCA_030826765.1 Nautiliales bacterium
AGAGATTTTTTTGCATATTTTCACCTATATTTCGACCAGAAAGTTAGTCATATTTTATATCTTATTGGTCGAAATTATACCAAATTATTGGTTAATATTACCTTAAAATAGGGATTGATAGTGTTTTTCAGGATTGACTAAAGTAAATTTATAATATTTTTATTATAATAACTAAATAAATATTATAAAATTTAAAATTTTAAGTGATCAAATAAGTAAAAAAATAAATATAATTAATTTGGATTTAATAATTGAAAATAGAAATAGAAATAAAAGTAGTACTTTATGTGAAGTTGTAATTTGAAAAGGAGTTTAAATTTTTATAAATACTCCCATTTCATTCTCTCGCCTTTTTTTATATCGGTTTTAGCACTTTTACCCAAAATTGCAGGCAAATATTTTGGATGAAGTCCAAAGCCCGGACGAATTGAGCGAACATTTTCATTTGTAAATTTTTCACCTTTTTTTATATCTTTTACAACATATAAACTTCTTGCAAATTGTCTATTTTTTCGCTTTTTTTCATTCATAGAATAATCCACTTTTCCAAGAAGTTTTTCAGTATCTCTAACTGCTTTTACCATCTCAGAAAATTCAGCTGGGTCAAGTGAGAAATCTTTATCAGCTGAATCTAAATTTTTATCTAAAATAAAATGTTTTTCAATAACTCTTGCACCTAAACTAACAGCTACAATCGGAGCAGTCACTCCCAAAGTGTGGTCGCTAAATCCAACTTCCACTCCAAAAGTCTCTTTTATATTTGGAATTGTTTTTAGGTTTGCTTCTTCAAGTGGTGCTGGATAAGAAGAAGTACATTTAAGTAAAATTATATTTTCATTTCCCTCTTTTTTGCAAATATCCACAGCATCCTGGATTTCATCAATTGTTGCAATTCCTGTTGAAATTATCATTGGTTTTTGTTTTGAAGCAGTGTAACGAATTAATTCATAATCAGTTATTTCAAATGAAGCTATTTTATAAGCACTTGGATTAAACTGCTCTAAAAAATCAACTGCACTTTTATCAAATGGAGAAGAAAAAATATCAAGACCTATACTTCTTGCATACTCAAAAAGTTCTTTATGCCACTCCCATGGTGTATAAGCCTCTTGATAAAGTTCATATAAACTTTTTCCATCCCATAAAGTCCCACCTTTTAATATAAAATCTTCTTTTTTGCAATCTATTGTAATAGTATCAGCCGTATAAGTTTGAAGCTTAACTGCATCCGCTCCACACTCTTTGGCTACCTTTATAGTCTCTTTTGCAATATTTATATCACCTGCGTGATTTGCACTAAGTTCTGCAATTATAAAAACTTTTTTATATATATCAAAATTATTTATTTTCATCTAAAAGGCCTTTTTTTGATAAATAATTTATAATATTATTAAATATATCTTCTATTTCATTAAAAAAGTCCATAGCTATTTTTATACCATCTATTACATCATTTTCATTATTTGGATATTCGTGAGTCAATTCATTTCTTAATTTTCTATACTCCATCCATTTGTTTGCATCACTTATTATTTCAAATTTTTCTAATTTATCCAAAACATCTAATAATGACATATTGTCCTTATATTCTCCGATACTATCCAAAAAAGTTTTAAATAATTTTTCCCCCATAATATCTTGAAGTTTAATAAATCTATAAATAAAAGTATCAATAGTTTTAATTTTTTCAAAATCTTCAAAAATTCCACTATCTAATTCATCCCACTTTTTTATCTCTTCTAATGCTAATTTTGCTCGTTTTTTATGTAAATTTACTTTATCTATTATTTCATTTATCATAATATTATTCCCTCTTTATAAATAGTTTTAAATATTTCTTGCTCTGTGGAGTTAGGTGTTTTTAAAAGTAAATCTACTTTCCTTGATATTCCATTTAACTCCAATTTAGTTAAAATTTTTAATTTTTTCTTTAAATTAATATTTTGATTTGTTTCTACAAAAATATCAATATCACCGCCCCTTTTATCATCATACACACGACTACCAAAAAGCATTATTTTTGCATCATTTATATTTTCTAAAATAACTTTTTTTATAATTGATGTTTCTTGTTTAGAGAGTCTCATTTATTAACTCCATTTTTATTATATTCTCTTTTTTATCCACTTCTTTAAAAGAAAACTTTTTATATAAATTTATAGCTTTTATATTATTTTCATAGACATATAAAATAAGTTTTTTTAATTTTATTTCATTAAACCCATAATTTATAATTTCATTCATCAGTTTAGAGCCCACTTTTTTCTTATCTGGATTTTTATAAAGACCAATATCTGTTTTTTCATTTGTAATATTACTGAAATAAATCACACCAATATCATCAACTAAAAAATATTTTTTGCTTTTATTAGTTTTTAAAGAATCTATAAAATTCAAATGTTCATTTAAATTAACTTTTTTATTTATCATAAACTGAGAAATATTAGAATGATTTCTCCACTCTAAAATCATTAATTTTTCTTCATAACTTAATTTTGTAAATTCTTTCATCTATTTTATAACTCTTACACTTTTAAAAGCTTCAACATATTTTTTACCAACTCGCATACCTTGATATTTTGCATTTAATTCAATTCCTTCTAAACTTCTTGGATGTGGATATTCTCTAAGTTCAGAATTATACTTTTTCATAGCTTCTATTTTTAAATCGAGGGTATCACTAATATCAAAAAAGAAATCTGGTGAAAATGATAAAGGATAATTCCATTCCGTAGATGAAAGTATTTCAAAACTATAAATTTCTTTTACACACTCATCTTCCATAGGTCGTGTAGCAGTAATTACTGCTTGATAAGTTATTTGATGGTCGATATTTAAATCTTTCTCATAATGTGTAAAAATTATATCGGGCTTAATTTCATCTTTTATTTTTGCAACAACTTTTACAATATCAAGTAAAGGAACACTATCAAATTTATTATCAGGAAATTGTTCTATAAAAACTTTTTTAATTCCTATAACTTCATTTGCTTTTTTTATTTCACTATTTAAAATTTCTAATTCATTTTTTATATTTTTTTCATCTCTACTTGTTTTACCTTCACCTAAAATAAGTGTATAAGCCTCATAACCCTCTTTTATTAGTCTCGCTACCATTCCAAAACATCCCAAAACTTCATCATCTGGATGTGCTGCAACTATTAATATTTTTTTAGTCATTTTCTTTTACCTCTTTTATTTCAAATCTTCCTATAAGTTTTCTATTTTTTAAATGAACTTCACTAAATTCAATTTTTACATCATTTAATTTTATAAAAGCCTTTGGATAACCTTCTGCATCTAACATTCTAATAAAATCATACAATTTATTTAAAGAATATTTTTCTAATTTTAAAATATCACTTTCACTCTCTTTTCTTCTTTTGAATATTGTAACTTCTCCACTCTGTTTTTGTGGAATTATTTTATGAGTTAAAATATAAGGAATCATTTTTGTAAAAATAAGTTCAGATATTTTAATAAAATTTTCCTCTGCACTTCCAAGTAAAATATTAAAATTTTCTTTTAAATAGATATTCCCACTATCAATTCCTCCATCGACTTTGATAGCAGATATTTTAGTATCATAAATTTCATTCATAATTAAGTTTTGAAATGGACTCCCACCCCTTCCGAATGGTAAATCAGTCATATGAAAAACTAAACAATTAAAATTTTCATATATCTCTTTTTCTATAATCCACGACCAATGAGGAAAAAAGATAAATTGAGGATTTATATTTTTTAGATTTTCATAATTTAATTCATCTTTGTCGGTAATTAAATAAAAATTGTATTTATTTTTAAATTTTTCTTTTAATTTAAAATAATTTTGAATATTCCACTCTTTTATGGTGGCTATTATAATATTTTGCATTATTTAAAATCCTTAAATATTTTCTTTAATTTTCTAATTTCAGAAATTTTTATGACTATTATTCTTTTTTTCTTAAAATATTTTGCTATCTCTTTTTGATTATCGGCAATTTGAATTGCAACAAAAGGCAACTTCAAAAAACGTGCTTCATAACTTATAACACTTGGAGTAATTATAGCAAATTTACTTTTTGCCATACCTAAAGCTACATCTTCATCTATATGAAGTTTTATATTTTTGTGTAATTTTGTGAATTTTTTTAACTTTTTTATATTTTTATTAGCACTTGTCGTATAAAAATTAATATTTTTATCTTTTAAAAGTTTTAAAACTTTAAGCCCTATTCCACTAGCATCTGTTCCACCGAAACTTACAAAAACTCCCTCTTTTTTAAATCGTCTGTTTTTTAATTTAATAAACTTTTCATCTATCAAAGGAGGTATTATTTTCACAATGTTTGAATTTTTATATTTAAATTTATTTACTCCTAAATTGTGATTAATAATTTCATCACAAAAATAATCATCATAAGTATCATCAAAAATAGTTAGTTTTATATTTGGAAATAATCTTTTAAACTCTTTTTGATAATTAAAAGTAAAGTTATAATTATCAACAATAACCTCTTTTGGAGTTAATTTCTTTACTAACTCGAAAAACTCTTTTTCATTATTAATATGATAAAATTCATAAGGAGTTAAATTTTTATCTGCTTTTGAAATATAAACAACATCTTTAAAATTTTTAGCATACACTAAACTTCTTTTTAAGTGTCCAAAACCTATTTCACTTGAATAATCAACTCTAAATATTTGCATTTTCTCTCTTTTTTTGATATACTTTTTATTAGATTTTAGCCACCCTTTTTAGGGAAGTGCACCCGCCACCTTTTAGGTGGTAATAAATTCTACAAACCTATTTTTCATAATATTAAATTCTTTTTTTGAAACTCTACCCATAAATTTTATAACTCTTTTTGATGAAAAAACTCTAATTTGATTAAACATTGCATAACTTTTTTTATTTTTGAATTTAAATTCAAAATAATATTTCCCATTTTTTTCCCTACTTGTAAGCGGAATTCCTAAAAAATAATTATGACTTAATTTTTTGAAAACTAAAACGGGTCTTAAAAATTTATCACCCTTTCCAAAAGATTCATTTCCTATATTTTTTCCAATAGCAACCCAATAAATATTTCCATTTACAAAATTTATATTTTTATAACTATCATTTAATTTTTATTTTAAATTATTCCATTCATCAAAATCATTACTACAAATAACTTTATACATATTTTCAGCCCTAATAAAATCTTCCATAGTATCAATGTCTTGAACTAAATATCTTGGAATAATAACTGGAATAGAATTTTTACTAAAAAATATTTCATTACTTTTACAATCTAACTTTCTCCAATAAAATTGCCCTGCATCGTGATATGCTTCTTCTAAATCTTGACTTCTTTTAGAATAATTTTCTGGCCAAAACATTTCACAACGACTATTTTTTATTCTAAAACTTCGCCAAATAGGATATTCAAAAGAAGTGGCACTAAAAGAATAACAAGCATCACTGTTTTTTAATTTTTCAAAAGCTTCTTTTAAATATTCTACCTGTAAAAATGGAGCAGTTGCATAAATCATACAAGCATATTTATACTCATTATTTTTATTTAATTCATGAGTTGCGTGAGTAAAAACCTCATCACTTCCGACATAATCATCTGCTAACTCTTTTGGGCGATACAAAATATCTGCACCATACTTTTTAGCAACTTCTGCTATTTCTTCACTATCAGTAGAAACAACTATTTTATCAAAAAGATTAGAAGTTATTGCAGTCTTTATGGAATAAGCAATAAGAGGCTTACCACAAAAAGATTTTATATTTTTTTTAGGTATTCTTTTACTTCCACCACGAGCTGGTATTATGCATAAATTCATTATATCTTCCATTTTTTATAAAATTATATCAAGTTTTTATGGAATTTTTATTTGAAAGTGAGTTTAATTGGTTGCGGGAGAAGGATTTGAACCTCCGACCTTCGGGTTATGAGAGCATCGTAAAGTCCAATTTTTAGGGCATTAAATTACATTTGTCACCACGAACCACACCATATGATACCCTATTTCCATATTTCTTACTTTTGTTTGAGCTTATAAGTTTCAACACTTTCAC
>JAUUDM010000016.1 GCA_030826765.1 Nautiliales bacterium
AAGTAAGCCCCTGCTAAACAATTATAATGACTCTTTTCTTTTTATATAGTTTAGTTAACATAATAAAAAGTAAGCTACAAACTTAATAATAAAACCCTATATCTTATTCCTATATATTATATCCATATTTTTTTGTTTAGTGATGAAGAATTTAATTTAGATTTAATAGAATTGGCTTTTATGGATTTATGAAGCGGTCTCTTAAATTGAAAATTATTTAGAAATTTGAGCTTTTTCTTCAGTTTTATGAAGCCAGATAAACACTTCTACAACGGCTTTATAAAGCTCTGGAGGAATTTCTTCATTTAACTCTACATTCATAAGTAGTTCAGTTAGTTCTGCATTTTCAAATATATTTATATCATATTTTTTTGCTTTTTCTAAAATTTTTTTAGCTATTTCACCATTTCCTTTTGCTATTATTTTAGGTGCATTGTTTTCGTATGCTTTATATTGCATAGCAACAGCTTTTTTCATTAAAGTACCTCCATTGATTGTTTACACAAAGGCATCCAAGTTTTTGATTTTTTAAGTTTGAGACATTTTTGTAAATATATCTTTTTACCTGTCATAGAAGAGAGCATATAGTATGCTTTTGCTTTGTTATCTTCATCTATATTTAATTTTAACATGTTTTTTAATGCTTTGATTGCTTCATTTTTTTTATTTAATTTTTTGGCTGACTCTACAAAAATAAAATCAATATCAGGAGACTGAATAAATGTATTATATTTTTTTTCTAATTCTAATATTTTTTTAGAATATGTATATGTCATTAAAGTATTATTTATTTTTTGTGAATATAAAACAATTTTCATAAAAACATCTATATTTTTTATATTATCATTATTCAAAAATTTAGCAGCAATACTTAAAAACTCTTTTGGTTTATTTAGATTATAATAAGCAAAAAATTGTTTATATCTAAATTTATAACAATTTGTTTTTTTCAGGTTACAAATATCGTCAATAATTAAAGCTAAATCTTTATAATTATGTTCTGCTTCAAATACTTTTGCTTTATTTATTAGCCATTTTAATATTATTTTATTATTATCTAAAACTAAATATTTATTTGGAATTTGGCTTGCTAGATCAAAATCTCTTACTTTATAAGCACAATTAAATAAAGCTTCGTCATATTTTTTATCTAATTTAATATTAAATTTTTTATATATTTTTATTGCATTAGAACAATTTGAACTATTTAAATCTTGAATAACAGTAAATTTAGCACTATTTATGATTATTGTTTTATTTATATCTGTTACATTTAAATCTAAAATTTGATTATATTTTTTTAATTTATATAAAAGTTTAACTTTGTTTTGTAAAGCTTTTTTAGCTAATTCACTGTTTTTATATTTTTTTATAATTTCATTATATCGTTGAAGCATTAAAGTAGAATTATTATCAGGTATTTGGAATAAAATTTTATTTTTTAGGTCTTTCATTTCATCTGCAAAATCTCCATAAGGTAATTTTTCTAGATATGTATTTATAAACTTCATTGATTCTTTAAAATTACCTGTTTTATAACTCCATTTAGCTAGTCTATATAAAAGTGGCTCATATAAATTATTTTGAATATCAATTTTTTTGAGTAAATCATTTCCTATAGATAAAGCTAATTTATACTTTTTATTATCGGCAAGGTCATTAATTAATTTGTATGCTTGTGTAGGTTCTTGAAGTAGATACTTTTTGTTAGCTTCATATAGTTTTTTGTAATATTTAACAGCTTCTTTAATTTTTCCTTCAGTTAAATATCTTTGAGCTAAACGATAGGCTGCAAGAGAAGCAACTTCTAAATCTTTTGTATTTGCAAAGGCTTTTTTATATAACTCAAATGCTCTTTTACTATCTCCTGCACTATATAATTCATCTGCTAGATAAATCATTCCTTTATAAGCATATTTGGTACCTTCATATTCAGTAAAAAGTCTCTCATACATATAAGTAGCACTTTCCATATCTGCATTATTGGCATAATTTTTTGCTAAAATGAGTATTACTTCAGGTAAGTGTTCATTAAAAGCATATTTTTTTATCCATTCATTAGTTTCTTTTATTACTTCTTCATTATTACTTTGTTCATCGAGAATTTTTATTTTTAAGTAAGAAACATCTGGAACAAATAAAGATTTTGGATATTTAGTCAAAAATTCATTTATTCTATCAATATCTAAATTATTTTTCTTATATTGTCTCATAATAGAAAAATATTCTATTACATCAGCGGTTTGTGTGTCATAATTTACAGGATTACCATTTGCATCAATAGCTCCAACAAAAGGTTTTACATTAACTTCTAAAGGAAATTTAAGACCTTTTATTGGCTTTTGATAAATTAGAGGAAGTTTATTTTTGTAAGAAATAATTATCCATTTTTTTGCTTTATTTAATTTTTTTAATCTTTTATTATAGCCTTCGTAAAGATTTTTTTTGAAAGCTTTAATAATAGATTTATTTTTTGCTTCAATTTTTAGATAAAAAATATTTTTATCAAAAAATGGAGTTAAAGTAAATGCAACACTTTTAGCAGAAAAAACAGGAGCAGATGGAAGTTTTTTAAATTTACAAATATAGATATTTTTTTCTTTTTGTTTACATATAAAAGGACTTTCATTTGTAATATTTAATATAGAATAATTATTTACACTATTAACGATTATTTTAAGTGCAAAAATTGGAGAAATTAAAAAAAAATAAATTATTTTTTTCAATTTATTTTTACTCTTTTGAAAGGATATTTATCAGTTTTTTCACAAATGATACCAAATACACCTTTTAAGCTTTCATCTAAAACTACATTTTTTTCTTTAGAATCAACTAAAATCTTATCAGAATTAATTTTATTGGCAATTTTAAATTGCTTACTTATTAAAATATTTTCATTTTCACATTCATCACAATAAACTACACTTCCATTAAACTCTTCTATATCTTCAATTTCATCTAAATTAGTATTTTCAATAAATTCGTTTACTTTAAATTTTTTTCTAAGTAAATTTGCAAGTTTTAAAATATTTTCTTTTTGTGGATGAAGTAAAATATCTCTACCTATAATAATCTCATCATTTCCATTTAATTTTTCTTCAATAGTTTCTAAATCAAATTCATCAAAATTGCTTTCACTATATAAATAACCTTCATCTAATTCATCAAAATACTCTTTTAATTCATCACTTAATTCATCATAAATAAAATATTTTACCATTAAAGCAATTACTGCTTCTTCTGCACTTGGCTCATATGAGATAGAATCTCCATATTTTACAGGATGTAAAATCACATCTGCATCACTTTTTGTCGGTAAAATTCCTATTGATATTTTCATTATAATCCTCTTTTAATTTAAGTAAGACTACTTTTTTTATTTAATTATACCAAATTATTTAATTTCTCCCCATCTTTTTGCTTTGCTAACTCCTACTTTCAAAGGTACTTTTAATTTAAAAATATTTTCCATAATATTTTTATAAGTTTCGATATTTTCAAAATTATCAGTTTCAAAAATTAATTCATCATGAATTTGTAAAATCATATCATTATTATCTAACTTTTCGATTTCAAGCATAGCAAGTTTAATTAAATCAGCTGCACTTCCTTGAAAAATTGTATTTACTGCTTCTCTTTCAAAATTACTTGCCATAAAACTATTAACTGTTTTAAAATCAAAAAATCTTCTTCTTTTTAAAAGAGTTTCTACGAATCCTTGTTTTTTCACAAGTTCTTTTTGTTCATTTAAGAAATTTTTCACAGTTGGGAATGATTCAAAATATTTTTCTATAAACTCTTTCGCTTCTTTGTTACTAACATTAATTGTATCAGCTAATTTTCTAGCCCCCATTCCATAAATAAGTCCAAAATTTATACTTTTAGCGATATTTCTATTTTCTTGTGCTTTATCTTCGCCAAAAATTTTAGTGGCAGTTTCTAAGTGAATATCTTTGTTTTCATTAAAAGCTTTTATTAAAGTAGCATCTTCACTAAAATGTGCTAGTAATCTAAGCTCAATTTGTGAATAGTCTAAACTTACAAGCCATTTACCAACATTCGCAATAAAACCATTTCTTATGTTTATCTCTTTGTTTGTAGGTATGTTTTGTAAATTTGGGTCTTTACTTGAAAGTCTTCCAGTTGCTGTTCCTGTTTGTAAAAAGCTTGTGTAAACTTTTCCATTTTGATTATGTACTTGAAGAGGTTTGATGTACGTTGATTGAAGTTTAAAAAGTTCTCTATATTCTAAAAGTTTATGAACAATAGGATACTCTTTTAGTGAATTTAAAACCGCTTCATTTGTAGAATATCCAGTTTTTGTTTTTTTCTTAGCAGGAAGTCCAAGCTTTTCAAATAAAATAAAAGCAAGTTGTTTAGTGGAATTAATATTAAATCTTTCTCCCGCTAATTCATAAATTTCATTTGTTAAATTTTCTAATTTTTTTTCAAGTTTTTTTTCTAATTCTTTAAAATATTCTATATCAACTTTAATTCCTCTGTTTTCCATATTTATAAGTACATCAATAAAAGGAATTTCTATGGTTTTAAGTTCTTTTTCAATTTCTTCACTCCACAACATAGGATAAAGTTTTTCATAAAGTTTTAAAGTAATATAAGCATCTTCGCTTGCATATTTACTTGCTTCTTCTAAAGAAACATTTGAAAAATTCTCACCTTTTTTTACTGTATCTTTGAAATGAATCATTTCGTGATTTAAATATTTTTTACTTAAAGTATCAAGTCCTACTTTTTGATCTGGATCTAAAATCCACGCTAAAAGCATTGTATCCATAAAAGGAGTGATTTTTTCAATTCCATATTTATAAACTAAATTCAAATCAAATTTAAGATTATGTCCTACTATTTTTTTTGTAAATAACTTTTTAATCGATTTTAATGCAATATCTTGTGATATTTGTTTTTCTACTCCTAAATAAAAATGATTAATTGGCACATAAAAGGCTTTTTCACCAAAAGCAAAACTAAATCCTACTATTTTTTTATTTCTATCAAGGGAATCTGTTTCTGTATCAAAAGCTACAATTTCATCATCCTTTATAGAATCAATAATAGAAAATAGTTTTTTTTCATCAAGAATCAATTCACTTGGAATTTCTATTTTTTCACTTTTAGGCATAGTTGTTGGAATTATCATACCTTCTTTTTGAACTCTTTCGATGATTTTATGCATATCTAAATCTATAAGTTTATCAGCTACTTTAATTATAGGATTAACTTCTGGGAATTTAAACTCTTCTAAATTTATATTTTTAAATAAATCATTTTTTAGTGTTACAAGCTTTCTACTTAAGAAGGCATTATCTTTTCCTTCAAGTAGTTTCTTTTTCATAGCACCTTTTATTTCGTCAATATGATCATAAAGATTTTCTAATGTATGATATTTATTTATAAGTTTAGCTGCAGTTTTGATTCCTACACCTTTTACACCGGGTACATTATCACTGCTATCTCCAAGAAGTGCTTGAAAATTTATAAAATCTTTTGGATGAACTCCAAATTTTTTGTATGCTTCTTCTTCATTTATAAATAATTTTTTGCGTGGATCAAAAATAACAACTTTATCATCATCAATTAATTGATACATATCTTTATCGTGTGAAACTATGATTACTTTTATACCATTTTGTTTAGCAATATTTGCAATAGAAGCTATGATATCATCACTTTCATAACCATCTATTTCTATTGATTTAAAGCCCATTTCTTTAATTAGTTCTAATGCAATGGGCAGTTGAGTTTTTAAATCTTGGGGTGCTTCTGGGCGGTTTGCTTTATACTCTGGGTATATATTGTTTCTAAAAGATTTTCCTTTGGAATCTACGGAAAATAGGATATAATTTGTTTTATAATCTCTTCCTAAATTAGAGATAAAATTCATAAAACCAGTTATCATACCTGTTGGGGTACCATTTTTAGCCTTTAAATAGGGTAAGGCATAATAGTTACTAAATAAAAATCCAAAAGTATCGATAATAGTTAAAATTTTAGACATAAAAAAACCTTTTTTATAAGATTATATCAAAGCAAGGAAAAGAATGCAACCATTAAAGATTTTTAATATTAAAAGAGCAATTAGTAAAGTTAAATATACTAGTGAAGGCCGTTTGGTAGTAATTGATGAAGAAAATACAATTAGGATATTTGACTTAAATGAAATGAAGCTTGATGGGGGATTTAAGATAAAATTACCTAAAAATAGAATATTTGCAAATAGTGTTGATATTAGTCAAGATGGTGAACATTTAATATTTACAGTTCCTAAAACCAATAAAGCAGTGTTATGGAAAACAAGTACAAAAAAACCAAGTGCAAATCTTGGATGGCATAAAGGTGAGATTGAATCTGTTGCTTTTGATATACAAAATAAATATGTAGCAACTGGTGGAACAGATGGAAGAGCATATATTTGGAATATAAAAACAGGTAAAATGGTTGGAAGTTTAGCCCCACATGCTGATTATGTAACAGCTATAGCTTTTAGTAAAAATGGTTATTGGTGTGCTACTGGAAGTTATGATAAGGCTATTTCTATTACAAATATTTCTTCTATGCAATTTGCTTATAAAATAAGAGCTCATTCCACTATGGTTACTAAAATTAAATTTTTAAATAATTTTAAAATGGTAAGTGGAGATAAAGAAGGAAATATAATTGTAAGTGATTATTCTAAAGGTAGAGTATTAAAAAGAGTTCCAAAGCTTCCTGATATAGCGTTAGATTTCACATTTAATACAGATGAAAAATATATGTTTGCTACTACGAAAAATAAAAATATATTTTTATTTGATATGGAAAAGTATGATTTAATTACAGATAAATTTATAAATGTAACATCAACTATAACTTCTATTGATTTTGTACCTGAGATGATGTATTTAATTGTTGGGACAGTTGATGGAATTTTATATATTTATGATATTTTATCAGATGAAAAAAAGCTTAAACACTATATTGAAGAAAAAAAATATGCTGAGGCTTATGATTTGATAGAAGAAAATCCATTACTTAAGAATTCTACATTTTATTCTAGATTGGAACAAATTTGGGAAAATATAGTATCTAAAGCTCACACATTTTTAGAGCAAGGTCAAAAAGATGTAGCAAATCAAATTTTAAAACCGTTTATGTCTATTCCTTCAAAAAGAATGTTTATTCAACAATTACTTAAAGATTTTGCCGAATTTGATAAATTTAAACTATTAGTTACTAAAAAGAAATATCCGCTTGCTTATTCACTTGCAAATAAATATTCCTCATTTAAAGATACAAAATATTATAAACATATGGAAAATGAATGGAAAAAAGCTTTTAATATGGCTAGACAACTTATTTTTGAAAAAAATAAAGAAGATTATGTAAAACAGTTATTGATGCCTTTTAGAGGAGTTTCCGAAAAAACTCCTCTTATACAATCTCTATTTAATGAAAAAGAGATTTACCAAATGTTAAAACAAAAATTATCGAAAAAAGATTTTAAAGGTTTTTTTGAACTAACAAATAGATTTCCATTTTTAGCAGATTTAGATGAATATAAAGAAGCTCTAAAATTTGGAGAGAAACTTTTAAAAGCTGCTAATAACTATATTCAAAGTGGGGATTATTCTAAGGTTTTACAATATGTAAATATGCTAAGAGATTTTCCTATGTATCAAAAAGATGCTGAAGAAATTTTAAATAAAGCAAATGTTTTAGTGAATTTTATGAAGTATATGGCGAATAAAGAGTATGATAAAGTTTATGAATATGTAAAAAAAGAGCCTTTTTTAGAAAATGTAGAAGATTTTAAACATTTAGAAGATGAATGGCAAAAAAGAGTAGAAATAGCTGAAGAGTATAGTGCAAAAGGTGATGTAACTCATATAATTGATATTTTAAAAAATTATATGAAAATAAAAGAAAAACTTCCTAAAATAGGAGAACTTATAAAAACTGCTTATTTATATCAAATATTAGAAAAATTAAAAAGTGAAAATTTAGATAATGAAACAGTTCAACAAGCTTTTAATAGGTATATTAAACTATTTGGGCTTGATCCTGAAATAGGTGATATAATAGAGTTTGCTAAGAAAGCAGGATATAAATTAGATTTTTCTAATATACAAGAAGGTGATAATTTTAGTTGGTGGTATGAAGGTAATTTACCAGCAAATATATTTGCTTGACAATGGAAAAAAATTATTATATAATAATTCTTAAAAAAGGAGTAAATAATGGCTAATCATAATAATAAACATTTCCCATTTTTAGCTTATTCACTCCTTCTCCTTTGCTTCTAATAAATAAATTTTAATAAAATTAGATATAATCACACTATAAAAATGTAATTTAAGGATAAATAAAATGAATACAATTAAAATATTTGATACAACTTTAAGAGATGGAGAACAGAGTCCAGGTTGTTCGATGACTATTGATGAAAAAATAAAAGTAGCATCTCAACTTGATAAATTGGGAGTTGATATTATTGAAGCTGGTTTTGCAGCAGCCTCTCCAGGGGATTTTGATGCAATTTCTAAAATAAGTGAAGTTGTGAAAAACTCAACTGTATGTTCATTAGCAAGAGCTTTGGATAATGATATAAAAAGAGCAGGAGAAGCAGTATCAAAAGCAAATCATAAAAGAATTCATACTTTTATAGCAACAAGTCCAATTCATATGGAATATAAATTAAAAATGAAGCCTGATGAGGTTATAAGAAGAGCTGTAAAAGCAGTAGAATATGCAAAAACATTTGTAGAAGATGTGGAGTTTAGTTGTGAAGATGCTGGAAGAAGTGAAATGCCATTTCTAAAAGAGATTATTTCAGCAGTTATTGAAGCAGGGGCTGGGACTATTAATATTCCTGATACTGTTGGTTATACAATGCCTTGGGAATTTGGAGCTCAAATCAAAGAATTAGTTGATTTTGTAGAAAATAAAGCAATTATTTCAGTTCATTGTCATAATGATTTAGGACTTGCTACAGCAAACTCTATTCAAGCTGTTAAAAATGGAGCAAGACAAGTAGAATGTACAATTAATGGAATAGGAGAAAGAGCAGGAAATGCTGCACTTGAAGAAGTGGTAATGATAATGAAAACAAGAAAAGATATTTTTAGTGATGTTAAAACAAATATCAATACAAAAGAGATTTATAAAACAAGTCGCTTAATTACTTCAATTACAGGAATTGAACCGCAACCAAATAAAGCAATTGTTGGTAAAAATGCATTTGCTCACGAAAGTGGAATTCATCAAGATGGTGTACTTAAACATAGAGATACTTATGAAATTATGAGTGCAGAGGATATTGGACTTGAAAAAAATAATTCAATTGTATTAGGAAAACATTCAGGAAGACACGCATTTAATGATAAACTAAAAGAGCTTGGATATGAATTAAGTGAAGTTGAGTTAAATAAAGCATTTGAAAGATTTAAAATTTTAGCAGATAAGAAAAAAGAGATTTTTGATGAAGATATTATTGCAATTATAAATGATGAAATGATAAATGATAATAAAATGTATGAATTAATTTCTCTTCAATTAAATGATTGTTCAAATGGGCTTGCAAGTGCGGCAGCGAGTGTGAAATTTGAAGACGAAATTTTAACTGACGCTGCTATTGGAGAAGGAACAATTGATGCGGTATTTAAAGTGATTGACAGAATTACAGGTTATTCAGGAGAATTAATTAGTTATAAAGTTGATTCTGTTACCCAAGGTAAAGATGCCTTAGCAAAAGTTACTGTAAAAGTTATTTTTGATGAAAGTAAGCCGGCGATTTTAGGACATGGATTAAATATAGATACAATGACAGCAAGTGCAAGAGCGTATTTAAATGCTTTAAATAGTTTTTTAGTATCAAAAGATTTGCTTACAAATTGTAAAGTTTCATATAAAGATAAAATATAATGCTTCCAGCAAAAACAAGAATGCTTCAAAAAGCAACTGTTTTTAATAAACATACAATTAATGAAAATTTTGAGAAAATGACAAAAGATAAGTCATTTATCTCAAAACTTCCTACAAAAAGAGAAAATCTGTTTTTTAGAAATTATAATGATTATTTGATTTCACTTATGGATGATGAGGTTGAAGATTTTAGATATATGAGTATGCAAAAAGCTTTTAGCTCAAAATATATTCTTGAAGTTTTTAAAAAAGATTATGAATCACTGCCTGAAAGTAAAAAAGCAAGAAAAATTGTTGTTTTTGATACAGAAACTACTGATATTCTAGGTTATATTATTTCATATGCGATGGTTGAATATGATATGATAGAAAAAAAGATAACAAAAGAAATTCACGAATTTATAAACCCCGAGGCAAAAATAAATCCAGAAGCGTATG
This sequence comes from Nautiliales bacterium, assembly GCA_030826765.1. GTDB lineage: Bacteria > Campylobacterota > Campylobacteria > Campylobacterales > JAADDX01 > JAUUDM01. The sequence goes on from JAUUDM010000016.1 coordinate 10,357, forward strand.
CTGTTCATAAAATAAGTGCCGAAGATGTAAAAGATAAACCGACTTTTAGAGAAAAAAGAGATGAAATATTAGAAACATTAATGGGTGCAGATATGGTAGTTGGACATAATGTTTTGTTTGATTTTGGTATTTTAAAAAGAGAACTTGAAAGAGATAAATATCATACAAATTATATAGATGTTCCTATTTTTGATACTATGTATTTCGCGGCTGATGTGGTTGAGCTTGAAAAAAAGAAAATGCCAAGACTCGAAGAGTGTGTGAATTACTTTTTTGGTCATCAAAATGCTGGATATCACGATGCTTTAGAAGATGTAAAAATGACACTTAAAGTTTATGAAAAGTTAGTTTTTGGGTAAGAATTTATTAAAAAGACAATACTTATACCAAAACTAATAAAAATAGTGTATAATTTAATTGTGAGAAGGAACAAATTAAATCTATTGTCTTTTATCCTTATATTAAAAAGGCTTTTAGTGTAGAATAATTATATTGGAATGGGTATAAGTAATAAATTTTATTTATTAATTGAATATATATTTAATTTATGTGTTATAACTCTCCTATACAGTTTTAATATATAATCATCTGGTTAATAAGGTGTTGTTATGAATTTTAAGAAATTAAGTTTAAAGTATTTTATAATCTTTATTTTTGTGAATATATTTTTAGTTACTCTTAGCGGATTATTTTTATTTAATCATATATTTAAAGAAGATACAACCTTCTATGTTAATGAAAAAATAAAAACAGTTGATTTTATTATTCATAAAGAAGCTTCTTTATTAAAAAAATTATCTGTTGACTGGGGAGAATGGGATGATGCATATAATTTTGTAAATGATAAAAATAAAGAATTTATTAATAACAATTTTGGTGGTAATACTACTTTGATAGATCTTGGAATTAAAGAAATAATTTTTTTGGATAAAAATTTAAATCTTGTATATGGCAGGATTGTTGATAAAAATAAAGAAAAAGAGATAAAAAAACTGCCTCCTTTTGATTATTCAAAAAACGGCTTTAATATTTATTTTTTAAATCATAAACTTTATTTGGTTTATATACACGATATTACAAATACAAAAAAAAATAAAAAAAATGGAAAGATAGTTGTTTTTAAATATTTAAATAAAAAATGTTTTGAAAAAAACGGTTTTCAAATATTAAAAATAACCTGCAAACATTATAACACTCTTTATAAAATTAAAGAAAATTCGCTTATTATTTACTATCCATTAGATAAGGAAATCACATTAAAAATAGCTGTTGATTTTAGTAAAGTTGTACATTTAATAAATGAATTCTTTTTACATTTCATTTTATTGATTATTATCACTTATATCATACTGTTTGTATTAGGAATATATTTTGTAAATAAAATTACCGAAGATATCGAATTTATATTTAATATCCTATCAAAAGGTATTAAAGATTCAAAAGCATTGGAAGCTTTAAAAAATTATAAATTTAATATATCAGAGTTTGAGTTAATCAACACTCTTTTTGAAAAACTTTATGAAAAACTTTATGATTTTGAGCAGATTTATAACATTTTAGATCAAGATGCCCCTTTTGGTGTTTTGATATACAATAAAAACATTTTATATGGAAATAAATTTTTTTTAAATCTGTTTAGTTTAAACAAAGAAGAGTTAAAAAATTTAGACCCTCTGGTATTTTTTAAAGATAAATCATTAAAAGAAAAAATTGCCGAAATTAACAGAAAAATATTAAACGGCGAAAAGATAATTTTCAAATATTCTACAGAAATTTTTTATAAAAATAAAAATATTTACGTTTTTATGGTCTCTTTTCCGGTAATTTATAACAATAACAAGGCTATAATGACATTTGCTATAGATTTGACTAAACAGATGGAATATCAGGAAATTATAAACAGAATTTTAAATTCCATACCTGTTATTGTATTTGAACACAGTAAAAACGGTGAAAATAATATTACAATTTCTGAAAACATTGAAAAAATACTTGGGTTTAAAGTTAATGAAATAGATGAAAACTGGTGGGTTTTGCATTTGCATCCAAAAGATAAAGAGAGGATTTTGAATGAACAAGACGAATTGAAAATCAAAGGAAAGTTAAATCATATTTACAGACTAAGAAAAAAAGACGGTTCTTATATATGGGTTAATGAGTATGTTTTTTATAAAAAAGAAAATAAAGAAAAAATTTACGGTTTAGTAGAAGATCTTACAGAAGAAGAAATTATTAAAAAGTTAAACGCTTCTTTATCTGAAATAAATCAGTTTTTAATTAAAGCCGGCAATAAAAAAAGTATTATAGATTATATTTGCAAAAAAATGATTGAAAGCGAAGTTTTTAAATTTGCTTGGATTGGAAAAGTAAAAGATAATAAAGTTATACCGTTAAAACATTTTGGTGAAGGAAAAGAGTATTTAGATGATTTAGTGATTGAGATTAGTGATGGAGTTTTATCAAAAGGTCCTACGGGTGAAGTTTTATATAATTCTAATATTATAGGAATAAATTCTAATACTTTTACTAACGAAAAAATTTCGCCGTGGAGGGAAAAACAGATAAAAAGCGGATTTTTTTCATCTATTGCTGTGAGGTTAATTGATGATTTAACTATTAATTTATATTCTGAATTTACAGACTTTTATACTCAAGAAGTTTTGAATATTATTTCATCTATCAGGTCTTCTTTTATGATGGCGTGTGAAAAAAACAAATATATTGAAAAACTTCAATATTTAACTTTTTATGATGAAATAACAAATCTTGGAAATTTAAATAAATTTAAAAAAGATTTTAATGAATATCATGATAAATATATTTTATGTATGATAAATATAAAAGATTTTACTTCAATTAATTCTAATTTCGGTTTTGAGTTTGGAAATAAAGTATTAAAAAAAGTTGCGGAAGAGTTAAAAAAACATCTTAAAAAAGAGGATGAAGTTTATAGAATGTATGATGACAGGTTTTTACTTTTTTTTAAAACCGATATATGGAATTTTGACATCATACACAATCTAACGCAAAGAATTTCTGATATTTTTTCAGAAGAAGGCTTATTAATTGATAATAATACAATTTTTTTGGAAATAAACGGAAGCATAATTAGTTCAAAAGATATAGAAAAAGAAAAAGCTCTTGAGGGACTTATTTATGCTTATGTTTTTGTAAAAAAAGTTGTTAATAAATGTGTAATATATCAACCTTGGATGTATGAAGAGGTAAAAGAGAGAATATATTTAAAAGAGCTTTTGTTTAGAGCAATAAGGGAGAAACTTTTTGATGTTTATTTTCAGCCTATTGTTGATATTAATTCATATAAAGTGGTGCAGTTTGAGGCATTACTAAGATTAAAAGACAAAAATAAATTTGTAAATATGGAGAAGTTTATAAATATAGCAAATGAACTTCAGTTAGTCCCTGAAATTACAAAAATTGTAGTTGAAAAAGTTACAAAATATTTAAAAACATGTAAGAATGTCGTAGTATCTGTTAATATATCAAAAATTGATATGGAAGAGGGATTTTTAGAATTTTTTAAAGATATGGTTATTGTTAATGAGTTAGATTTTAAAAATTTTTCTTTAGAAATTACAGAAAGAGAAAGTATTGAAAATACTGAACTTACTAAAAATTTTGTAAAAGAGTTAAAAAAAGTCGGAGTAAAACTTGAAATTGATGACTTTGGTGTTGCTTATTCTAATTTAAAACAGACTGTGAGTATTGATTTTGATATTTTAAAAATTGATAAGAGTTTCGTAGATAAAATTTATGAAGAAAAAATTCAAATTGCAATCAAATCCACTATATTTTTAGCAAAATCTTTTAATGCAAAAACAATTGCAGAAGGTGTTGAAACAAAAGAACAGTTAGAAATTTTAAAAGAATTAGGAGTTGATTACATTCAAGGATACTATTTTGCAAAACCTATGCCGTTTAATAAAGCAGTTGAATATTTAAAATTACATATATAAAAGGACATTGATGATAAAAACTATTTGATACCATTTCTTTAATTACAATCTTAAATCCAATAGCAGCTGCGGCTATTATGATTTATCTTGTTAATACCAATTTCAAAATATCTAATAACTTTGATAGAATAAAGGTATGGGAATAGTAAGATATAATAAATGAGAGTGAAGAAGAATTAAAAGAGTTGTTAAGAAAAGAAAAAAATGCCAAGACTTGAAGAGTGTGTGAATTACTTTTTTGGTCATCAAAATACTGGATATCATGATGCTTTAGAAGATGTTAAAATGACACTTAAAGTATATGAAAAGTTAGTTTTTGGATAGAAGTTTATTAAAAATAATTTTTTGTGATATAATTTAACATTATTATTGATTTTTAATATCAAGGAATTTTTATGAAACTCTCAAAAACTTTTAAAATCATTGGATTTGGTACTTTACTTATAATGTCTCTATTTTTTATAATATTTAATGTAATTGATGAATATAATGAATATCAAGAAGAAGTAACTCACGAAATAAATAAATATATTCTAATAGAAAAACAAAAATTAAAAGAAAAAGTTAATTTGTTTGCTGAGGAATTTGAATATATTTTAAATAATATAAAGGCTCTAGAAAAGTTAAAAATCAATAAGCCCATATTTCTTTTTGGATGATATAAGTAACACAGCTTTATACTTTGATATAACAAAAACAATGATAAGAAAAAGTTGTGAAGTTTTTAAAAATAGAAAAGAAGATTTTTCTATTAATTTTTCATATAAAGATTTACATAATGAAGATATTAAAAGTTATTTAATTGAACAAATAGAAAAATATAATCTTCAAAATAGAGTAATAATAGAACTTCTTGAAACTGAAGCTATGGAAGATTTTAAAGAAGTTGTTAAATTTATTAAAGAAATGCATCCTTATGGAATTAAAATAGCAATAGATGATTTTGGAACAGGATATAGTAATTTTAGTTATTTAGCAGATATTAAACCAGATTATCTAAAAATAGATGGAAGTTTAGTTAAAACTATTGATAAAAACAAAAGGTATTATACAATTGTAAAACATGTAAATGCCTTTGCACATGATCTTGGTATCCAAACTATTGCTGAATTTGTACATAATGAAGAAGTTTATAATACATTAAAAGAAATAGGTATTGATGCTTTTCAAGGATATTATTTTGCTGAACCAAAAGAAAAAATATAAAGTTTAGTTATTATTTATCAAGTTTATTTAAAAAATTTACTAACATATCTTGACATATTTTATAAAAATTGATATAATTTTAGTACAAAATAACAAAATATCATATGTAATAAAGGAGGAAAAAATGTGGCCAACAGTATTTGATCCTTTTAAAGAATTACAAGATATAGAAAGAAGATTAGGAGCAGTTCTTCATACAAATAAACCTGTTCAAAAAGTAGAAACTTTTACACCTGCAGTTAATGAAAAAGTAGAGGAAAAAGGGTATCATTTAGAAATAGATTTACCTGGAGTAAAAAAAGAAGATATTGAAACAAGTGTAAATGATAATATATTAACTATTTCAGGTGAAAGAAAACTTGAACAACAAGAAGAAAAAGATAATTATACAAGAATTGAAAGTTTCTTTGGTAGATTTGAAAGAAGCTTTAAATTACCATCTGATGCGGATGTTGAAAATATTGAAGCTAAATTTGATGATGGTGTTTTAAAAATATTTATTCCTAAAAAACCTAAAGCTGCAGGTAAAAAAATAGAAATTAAATAAGATACTTTTTGATAGTTTTATCATTCCCAACTTATAGTTGGGAATAAATTATTGACACTCTTTACAAACTCCGTATAAATATACTTCACTTTCATCAATCTCAGAAATTTCACTTAAATTAGGATTACAACTTGTTTTTATTTCAAAGTCATAAATTTTTCCACACTTTTTACAAATAAAATGTCCATGAGGCTCTTTTTTTATTTCAAAATGTGATTTTGCATCTTGAGGATGAATTTCTAATAAAATTCCTTCATCTTTTAGTGTATGTATATTTTTATATACAGTTGCTAATGAAATTGATGGAAATTTTTCTTTTATGTGTGCATACAAATCATCTATTGAAATATGTCCATTTTTTTGGATTGTTTGTAAAATTTCTAATCTTTGTGGAGTTACTTTTAGAGGAGAGTTTTTTAATAGGTTTTGTGAATTTTTCATAGTTTTTAAGAGTAACTAAGAGAAAAACTCTTAGTCAGCCATAATTTCTTCGATAGTAATATAATCACCAACTCTACCAGTCATTTGTTCTACGTCAGTATTTACTGGTAATGTTTTTTTACCAGGTCTCCATCCTGCAGGACAAACTTCACCAGTTTTATATGCATGTTGATGTGCTTTGATTTGTCTTACGAATTCTTTTACACTTCTTCCAACAGGTGGAGCTTGTACTTCTTGAGCTACAATTACACCATCTGGGTTGATTAAGAATCTTCCTCTTAAAGCAATTCCAGCATCTTCGATTAATACACCAAATTTTCTACTTAATTCAGTTGTAGGGTCAGCTGCAATTGTAAGTTTTAAATCTTTTAATAATGGTTCAGTTTCAGCAAATCTTTTATGGCTGAATTTTGTATCAGTTGATACTGCTAATACTTCACATCCAAGTTCACCTTTGATTACATCTAAACTTGCATTCATAGCTGCAATTTCAGTTGGACATACAAATGTGAAATCTGCTGGGTAAAAACAAATAACTGACCATTTACCTTTAAAATCTTCACTTGATACTTCTGTATAGTGTCCTGTCTCTGCATTATAAGCTTCTGCTTTGAATTCTGGTATATTTTTAAGTACTAATACTCCTGCTTGAGTTGCTTCCATTTTATTCTCCTTAGTTTCTGTTTTATTTTCTACTACTTCTTCAGTAGCTTTTACTTCTCTTTCACAAGCCATTTTAGCTCCTTTGTGATTTTGTAGTGGAATTATAATTAAAAAATAAAAAAATGTCAAGGATAAAAATTATTATTTAATGAAATATTTCAAAAACAAATGATTTATTGTAATCAAAATGTAAAAAATAAATAATATTATATAATTATAAAAAGAAAATATAAAGAAAGGTTTTATAATGGCAAAAATTTTAATAGTTGATGATGCAAGTTTGATCAGAAGTGTGGCGCAAAAAGCTGCTGAAGAAGCAGGACATAGTGTAATTACTGCTACAAATGGTGAAGAAGGATTACAGATAACTCAAGAAAGAGATGATATAGATTTAATATTTAGTGATGTTAATATGCCAATTATGGGTGGTCTTGATATGGTAGAAAAAATAAAACAGATGGATAAATATAAATTTACTCCTATTGTTATGCTTACAACAGAATCAAATCCTGATTTAAAAGCAAGAGGAAAAGCTTTAGGTGTAAAAGCTTGGATGTTAAAACCGTTTAACAAAGCAAAATTTTTGATGGCTATTCAAAAACTGATAGGTTAAATATATGAAAATAGAAACTGAAAAAATAGGTATTTACGAAGTAGAAAATTTAAAAAAAAGTTTATTACAAGAACTGGAAAACTCTAATTCAATAAATATTGATTTAGAAAAAGTAAAAAAAATAGAACTTTCAGCTATTCAGTTATTTGTTTCTTTAAAAAAAAGTTGTGATGAAAAAGGTATTGTATTAACTTTTTCAAAAATAAATGAAGATATTCATAAAAATATTGAAATGAGTGGATGCGATTCTTTTTTGGGGGTATAAATGGATGAATTAGATTTATTTCGTGAAGATTCAGAAGAACAACTTCAAGCAATGGAGAATGCTCTTGTTGAAGCTAATGAAAATGGTGTTGATGAAGAGATAATAGGATCAATTTTCAGAGCTATGCATACTATTAAAGGAAGTGCCGGTATGTTTGGCTTTGATAATGTAGTTAATTTTACTCACGTTGCAGAAAATCTTATGAGTGAAGTAAGAAATGGAAAAGTTGAGTTAGATAGTGAATTAATTGAACTATTTTTTGGGGTTAAAGATCATGTTGAAAAGTTAATTGAATTAGAGACGGCTTCTTTACCTTTAGACGGAGAAGTTTTAGAAAAAAATTATGATTTAATAGATAAATTAACTAAAAAACTGCCTGAAAATAATTTATTAAATGAAATAGTGTCAATTGAACAAGAAATTAAAGAAAAAAATGATACTAATGAAGACAATACAATGTGGCATTTGTCTATTAGATTACATGAGGATTTTTTCGAATCAGGCATGGATATTTTATCAATATTCAGTTTTTTAAATAGTATGGGTGAAGTAGTTATAAATATACCAATACTTAATAATATACCGAAATTAGAAGATATTTCTCCAACAAAAGCTTATATTGGATTTGAAATTGATTTTATGACAGATGTTGATAAAGATATGATAGAAGAAGCTTTTGAATTTATATTAGATGATATTGAATTAAAAGTCTTTAGACATAATGATGAAAAAGCTGTAAAAAAATTTTTAGAAAATGTAGAAGAATGTGTATTAAAAGAATTGAATGATAATGGTATTTTTGAAATTGAAACTTCTGTTGAAAATAAAAAAGAAATTCCAAAAATAGAAGAAAAAAAAATATCAACTCCTTCTAAAAATAAAAAATCAACCAAAAATTTTTCTTTAAGAGTTGAATCAACAAAAGTTGATCAACTAATGAATCAAATTAGTGAGATGGTGATTGCAAATGCAAAAGTTGCTCAAATGGCTGAATTAAAAGAGGATAATGAATTAGAAGAAGCTTCAGAAACACTTACTCATTTACTAGAAGAAATTAGAAATTCAGTAATGAGTATAAGAATGGTTCCTGTTGAAGACTCTTTTATTAAATTTAAAAGAATCGTAACAGATACAGCTAAAAAACTTGGAAAAGATATTGAATTTATAATTACAGGTGGAGATACTGAGCTTGATAAAACCGTTATAGAAAAAATAAATGATCCACTTGTACATATGCTTAGAAACTCTATTGATCATGGTATTGAGATGCCTCCAGAGAGAATAGCTAAAGGTAAAAATCCAAAAGGAAGAATTGAATTAAAAACTTATCCTGATGCTGGAACTATTGTTATAGAAATTATAGATGATGGTGCTGGATTGGATTCTGAGAAATTAAAACAAAAAGCTATTGATAAAGGACTGATTGATAGTAATGCAAATTTAACAGATAAAGAGTGTTTTGAACTTATTTTTCATGCAGGATTTTCTACAGCTAGTCAAGTCTCTGATATCTCAGGAAGAGGTGTTGGAATGGATGTTGTAAGAAGAAATATAGAAGAGTTAAGAGGAAAAATAGAGATTGACTCCATACTTGGTAAAGGAACTAAATTCACAATTAGACTTCCGTTAACTTTAGCTATTATAGATGGATTTTTAGTACAAGTTGGAAATAGTAAATTTGTAATTCCTTTAGATATGATTCAAGAGTGTATAGAACTTACAAAAGATTACAAAGAAAAAATGAAAGGTAATAATTTTGTAAATCTTAGAGGTGAAATATTACCTATATTTGATGTAAGAAAATATTTTAATGAAGATAAAAGCTATTATGAAAGAGAAAATATAGTGGTTGTTAGATATGCAAACTATTATATTGGTCTTTTAGTAGATGAACTTTTTGGTGAATATCATACGGTTATTAAACCTTTAGGGGAAGTATTCTCTAATGTTGCTGGAATATCAGGAGGTTCAATACTTGGAAGTGGAGAAGTGGCTCTTATATTTGATATACCCGCATTGATTGATTATTATATAAAACAACAAAGGAGTTAATATTGGAAGTAAAAGAAAAAAAATTCAATGATAATGAAATGATAGTATCTATGACTGATGCGAAAGGAATCATTACTTATGCTAATGATATATTTTGTAAAATGGCAGAATATGATTTAGAAGAGGTAATAGGAAAGCCACATAATATGTTAAGACATCCTGATATGCCAAAAGTTGTTTTTAAATTAGTATGGAAAAATCTTTTAGCTGGTAGAAATTTTTATGGTTTTGTAAAAAATAAGACAAAAAATGGAAATTATTATTGGGTAAAAGCATTTTTTCAACCTATCATAAAAAATGGAAGAGTTGATAAGTTAATATCATATAGACAATCAGTAAACGATTATACAAAAGAGATTATTTCACCTGTTTACAAACAACTTTTAGATATAGAATCAAAAGAAGGTATAGTAGGAAGTGAGAAATTTTTAAATGATTTTTTAAATAAAAGAAATTTAAGTTATATGGAGTTTATAGATAGGTTAAGTGTTGGAAAATCTATAACAAATCCAGCTGTTTTTGATATTAATTATGAAAGTTTTTATAACGACCATATAATTTTTAAAGAGCATATAAAGCATCAATGTGAATTAAAAAACTTCGATGTAAAAGTAACTGATAGTTGTTGTTGTAGATTTGGAAAATGGTTAGATAGTGTAAAAAATGAAGATTATACTAATCATCCAAGTTGGAAAAATATTCATTATGCTCATGATGATTTTCATAATAAATTAAAAGAGTATGTATCAAGTATGAAAAACTCAAATTCTACTTTATCTAATAAGTTATTAGAAGATATAGAACAAGATACAGAAAAAATTTTTGATAATCTTCAAAAAGTAATTGATGAGAGCCGTTAAATAATATAAAAATAGAAGAATTAGAAAAAAAAGGAGAATAAAAAATGAAATCTAAAGAACAATTAGAAGAAATAAAAAAAGTTTTAAAAGAAATATCAAAAGGAAATTTTGATGTTTTTTTAAGTAGTGAGAATAAATGTTTTGATGAATTTAAAGATTTAAAAGAAAATTTATCAAATTTAGAAAGTGATATTAAAGATGTAAATGAGGCTGCATTAAAAGGTGAAATTGATGTAAGAATTGATGCTAGGAAATATGAAAATGGATTTAGAAAAATAGCTGAAGCTTTAAATTATACTATAGATTCAAATACTGGCGCTGTTAGAGAAATGGGGCAAGTAATTAGAAAATTGGCAAGTGGTGATTTATCTGCAAAAGTTACAAATAATTATTCAGCAGATTTAAATGAAGTAAAAGAAGCTATTAATTATTTAGCAGATACTTTAAATAATCTAAGAAAAGATGCTGTACTTATTAGTGACGCAGTATCAAAAGGTGAACTTAGTGTTAGAATAGATACATCTAAATATAAAGGAGATTTCACTTTAATACATAAAACTACTAATTTTACAATAGAAAGTGTTAATAAATCATTTAAAGAAATTGCAGATGCATTAGTTAAGTTTGGAGAGGGGCAGTTTAAATATAGAATTACAAATGATTATAATGGAGATTTTAATACAATAAAAGAGTCTTTTAATCAAGCTTTTATTATTACGAATACTATTTTTGAAGAAGTTATTATGATGAAAGAAGCTGTTGAAAATGGAAATTTAGATGTTAGAGCTGATATAAGTAAATATAAAGGCGATTTTATAGAATTAGTAGGTACTCTGAACTTAATGGTAAATATTACAAAAGATGCTTTAAATGATATTAATGAGAATTTAGAAAAACTAAAAATGGGAGATTTAACTACACAAATTACAAAAGATTATAAAGGAGCATTTGGTATTACAAAAGATGCTTTTAATAATTTTGTAGAAAATTTAACTTCTATTACTACACAAATTAAAACAGGTGCTAATGAAATTACAACAGCAGCAAATACAGTAAGTAGTGCTTCTCAATCACTTTCAACAGGAGCAACTGAGCAAGCAAGTAGTTTAGAAGAAACGAGTGCAGCTATTGAAGAAATGAGTGGCTCTATCAATGAAACAGCCAAAAATGCTATTAAAACAAATGAACTTGCAGAAGAGAGTGCAAAAATGTCTCTTGAAGGTGGAGAAGCTGTTGATAAAACAGTTGATGCTATGAAAACTATTAGTGAAAGAATTAAAATAATTGAAGATATTGTATATCAAACAAATTTACTTGCACTTAATGCAGCAATTGAAGCAGCTAGAGCAGGAGAGCATGGAAAAGGATTTGCAGTTGTGGCAGCTGAGGTTAGAAAATTAGCAAAAAGAAGTCAAATTGCAGCAGGTGAGATTAGTGAAATAACAAGAGATAGTCTAGATATTTCTCAAAAAGCTGGAACTTTAATCTCTACAGTAGTTCCAAAAATTCAAGAAACAGCAAATTTAATTAAAGATATTGCAAATGCAGCAAAAGAACAAGATATTGCAATTTCTCAAATCACATCAGCTATGAGTCAGTTAGACCAAGTAACACAAGCAAATGCTTCATCTTCTCAAGCTTTAGCTGCGTCAGCTAAACAATTAAATGGACAAGCAAACTCTTTAACAGAAATGATTTCATTCTTTAAATTAGCAGATAGTCATGTAGGTGGTGGTTTTAATGCAGGTAAAGTTTCTCCACAAACAGTATCAAAACCAGCTAAAAACCTAAATAGTGAATTTGATTTAAGAGATTTTGATAGATATTAATATGAAAAATAGAGATTACGAAGATGATTTAGACCTTAGTCTAAATCAAGATGGAGAACAATATCTATTTTTCTCTTGTAACAATGATTTTTATGCAATTGATGCTTTAAGAGTGGTGGAGATTATAGAGTATCAACTGTATACTAAAGTTCCTATGATGAAAAGATTTGTCAAAGGAATTACAAATGTAAGAGGTGATTTGATAGCTGTAGTTGATTTAAAAGATTTTTTTGGATTTGGTGAAACTATCAAAGATAAAAAAACATCTATGATTATACTAAATGTAAAAAATAGTGATAATGAACTTAAAATTGCTATTATTATCGATGAGGTGTTTGAAGCTAAATATTTAGGCGAAGAAGATATAAAAAGTGCACCAGAATTTGGTGTTAAAATAGATTCAAAGTTTATAAAAAATATGTGTCAATATAATGGAAATTATATACCTATTTTAGATATTGATAAATTATTAAATGTAAAACAATTATCTAAAATTGAATTACATCAATAAAGGTTTTGTATGATAGAAGATATTAAAACAAATGATGATTTTAATGAAGAAGATGATGAATTAGATATTATAAAGTTAGTTTCTACTAATGCAAATAATTCTAATCAATATCTGATTTTTAATGGTTCAAATGGTGAACTTTATGCCAAAAATGTTTCTAAAATCGAGGAGTTAATTGTATATAAAGATTTAGAAATTGCTCATAACTCAACGGGTTCGCTTATTATAGGAACAGCTGATGTAAGAGGTCAGATGACACCTATTGTGAATTTCGATGAGTGGTTTGGAAATAAAGTTTTAGATGATAGTGAATATGAACTTGTAGTATTAGCTAGTTATGGTGGATATAGATTTGGGATTGTTGTAAAAAGTGTTGAGTATATTGTGGCTATTGAGCCAGAAGATATGGTTGATAATTCTATATCAAATCCAAAAACTACATTTATAACAAAAGTAAAAGTTGGAAGTGAAAATAGACTTTGTACTATTTTTGATAGTGATAAAATGCTTTTAGATATTTTTGAAAATAGTGAAAAAAGTAATTTAGAAAAAATTTCAAATGTTACATCTAAGAGAGTTAGTGAAAAATTAGTTCTATTTGCTGATGATTCTAAATTTATTAGAGAAATGGTGAGAAAATTTTTTGTAGCTATGGATCTTAATTATAAAATTTTTGAAGATGGAAAATATTTGATTGAAGAACTTAAAAAATTAAATCCTAATGATATAGGACTTATTATTACTGATTTAGAGATGCCAAATCTTGGAGGTAAGGAAGTAATTAAATTTATTAGAGAAAATTTAAAATTTAATGATATAAATATAATAGTTCATACAAATATGTCAAATAATATTATGGAAGAAGATTTATTAAAAGCAGGTGCAAATCAAATTATAAACAAAATTGATATGAAAGAATTATCGCAGAGTATTAAAAAGAATATAAGATAATGAACAATTTAATCTTAAATGATAAAGAATTCAAAGTTTTTCAAAAAATTATTTTTGATGAGACTGGAATTAGTTTGAGTGATTCTAAAAAGATGTTAGTTCAAAGCAGATTATTAAAAAGAATTGCTTTTTATAAGATGAATAGTTTTTTAGATTATTTGAGATATATTCAAATAAATAAAAAAGAAAAAATAGAAATGATAAATCAAATAACTACTAATGAAACTTATTTTTTTAGAGAAATGAAACATTTTGAATTTATTGAAAAGTTAGCTAAAAATATGGATATTAAAAGTAGGTTAAGAATATGGAGTGCAGCGTCTTCGGTAGGTGCTGAAGCTTATAGCCTTGCTATGGTAGTTGATGAATATTTAAGAAAAGATCAATGGGAAATAGTTGGTACAGATATAAATACAGAAGTTATTAAAAAAGCTAGAATTGGTCTTTATCCTGAAAGTTGGGTGAAAAAAATACCATTAAAATATAGACAAAAATATTGTTTAAAAGGAAAAGGGAATTATGAAGGACAATTTCTAGTAGATAGAAAACTAATCACTAATATAAAATTTGAAAAAGGTAATTTATTGGTAAAACAAGAAGGAATAGGAAAGTTTGATGTTGTTTTTTTAAGAAATGTTTTGATATACTTCAATGATGAAATAAAAAAACGCGTTATTCATAATGTGATTTCAAATTTAAAAATCGGTGGTTATTTTATTATTAGTTTGACAGAGAATTTAAAAAACTTAGATATAAAAGAGTTAGTTCAATTAGATACTTCTATATATCAAAAGGTAAGTAAATGAAAATAATGGTTGTTTCGAGCAAAGGTGGAGTTGGTAAAAGTACAATCTCTATGCAATTAATTGCTCCTTATCTTTATATACGTAATGATAAAAAACCTATTAAATTTTATGAATGTGATGATGAAAATAGTGATAGTTTGAGTTTTGGTGCATCTAATTTAATAGATAGAAAGTTAATAAAAGTGGATGTTCCTATCTTAAGAGAAGAACTTCTTGAAATTTTTTCTAAACCTGAGTTTACTTGTATGGATATTGGGGGAAATAAATCTACTACTATGGTTTTAGATGCCTTAGATTTAAGTGGGGCTATTCATTTTGTAGATTTAGCAGTTATTCCTATTTTAGATGGGGAACAAGATGCTATTAATGCAAGTGTTGTTTATACTCAAATAAAAAGTATGAATCCTAATATTAAATTTTTGTTTGTTTTAAATAGATGTAAAAATGAGAGATTTTTAGAGTATCAGTTTGAAAATTATTTTGGAGATGTGAGAGGAATTTTCAGTGAAAAATATGCTGTAAAAAACTATCTTTTTGATAATGATAAAGATAATTATATAGCTTTATTAGATGATGATGTTATAAAATATAGTAGAAAGTTTGGTCTTACTATTTATGAAATTGCAAAACAACAAAGAGATTTTATTCCTGAACTTAAAGTAAAAGTAGAAAAAATGACAAATGAACAAGAAGCAAAACTATTAAGTTTTAAGAATTATGTAAATAAAAGTGCAATAAAATATTATGAAAATGTCTTAATAAAAGGATTTAAAAAAATTGATAAAATATCACAAAAGGGTAAATTATGATAACAAGTAAGATTCAAGAATTTGTAGCATTTCTAGCTTCATCTAAAAGAGTGTTAATATTAAGTAATAGAGATATGTCACAATTTATGGATATATTTGATAATTTTGAAATGGCTATTTTTGAAGGTATTAATGAAAATAGTATAAAAAATTTAAGTTTTAATTTTACAAAAAATCATATAGATATTGTAATTTTTGCACCAGATGAAGATTTTGAAGATATTCTTTCTATGTATGGAAAAATTAAAGGAATATCTAATGAGACAGAAATACTTTTAATATTACCTGAATATTGTAAAACAGATGAAATAGTTGAGATAGTTGATACTTATGATGTTGTAATGGGAGGAAATTTTTCAAGAGAAGTTTTATTAAATAGATTATTTAGAGTCCTTAGTGCTCAATATGCAGTGAATAATGTTAATTTTGTATCAGAAGCTCTTTTTAAAGATGTTGAAAATAATAATAAAAAAGAACTTGAAGAGTTCTTGGATGTTTATGAAGGTGCTGTAATATTTTTGATAGATAATTTAGCTGAATTAATTGATCAATTAAAAAATGGAAATTTATCACAAGAATTACTTCAAAGGATTGGTGAAGAACTTATGGAAGTTCATGAAATATTTTCTATTCATAACTATACAAGAAAAGTAGCTCCAATATTTCAAAAATTTTCAGAATATTTAAAAAATTTAAAATTAGAGGATATAGATGTTGAAAATTTAGAAGCTTTTAATTATTTAACAGATATTTTAGAAGATATAAATATTTATTTAAAAGATTATTTTATTGATAGAATTTTTCAGGATGTTTATATGTTTCAGCATTCTCTTGAAAGTAATATAGAGTTTTTAGAAGCTAAATTAGCCGGAAAAGAAGATAGTGATGATGAAGATAGTTTAGAGTTTTTTTAATGATTAAAGTATTTATTATTGATGATTCTATATTAGTCAGAACAAAAATTATTAATATTTTACAAGATAAAGAAATTAATGTAATTGGAGATGCAGGAAATCCTATTGATGCTTTAAATATTTTTAAAAAAGTTGGCCTTCCTGATTTATTTATATTAGATATAGAAATGCCAAAAATGAATGGTGTAGAATTTTTAGAAAAAATAAACACTCAAAGACCAACACCAGTGGTTATTATTTCTTCTTTTGTAGATGAAATTGTAAAAAATAAATTATGTAATATAAATTCTACAATAGAAATGTTGCCTAAAACAAAAATGCAAAATATGAATAATTTTTCTAAAGATTTAATTAATAAAATTCATTTTCTAACAAATTCTAATATAAAAAAGCCTTCAAATTTACCATCATCAAAAATTATTTCTATTGGTTCTTCCACAGGAGGTGTTCAGATATTAGAAGAGATTGTTAGTAAAATAAATTATGGGCATAAAGGTATAGTGATTGTTCAGCATATGCCCGAAAGTTTTACTGCTTCTTTTGCTTCAAGACTTAATTCTCTGACAAGGAGTGAAGTAGTAGAAGCAAGAGAGGGAGATATTATTAAAGATTCTAAAATCATAATAGCAAAAGGCGGTATCCATTTAGAAGTGTATCATGCAAAAGATGGTTTTAGAGTTAGATTTAAAGATTATAAAAAAGTAAATTTTCATAAGCCAAGCGTAAATGTTTTATTTAAGAGTGTTGCAGAAAATGTTGGCAAAAGAGCTATGGGAATAGTTTTGACAGGTATGGGAGATGATGGAGCGATTGGTTTAAAAATGATGAGAGAAGCTGGAGCTCTTACTTATGCACAAGATGAAAAGTCATCAATTGTTTATGGAATGCCAAAGGTAGCTTTAGAGATCGGTGGGGCTATGGAATCTTTGAATATTAATCAAATTGTAGAAAAAATAAATAATTTTAAATAATATTTACTAAAAGTAAATAAATTTTTATTTTTAGTAAATATTATAGTAATAAAATAATTGGAGGATACTATGTTTATAGATGTAAAAGAGATAAAACCTTTAGTATTAGAAAATATTCAAAATCAAGGTGTGGTTCTTTTATCAAATAAAAAAAAATTTATTAAAGAATTTAAAAAAAATTTTTCTAAATTATCACATAAAATAAAAATTTTGGATGATGAAACAAAAGGTTTACATGAGATATTAAAAAATGAAGATTTATATGATATTATAATTACAAATTTTAAAAATGGCTATAAAATAAAACGAATTATGCCCCATAAAAAGGTTTTAGTTGTTGATTATAAAGAAAATTTTGATTTTAAATATATAATTGTTGATGAATTTGTATCTAAACCAGTTGATAAAGTTATTTTTTATAATGCTATGTATTCTTTAACAAAAGTTATTGCAGATGAAAAAGAATTAAAATATTATCTAAACTCTTTAGAAACTGAAATATCAGAATTGAATTGTAATATGTGTAGAACTTTAAATAAAAATATTGATGATATAAATTTATTAAGAAAAGAACTCTTTTCCCTTATGCATCATAATTGTGAATTTCAGTATAACTCTTCTCTATGTGGAATTGAGGAAAAAATTAAAGAAAAAGAAAAAATAGAAAATGATAAATATGAAAATCATAATATGAGATTTACCCTTGATGAAGATAAAAAAATAGATGCCCAAACTTTTGTATCAGAATTAAATGATATTGATTTTGAAAGAGTTGATATATTAAAAGAACATTTTGGAGAATTTACAATATTTCTAAATAATGCCTATACTATGGATTATTTAGAATTTTATGAAAATAAAGATTATATAGTATCTATGCTTAATGAATTATATCAATCTATAAATAGATTTTATAGATTTGAGATTTTGGCTATTACATTTAAAGATTTTGCTGATTTTATAAATAATTTAACATTAGAAGATTTACAAAAAAGTGATAATAAGGAAATGTTTCTAGATTCTTTAATTGCTATTATTGATGATGTAATTGATTGGATTGATATAATTTTCTTTTTGAAAACTACAGATAATATAAATTATCTTGATGCTTCTTTTTCTAGTAATTGTGAACAAATTAAAGAAATATTTAAAAATGAAGAAGTATTAGAAGATGATATGGATGATTTAGAGTTTTTTTAATTTATAGAAAAGAAGAATTATCTTCTTCTATTTCTGTCACCACTTCTTGAAGAGTTTCTACCACCTCTATCACCACCACCGTTTCTTGATGAAGAATTTCTACTTCTGTTACCACCTCTGTAACCACCTCTACTTCTTCTTCCTCTATCTCCCCCTCTATCATTTTTGGCTCTTGATTCAATTCTTGAAATTTCATTCATATTTTTACCGATTCTTTCGTTTCCGGCAATTTTCATTTCATCTTCAAGTAGAGTCGCAAGTTTATAAGCGATAGTAGATAAGTCATATTCTTCTTTTAATTGTTCAATTAATGTAATAGAATTTTCACTTACATCAGCTTGTTCGATTTTTTCAAGAAGTTCGTTGCTTTTTTTACCTTTTACTTCATGGATTGAAGGTATCTCTTTTGCGATTAGTTTGCTTCCTACTGATTTTTGAATTTTTAATAAACTTCTAAATTCAGCCGGAGTTACCAAAGAGATAGCCAAACCTTCTTTTCCGGCTCTTCCGGTTCTTCCGATTCTGTGCACATAACTTTCAGAATCAAATGGAATATGGTAGTTAAATACATGAGTTACATCATTTACATCAAGCCCTCTCGCCGCCACATCTGTCGCTACTAAAATTTCAAGGTCTTTTTTGAACGCTCTGATTGTTTCTTCTCTTTGTCTTTGTTCCATATCTCCGTGAAGACCCTTAGCTGCATAACCTTGAGAAACAAGCATAGTAGTAATTCTATCTACTTCACTTTTCATCCTACAGAAAATTATAGCTTTATTTGGGTCTTTATAGTCAAGTAGTCTGATTAGTGCTTCATCTCTTTCAAACTCTTCAACTACATAAAAACTTTGAGTGATTTTTGCATTTGTTACTTCGCTTTTTGTAATTGTGATAAATTCTGGCTCAACCAAGATTCTTTTTGCCAAATCTTTGATAGCTTGAGGCATTGTTGCACTAAATAAAAGTGTTTGTCTGTCACTTGGCATAAATGTGAATATTTCTTTGATATCGTCTAAAAATCCCATATCAAGCATTTCATCTGCTTCATCTAATACTACATATTTTGGTGCTATATCAATTTTACCACCTCTTAGTAAATCCAAAAATCTACCTGGTGTAGCTACTATTACACTTGCTTTTTCGATATGTTTAAGTTGTCTTGAATAACTTGTTCCACCATAAACTGTAGCTGTGTTGATTCCCAAAAATTTTCCAAATCTGAAAATTTCATCACTAACTTGTGTTGCAAGTTCTCTTGTTGGCACGATAATTACTGCTTCTACACTTCCGTCAAGTTCTAATTTATTTAAAATTGGAAGTCCAAATGCTGCTGTTTTTCCTGTTCCTGTTTGTGCTTGTCCTACGATATCTTTTCCAGCTAAAACTACCGGAATTGCTTTTTCTTGAATCGGACTTGGTTCTTTAAATCCTGCTGTTTCGATTGCTTTGTTTAGTTCGTCTCTGAAATTAAATTCTGTAAATGTCATTTTGTTCCTTAATTTTTGTGAATTAGATTAATTCTAAATTATTTTATATAAAATTTTAAATTGTGATAATTCACTGTTGTTTATTTACCTTGCTCGGTAAGTAGATAATATTTTGAAGTGTTTCGTGAAGAAAATATGTTAAGAATGTATCTTAAAAATCTAAAATATTCGGTTACTCACCGTTTGGTTAGCCGAATTATATCATAAAAAAACAAAAAGTGAAGGTTTTTCACTATTTTTCACTATTATTGTTTTTTTTAATTTTATTATAAAAATGATTTGTAGCTTCAATAAATCCATCTACACTACCACAATCAAATCTTTTTCCTTTAAATTTATATCCAATTACCATGCCATTTTTTGCTTGTTCAAGCAAAGCATCTGTGATTTGTATTTCTCCTCCTTTTCCAGCTTTTGTATCTCTTAAAATATTAAATATATCGGGAGTTAAAATGTATCTTCCTATGATTGCTAAATTACTTGGTGCATTTTTGGGTTCTGGTTTTTCTACCATATTATTTATCATAAATACACCATTTTCTATCTCTTTACCTGCAATTACACCATATTTTGAAGTCTCTTCTTTTGGAACTTCTTCGATAGCTACGATTGAGCATTTAAATTTATTATAAAGTTTTACCATTTGAGATAAAACATTACCTTCACATAAATCATCTGCTAAAACTACTGCAAAAGGGTTGTTTCCAACTAATGGTTCAGCAGTTAAAATAGCGTGTCCAAGTCCTTTCATCTCTTTTTGTCTAACATAAGTAAATGTACACTCTTCTATCATTTTAGTTGTATCTTCAAGAAGTTTTTCTTTTGATTTGCTTCCTTTTATACTTTGTTCAACTTCTGGTGCATAATCAAGATAATCTTCAATCGCTCTTTTGCTTCTTCCCGTTACAAATCCAAATTCTTTGATTCCCGCTTTGTTTGCTTCTTCGATTCCATAATGAATTAGTGGTTTATTCACAACTGGTAGCATTTCTTTAGGGATTGATTTTGTTGCTGGTAAAAATCTTGTTCCATATCCAGCTGCTGGAAATATACATTTTTTTATCATCCTTTTTCTCCTTTAATAAATGGTACTGACTAAATAAATTTACATTATTGTTGAAAGTTTTAGGTCAGTACCTAGTAAATTTCACCTAAAATTTCTCCAGTTTCTACTTCATCTTTTTGGTTTAAATATTTGAAATGTTCTTCTCCAAAGAAAAGTAAAATAGTACTTCCCATTTCAAATCTTCCAAGTTCTTCACCTTTTTTAAGGTGTAGATTTTCATATTCAAAAGTAGTTATTTTAGCATTATTTGTATTTGTTTTAATCTTACTATCAAAATTAAATACCATACTTCCTACATTTAATGCTCCAACTGCTACAAAATAAAAGATTCTATCTTTTTTATCTTTACATCTTAAAATTACTCTTTCATTTTTACAAAATAGATTATCTCTTTTTTTAAGACTTGCTAAATTTACTGGATAAAGTGCACCTGGAATATGAGTTGCTTTTAAAATTTGCATATCTATTGGAACGTGATATCTGTGGTAATCTTTTGGAGAAAGATAGATATTTACAAAAAATCCATTTGTAAGTTTGTTTTCTGGAATTAGTTCATCAATAGAGTAGCTTTTACCTTTTATTTGGTAAGCTTTTTTGTTTTCAATTTCTCCATATTCTGTAATTAAACCGTCACAAGGAGAACATAAAACATCCTCATCTTCGTGAAATTCTATCTCTTTTTTTTCTCTTATAAAAAGAGCGTTTAGAGTAGGGTATTTACAAGGGTCCTCTTCTTTAAATAGACTCATATCTATTTTAAAAATTTTTACATAACTTTTATTTATAAAGCATTGCAAAAATTTAGGGAATTTTGTTTTAGCAAATTTCCCAAATATCTGCGAGACGCCATTGGTGTTCATTGTAGTTTAACTCCTTTGTTTCCTTCTTTTAATTCTCCAATAACATAACCATCACTATTTTCTAAAACAAAATCAACATTTTCTTTGTTTACAACTAAAACCATACCAACACCCATATTGAATGTTCTATACATTTCAGATTCTTCTACGAATTGACTCATAAAATCAAAAATAGGTAAAGTTTGGATTTTATTTTTGTAAACTACGGCTTCAAGGTTGTCAGGTAAAACTCTTGGTAAGTTTTCAACAATTCCACCGCCTGTAATGTGAGCTAAAGCATTGATTTTATCTTTTAGTTTTTTAAATTCTTTTACATAAATTCTTGTTGGAGTAAGAAGTGTTTCATACATTGGTTTACCATTGAATTCACTATTTACATTCATATTGTTTGCTTCTAAGATTTTTCTAACTAAACTAAATCCATTTGAATGAACTCCACTACTTGGTAAAGCAATTAAAACATCTCCAGCTTTTGTGTGGCTTGTTCTTTCCATTTCATCTTCTTCAGCAATTCCAACTGCAAATCCTGCTAAATCAAAATCATTTTCCTTGTACATCCCAGGCATTTCAGCAGTTTCTCCACCAATTAATGCAGATTCACTTAGCTTACAACCCTCAGCAATTCCTTTTACAACTTGGGCAGCTTCATTAGTTTTTAACTTTCCTGTTGCATAATAATCTAAGAAATATAAAGGTTCTCCAAAATTACAAATTAAATCATTTACACACATAGCAACTAAATCAATACCAACTGTATCAAATTTTTTAGCATCAATTGCAAGTTTTAATTTAGTTCCAACTCCATCAGTTGCACTAAGTAAAACTGGTTTTTTATAACCACTTGGAAGTCTAAACGCTCCAGCAAAACTACCAATTCCACCAATTACATTTGGTGTCATTGTCTCTTTTACAAATGGTTTTATTTGTTCAACAAAACTATTTCCTGCATCAATATCAACACCACTATCTTTATATGAAATTTTACTCATAAGTTTCCTTTTTATCTTCATCGCATTCGCAATAACATTTTGGTAAAAATTTACTTAATATCCAAATACTTGGACAAAAATCAAATACTGCCCATACCATCATCATAATTGATACAAAAGCTAAAAATGCTAATGCTAAAGTTTCATGTCCTTTTGCAAAAATAGCAATAATTAAAACAATTACAATTGAAGTCAAAGCTCTTGCAACTCTTTCAGCACAAATTTTAAATTCCATTTTTATCCTTTTATAAGTTTATTTACTTTTTCCATTTTTTCAGCTGCTATTTTACCAGCTTTTTGTTTAGATTTTTCTAAAATTTCTAATACATATTCATCACTTAGACTTGCTTTTTTTTCTCTAATTGGTGCTAAAAAGGCATCAATATTTTTTGCACACTCTTTTTTACACGCTACACAACCAATAGTTCCAGCCGTACACTCTGAATATATTTTTTCTTGAGTTTCTTTATCAGAGAAAATTTTGTGATATTCCCAAACTGTGCAAACTTCTGGATTACCTTTGTCAGTTTTTTTGATTCTATTTGTATCGGTTTTTGCACCTCTTAGTTTTTGCCAAATAGTTTCAGTGTCATCATCTAAATAGATTGAATTATTATAACTTTTTGACATTTTTCTGCCATCAAGCCCACTAAGTTTTGAAGTTTCAGTGAGCTTCTCTTTTGGTTCAGTAAATATTTCACTTCCAAAAAGATGATGAAATCTTCTAACAATTTCTCTTGCTAATTCTAAATGAGGTTTTTGGTCTTCTCCAATAGGAACAAGTTCTCCATCATACAATACGATATCAGCTGTTTGTAATACAGGGTATGTTAAAAATCCAGCCATATTTTTATCTTTAAATTCAGGTTGTTCAAGCATATCTTTGTAACTTGGATTTCTTTCAAGCCAATTTACAGGAGTTATCATATTTAAAACTAAATATAATTCAGAATGCTCTTTTATATCACTTTGAATAAAAACAGTTGATTTTTCGGGATCAATTCCACAAGCTATCCAAGTTTTGGCTAAATCAATACTCAATTCTTGTAAATTTAATTTATCTTCATATTTAGTCGAAAGTGCGTGCCAATCAGCTACAAAGAAAAAGCATTCATTTTCTTTTTGAAGTTCAAGCCAATTTTTAATAACTCCAAAATAGTGACCTAAATGTAAAGACCCAGTAGGTCTCATTCCACTAACTATTCTCAAAATTTAACTCCTACTTCAGCAAATGCCCCTTTGAATTGTAATTTTGTTTCGTTATCCCCATCTTCACCTAAAATATCTTGATATCTATATCCAGCTGATGCAGAAATATCTAAAATAGGTAAAGGTAGATGATATTTTAAAGCTCCAATATAATCATAATAGTGTCCTGTTCCACTAACATTTAAATATTTACCTTGTGCTTCTATACTAAATCCAAAAAGTTGCATAGTCTCAGCTCTTGCATAAAGATATGGAATAGGCTCTGTAGATGAAGCTGATGAAGTTTGTGTTGAAGTTTTTACAGTTGTATCTGTACTTAATACATTTACACCAATTCCTGCTTCTAAATCAACAATAACTGGTTTAAATTCATAAAAAAGTGTAGCATCATAACTATTGATATCTAAATCTGTATGTACTCTATCAGAAAGAGATATACTTTTACCAAACACTTTAAGTTTTCCACTTGCTATACCGTCACCACTTGTTGAATATTTTGTATATTGTAATTTCACATTTGGAATAAGAGGAATTGGATGAATAAATTTTACCCAAATATAAGGTTCTGTTTCATCTTGTAATCCAAGGTTACCAGTATTATCATTTCCATCAGTTTCGGCAGATTTATTATTCATATAATTAATTGTATCACCACTTTTTACATAACCACTAATATTTTCTTGCCAAACACCAGCACCTGCACTAATACTTAAAAAGTCGGCACTTGCAAAACTTCCTGCTACTAATAAACTTAAAGCTAATTTTTTCATACATTCTCCTTTTTTATTTGTATTTTACCAAAATTATTGTTCATTTTCTTTATCTTCGTCATATTTTTCACCTCTTTTTCTTACAGTAAAAAGTATTGGGCTACCTTCAAAATCAAATCTTTCTCTTAAATAGTTTGCTAAATATCTTCTATAACTAAAATGTAAATGAGTTCTATTCATAATTAAAGCAATTCTTGGTGGTGCTGTTTCGTATTGCACAGCATAAAGAATTTTAACCGGTTTTGTTTTATCTGTTGGAAGATAATGTCTTTGAGTTGCCTCTTTGATTACTTCATTTAGTTTTGAAGTTGGAATTCTTCTTGAATAATTTTCATAAACTTTTAAAACTAAATCTTTTAATTTATCTATATTTCTACCTGTTTTTGCACTTACTGCAATTACTGGGGCAAAATGAAGGAATTTAAATTTAAGTCTTACATTATCTACAAATTTTTTATATTCTTCTTTTGTTTCGTCCCATTTATTCATTACAATAATTACACCAGTTCTATGTTTATCCACTAAACCTGCAATTTTTTCATCAAGTTCAGCAATTCCATTTTTAGCATCAATTACAAGCAGAGTTATATCACTCTCTTCAAGGTTTTTTTCAGTTCTCATCAAAGCATATTTCTCAATATCCTTGATTTTACTTCTTCTTCTTACACCTGCAGTATCAACGAAAGTGATTAATTTATCATTAAAATAAACAGTTTCATCAATTGGATCAATCGTAGTTCCATCAACATCACTTACGATACTTCTTTCTTCTCCAAGTAAAGCATTTAAGAGTGAAGATTTACCTACATTTACTTTTCCGATAATTGAAACTTTTATATCTTTTTTTTCTACTTCTGGAGCTTCTTCTATCGCTAAAAGTTCTTCTAATGGTAAATCTTCATCATCAGCTAAAATCGGCTCAGTTATTTTATTTTCAGGGGTAATTCTTGCAATCTCATTTATAAGTTTTGTAACACCTCTGTTGTGAGTTACACTAATTGGAAATATTTTTTCAGCTCCAAGTTCGTAATATTCGTGTACCATTTGACCTAATTTATCATTATCTATTTTATTAAGTACTAGCCAAATTGGTTTTTTTAATTTTAATAAATTTCTAAAATATCTGATTTCTATATCATCTGGATATTTTTGACCATCTGCCATAAATAAAATAATATCTGCTGTTTTTGCTATTTCTAACGCTTTGTCTTTTACTTTGTTAAAAAGTTCATCTCTATCTTCAAGACCACCTGTGTCAATTAATGTTATTTCTTTATTCTCATCGATAACAACATCTCTTTTTTTAAAATCTCTTGTAGTTCCAGCTTTACTTGAGGTAATTGCATCTTGTGCTTTTACAATTCTATTAAATAGACTGCTTTTACCAACATTTGGCTGTCCTACTATCGCTACTGTAAACATATATTTTTATCCTTTTAAAATTTCATCAACTATAAATTTTGCACCATTTACTGAATTAATTTCTTTTAACTTTTGTGATATTATATCAATATTTTTTATTTCCTCAAAAACATCTAAACTTAACTCAGTTTGAAGTCTTAAAAATGCTAAGTTTTTATCTGCTAAAAATTTTGCATTATAATATTGATGATTTCCTGCTGCGTAAGGGTATGGCACAAAAAGAGTTGGAATTTGGTTAGCAATTAATTCAAAAAGAGTGCTGGCACCCGCACGACTTACTGCAAAATCAGCCTCTGAAATTTTATCTACTAAATTTGAATTAAAATCAAAAAAATCTACTTCTAAATTATTTTCTTTATAGAATTTTTCACATCTGTCAAAGTCTTTTTTACCTGTTTGATGAATAATTTTATATTTTTTTGTTTTTGCTACATTTAAGGCAAAATCATTAATCGCTTTTGCACCTTGACTTCCACCTAAAAATATAATAGTTTTAATTTCTTTTCTAAGTTTTGCTTTATCAAAAAAGTCACTTCTTACAGGATAAGGGTCATTATATAAAAATGTATTAAAAACTCTTTTGGCAAAAGGTTTTAGAATTTTATTTAATTTACCCATATAAGCATTTTGTTCGTGAATAAAAAGAGATTTGTTAAACATAACAGCACCAAAACTTGCAGGGGCTGCAGAGTAGCCTCCAACAGAAAAAACTTTTGTGATATTATGTTTTTTAAATATTTGTTTTGTTTTAAAACTATAATTCAAAATATTTGTTAAAGATAATAATTTTTTTATACCTTTTTTATTTACCACTCCACTTGTATCAAAAAAATATTTCTCTTCCCATCCATCATCATTTTCAAACCAAGCTTTGTCTTGACCATAAGTTGAGCCTATAAAAATAGGTTTGATACCTCTTTTGTTTAACTCTTCTTTTATAGATTTTGCTATAACTAAATGTCCACCCGTTCCACCACCTGTAATTGCTATCATTTTAAATCAACCCTTTTACTAATCATTAAAACCATTCCACACGCTATACTAAAAGCAAGCATTGAACTACCACCATAACTTACAAAAGGGATAGGAAGACCTTTTAATGGTAAAATTCCTATAATTCCAAGTATATTAAGTAAAGTTTCAAACCCTATCAAAACTCCAATTCCAACACAAAAAAGTTGATAAACATAATCGATTAGTCTTTTTGTTTGAATATGATTTGCAATTTTAAAAATTCTCCATATTAAAAGAGCTATTAAAATAAGTACAAGCATAACTCCTAAAAACCCAGTTTCTTCCGCAATTCCCGATAATACAAAATCTGTATGAACATCACTTAAAAATCCCATTTTAAGTTGACCATTTCCAATGCCTACACCAAAAAATCCACCATTATGAATAGCATTTATACTTTGTCTAAGTTGATAAGAGATATCATAACTTGTAATATTTACATTAAACCATTTTTGCATAGATTCAGGAAGCATTAAATATATATTATATAAAGCACTTTTAAATCTTTCTAAACGATATGATTTATGTGCTACACCAACTACAAATAAAATTCCTCCTATCAAAATTAATGCACCAAAAGTTTTAGGAGAAACTTTTGTAAATAGAAGCATAATAGTAAATATCATTAAAATAAGCAGAGTTTCACCTAGATCACTTTGAAATATAATGGTAACTATGGCTACTACAGTTAATAAAAACAGGTATGGCCATATAGCCATAAATTCTTCTTTAAATGAATTAAAATGTTTTGGAAGTAATTTTCTTGAAAAACTCCAGGCAAAAAAGAAAATAAGACCAACTTTGAAAAATTCTAAAGGAGATATTCTAATAATTCCTAAGCTAATCCATCTTCTTGCCCCTTTAATTACAGGACAAATAGACTCTGGTAGTTTAGGCATAATAAGAATAGTAATAAATCCTCCAAAAAATAGAGTCCAACCTAAAATTTTAAAAACTTTATCTGGATTAAGCTGTGCAAGTATCATCATAATGATGATTCCTACGCTGGCAAAAGTTATATATCTTAGAAAAAAATGCCACTCTCCATAATTATATTTTGTTTCAATATAAATAGGTAAAGAATAACTAAAAACAGCACCTATAGACATTAGTGCGATAACAATGATAAATATCCATTTATCAGCAGCCATTATTTAGCACTTTTTGGAATATATTTTTTTAATTTTTCTGTCAAAAAGGCAGCTTTATTTGGGTCCATTTTTGCAAAAATTTTGGATAAAACTTTTGGTGAAAGTTTAGATAAAATTTCAAGTGAAGTGTTTGTATCCATATTAGAAATAATATTAGCGGCATTTCCTGCTCTCATTTTTGAATAACTTTGCACAAGTTTTGAAGCGGTTGCATCATTGATTTGTTTAAGAATTTGTTGATATTTTTTGAGTATTGCTTCATTTTCTTTTTTTGTATCTTCAATTTTTTTTAGTGTATTATTTATTTCTTGTTGTTTTTTATTTATTTTAGCTTCTTTCTTTTTGAGTATGTTCATAGAGGCATCTTTTAATGCTTGAAATGCTTGTTTTTGTTCTTCAATTTGTTCTAATTTCATCTCAAGTTCGCCTCTTCTTTGGTCAAAAATTTTATAACAATCTACTAATTTTGCTTCTTTATTTGCATTATTGGCAAATAGTAATATAAAAAATATAAATGGTATAAATAAAGTTTTCATTTTTGTCCTTTAAATAGCATTAGAGCAATTTCATCCATATTTTTAGCTTCTTCTTTTTTTAGTTTATTTATTATTTTTTTAATCTCTTCACCTTGAAGATATTTCATTTTTTCATATTCTATTTCTTTATCTTTTAATTGTGCATTTAAAAGATTTTTTTGATTTTCTAAAAATTTAATTTCTTCTTTTTTTAAATTAATTTGATTTAAAAGAGCATTTTGCATCATTTTAATTTGTGTAATCATAGAAAAATTGCCACTTTTTGGATATTCTATTTTGTTAAACTCTTCATTTAATGCAATTAACTCTTGATTTGCTTTTGCAATTTTACCATTTTGTTTAATTATTTCTCTTGTAAGTTTATCAACATCCAATTTTTTTAATTTGACTAATGCATCAAACTTAGTTTTTACCACCAACTTCCAATCTCGTTATTTATGTTGTTTGGTTGTTTTTTAAACATATTATAAATATATCTTGCAAACATATCTGTTTCAATATTCACTCTTTGATGAATTTTATATTTTTTAAATAGAGTGTTTTCAAATGTGTGTGGAATAATTGTAAGTCTAAATCTATCACTCCAAACATCATTTACAGTTAAACTAACTCCATCAATGGCAATGCTACCTTTGTTTATTATAAATTTTATAAATTCAGTAGGTACTTTTATTACTACATCATAAGAGTTGCTATTTTTTTTAATTTTTAAAATTTCACCAATACAATCAATATGACCTTGAACTAAATGACCATCAACTCTATCACTTAATTTCATAGCTGGTTCGATATGTACTTGATTTTTATAATTTTCTATTGCTATTTTATCCTGAGTTTCAGGAGATAATTCTACTTCAAAACCATCATTATAAATTTTAGTTGCTGTTAAACAAACCCCGTTTACAGCTACACTATCGCCAATATTTGGAATATAGTTTGATTTTAGTGTAAGTTTGTTGTTGCTAAAACTTTTTACTTTTGCTATTTCTCTAATAAGACCATTAAACATTAAAAAACCCTTCAATTAGCTTTAGCATCTCTTCATATTTTTCAGTTTTATTTACTTTATCTCTAAATTCGCCTGCATTTTGATATCCTTTTGAATAAGTATGTAAATGCTTTCTAAATAAGATTATACCAAAATCACCATACCATTCATACATCGCTTGAAAATGCTCTAAAATAACTTCTTTTTTTTCTTTTTCTGTGATTGATTTTTGCTCTTTTATCTCTTTAAAAATCCAAGGTTTTCCAATTGCCCCTCGACCAATCATAACTCCATCACATTTTGTATATTCTAAAACCCATTTTGCTTTTTGATAACTATCAATATTTCCATTGGCTAAAACAGGAATTTTTAGAAATGATTTTATTTTTGCAATTTCTTCGTAATTTGTTTCACCAGTATAAAGTTGTTTTACAGTTCTACCGTGAACGGTAAGCATATCAGCTCCACTTTGTTCAATTAATTTTGCTCGTTCAACCCCATTTATATCATCAAAACCAATTCTCATTTTTACTGAAAAAAACTTTTTATTATGTGTTTTTGCTATAGTTTCGATAATTTTTGCAAGATTTTCAGGTTCATTTAGTAAATTCCCACCATAACCACTTTTAATAGCTTTTTTTACAGGACATCCTACATTTAAGTCAATTCCATCAATAAAATCATACTCATTTAAAATTTCTACTGCTTTTTTAGCAATTTCTGGATTTTGTGCAGCAATTTGTACGGAATAGGGAGTTTCGTTTTCATTTTTTGTAAGCATTTTTAGAGTTTTTTCATTTTTAAAAGCAATAGCATTTGCATTTATCATTTCACTTATAGTCCAGTCAGCTGAATACTTTTTTACCACTTTTCTAAAAGGTAAATCAGTATAACCAGCTAATGGAGCAAGAGCGATTATAGGAAATTTAAAAATATCTTGCATTTAAAAAGTCATCTAATTTAATATTTTTTTCTTTTAAATCTAAATAATATTCAAAAAATTTAATGTCGTTCTCTTTTATTAACTCTCTTGCTTTATCAATCATTTCATATTTAATAAGTAAATAAACATAAGGAACTATTTTTTTCTCAAATAAACTTATTACATTTTCAGGATTATTTTCTTCTTTTAAGTATAAAGCTTTTGCAATTTTGATATATTCATCACTTGTTAAATTTGATTTTTCTATTAATTCTTTAAGTCTTGGGCTTTCTAAATTGTTTAAAATAGTTTCTTTATAGATTGGATAATTATTTGCAAGGATTTCATTTACCTCTGCTTTTTTAGCTAAAAGGGATAGGGCTTTTTCTTTTAAAGATTCTATTTTTAGGGCTTCTTTAGCTGCAGATAAATCTTCATTGTTTATTCTATTTTCTAAATTTTTAATTACCCAAGGATTATTTGAAGAAAATTTATATTTTGTTAAATCAACTATTTCACCATTTTGAAGTTTTTCTAAATCCTGCATAAATTTAAAAGTTTCACTTTTTTTAGGTTTTATTTCTAAACCTTCTACCATATCAATAAATTCTTCTAACTCTTTTAAGATTTTTACAGGTAGTTTTTTATCTTTAAATAAAATTTTATTTTCTATATTCTTAATTATATTTATTTTATCTTTGTGAATATTCTTTTCAAATATGAAGCTCTTATATTTTATAATAGCAAAATATATTACTGATATTAAATATAACATAAATACAAATATCATAGACCATACGGCATTATAAAGTGTTATATTTACTCCTAATATATTAAATGTGGTAGATGAATCTGTATTCATATAAGTTAATAGCCCTATAATTGCAATAAATATAAAAGATATTATTGTGTATTTTTTCATTTTAGTCCCTTATTTTTCTTTTTCTATAATTTCCCTACAATCTATACAGTATTTAGCAAAAGGTTTGATTTTTAATCTTTCAGGATTAATTTCTTCTTCACACATTTTACAAATACCATAAGTTCCTTTATCAATTGCAAGTAATGCTTCTTCTATCTCTTTTAACTCTTTAAGTTGTTGTTTATAAATTAGATAATTATTTTCGCTATTTGTGCTACAAGCAGCAAAATCACCATCTTCTTTTATATCACAACCATTTACACTTTGTAGTTCATTTTCTAAATTTTTTATAATCTTTTCTATCTCTTTTTTTCTGTTTAATAGTAATTCTTTATATTCACTATTTTGAGTCATTTAATTCCTTTATTTATGATATGGATGATTATGATTTATAGCAAGTCCTCTAAAAACTTGCTCAAAAAGCATAATTTTCGCAATTTTATGACTTAAAGTAAGAGGTGTGAGTGATAATTTTATATCACATCTATTTTTAAATTCTTCTTCTAAGCCATATGCTCCACCAATAAAAAAGTTTACAGTTGTTTTATCTTCTAAAAGTTTAGCAAATTTAAAACTGTCAACTAATTTACCTTCTGGAGTAAGCGCGATATTATACCCATTTGTAAGGAATTTTTCAAATGCTTCACTGTAACTTTTAGGAGTATTGTTTTTTGCTATATTTTTATTAAAAATTGTTATATTTTTTATATCTGCAAATTGACGAGATTGTTTTACAAAATTATCTATTATTGGTTTATAATCCTCTTTTTTTTCTATTGAGTAGATATTAACTTGCATATATCACTTCCTATGACTTTATATTTTACATTTGGTATATTATCATCAAGTCTTACTCCACCAATCATAGCTACATCTTTATTTGAAAGTTTAGCTATTTGAATAAGTTTTTCACCACCAATACTTTTGACATCTTTTGTATTTGTAGCCCGATAAGCACCTAATCCAATATAATCTATATTTAATTTATTAGCTTCTAAGATTTCTTTTTCATTATGAGTAGAAAGTCCTAAAATTTTATTTCCAATTTTTTTACGAATATTTTCAATTGATTGATGTTTGTCTAAATCCTCTTGCCCGATATGAAGTCCATCAGCATACTCAATTAATTCTACATAATCATTTATTATGAGAGTTTTATTCCATAATTTTCTAATTTTTTTGAGTTTTTGTTCAATATCTTTTATGTCTGAATTTTTATCACGATATTGAATAATTTTAACATCTAATTCATAACATTTATTGATAAATGATTCAATTGTTATATTATATTTTTGAATTAAATCAAAATCAAGCAATGCATAAATCATAAATGACATACTTTGTTTGAATTTGTTCCAGATAAAACTAGTAAATCTGCAATTGTTTTTTTAAGATTATCTCTTTTTACTATCATATCAATAAGCCCGTGTTCAAGCAAAAATTCTGCTCTTTGAAAACCTTCTGGAAGTTCTTCACCAATAGTTTGTTTGATAACTCTTGCACCTGCAAAACCAATCATTGCTCCCGGTTCAGCTAAAATAAAATCACCTAAAAATGCAAAACTTGCACTTACTCCACCCATTGTTGGGTCAGTTAAAAGTGAAATATAAGGAAGTTTTGCATCAGAAAGACTTGCTAATGCAACAGATGTTTTTGCCATTTGCATAAGTGAGAATGTAGATTCTTGCATTCTAGCACCTCCACTGGCACTAACAATTACAAGTCCACATTTTTTTTCTAAGGCTCTATTTACTGCACGCACAATTTTTTCACCTTCAACAGACGACAAACTTCCACCCATAAAAGCAAAATCAAATACTACAAGTTCAGTTAAAACTCCACCAATTTCACATTCACCACTTATTACAGATGATTTTCTACCTGTTTTTTTATAGTTTTCTTCTACTCTTTTTTGATAGCTTTTTTTATCTACAAAATGAAGTGGATCAATTGGTTCAAGATTTGCATCAAACTCTTTAAATGTATCTTTATCTGCTAGTAAATTAATTCTATCAGTTGCACTCATTCTAAAGTGATATCCACATTTAGGACAAGTGTTATTTTGTTTCATAACTTCCTTATAAAAACTTAAAGCTCCACAGCTATGGCATTTTATCCAATGTTTTGGCGCTTCTTCTTTTGACGGTTGCGGTTTTTTGTTTGTAAATTTATTCAAGAAATTTTTCCATCCCATTTTTTATCCTTTAAAAAGTATATTAGAAAGTTTATTAAAATCTTTTTTTCTTTTTGCTACTAATATAATATCATTTTTTATTTTGATATTTAAATGAGCATTAAAATGTAATCCTGCGGCAATATCAAATTCCCTAATATCACCTTTGAAAATTACCGCTTTACATCTATGAGCTAGTGCTAAAGATAAAGCTAATGCTCCAGGAGAGCGATATTTGATGTTGTTGTTTGCTAACTTTTGGCAGATATCAATATTTGCATATGCTTTTTCAAATAAAATCATTTCATTAATTGAAGAAGTTACTTTTTTATTGTAAAAAATATTATTTTCAATTCTTGTTTTTTTGCTTTTATAAAAATAATCTCCTGTAGCTAAATTTATAATAAAAGATTTAATAATTTTTCCATTTTTTTTGACTGCTATACTGCTTCCATAATAAGGAAAAGCATTTGAAATATTAAAACTTCCATCAATTGGGTCAATAATAAAAGTTATTTCTTTTTTATTATCAATAAGTCCACATTCTTCAGAGTAGATATTTCCTTGTTTTGAGAAGTGTTTTATAAAAATTTGTTCAGCTAAAAGATCGATATTCATAGAAATATCGCCACCAAAACCTTTTTGGGTTTTATCAAAAATAGATTTATTACTGCTATGAATTAATTTTATTATCTCTTTGCTGGCATTTTTACAATTTTTTAAAAATTTCATTATCTAAATATACTTCCTCTATCTTTTATTTCATTCATATTTTTATCATAAAAACTTGGAGTTCCCTTCGCACCTAATTCATTAGCCGCTTTTTCAGATTTTGAGATTATTTTATCAATATTTTCTTTTTCTTTAGCAGTTGGTGTGAATTTTGAGTAAGTATTTCCACCATTTAATGTTTCTTTAAATCTTTTTGCTTTTTCTTTATCATTTTTTGCACTTAAAATATAATAAATCATAGCTTTTGAGTGTTTATGAAAAGCTAAAGGTAAGAAAATCACGTGAATTGTATATTTATCTGCAAGATGTGATTGTTCTGCTAATTTTTCAAATCTTTGACAGAATGGACACTCTGGGTCAGTTACTACATATAAATCTTTATTTCCATGACCCATTGTAAATACAACACCATCTTTTACAGTCTGTTTATTTCCTGAAAATGGTTCTGCAGGATAAGTTGGTCTAATTATTTGTTTTGTTTGATTATTTAAAATATTTCCTAATATAGTATATTTTAAATTTTTTGTTATAAATAGATTTCCTTCACCTCTTTTATCATAAACTGTAATTAAATAAAAATCTTTCTTTTCTTGACCTTTTACTTTAAGTCCTTTTTTTAGTTTAGGTGCAATTTGATTATAAATAGGTGATGATTTTAAAATTTTTAAAGCTTCATTTTGATTTAAAATTTTATCACTTGCAAAAAGCGATAATGTTAATAATCCAATCCCTAAAATTTTTTTCATTTTGCTTCCTTTAATTTTTGTATAATTTTTTCAACTACTTCTTTTGGACTTTCTGCTTTATAAATAGGTCTTCCAACTACAATAAAATCAACTTTTGCATTTTTTGCAAAATCAATATCGGCTACTCTTTGTTGGTCTCCACTATCTTCTCCAAATGGTCTAATTCCAGGCGTTAAAGTTATAAAGTTGTTATTTGTAATTTCTTTGATATCTAAGCTTTCATATGCACTGCATACAACGCCATCAAGTCCAGCTTCATAGCTCATTTTAGCAAATTCACTGGCTTTTTGAGCTATTGGCGCTTCATAAATTTCTTCAAAAGTTTTTTCATCAAAACTTGTAAGAGCGGTTACAGCTAAAACTAATGGTCTTTTTTTATATTTTGCAAGTCTCTCCATTATTGTTTTCATAGCCACTCTTCCGGCACTTGCGTGAATATTAAACATATCCACACCCATTTTTGCTATTTCTTCACTTGCATCAGCCATTGTATTTGGAATATCATAAAGTTTTAAATCTAAAAATATTTTAAATCCTAAATTTTGAAGCTCTTTTACAAACTCTTTTCCGTCACGAATATAACTTCTAAAACCAACTTTTAGCCAAATATCATCACTAATTCCACAAATTTCCTTAGCTAATTGTAAATTTTCTTCTTTTGAAGGTAAATCAAGAGCTATACAAAGTTTCATTTTTCTTTCTCTTTTGCTATTTTGTCAAGCATACCGTTTATAAATTTTGTAGAGTTTTCACTACTTAAAAGTTTTGCTATTTCCACAGCTTCATTAATTACAACTTGATAAGCTAAATCTGTAAATAAAATTTCATAAACACCAAGTCTTAGAATTGCTTTATCAACTTGGTCAAGTCTTGAAAAGTCCCATTCTTTACTTAAATGAGCTTTTATTATTTCATCAATTTCTTCTAAATGATCTAAAACACCTTGAAAAAGTGAATCAGCAAATTCGTGCTTTGCACCTTTTATTTTTCTTTCATCTAAATATTCATCAGATTGTTTAGTCATTCCTTCATTACCCAAATCAAGGGCATAAAGCATTTGAACGACTGCTGTTCTTGCTTGTGTTCTTGTTGCCATTATATTACCTTATAAAGATTTATCATCTCAATCAAACCTGTCATTGCTTCAAAACCTTTGTTTCCAGCTTTTGTTCCAGCTCTTTCAATTGCCTGTTCGATTGTATCTGTTGTTAAAATTCCAAAAGTTACCGGAGTTGAATGTTTCATTGTAGCATTTGCAATTCCTTTTGTAGCTTCTGCACTTACATAATCAAAATGAGGAGTGGCACCTCTAATTACTGCACCAACTGTGCAAATTCCATCATATTTTTTACTTGCTAAAACTCTTTCAAGTGCAAACGGCACTTCAAATGCACCTGGAACTAAAATTAAATCTAAATTGGATTCATCTCCACCGTGTCTTAAAAAGGCATCTTTTGCCCCTTCTACAAGTCTATCAGTGATTAGATGATTGAATCTTGCTGAAATTATTGCTATTTTTGCTTGTTTATCTAAACTTAAATTGCCTTCTATTATATTCATATAGTTAACCTTTTTTTTGAAATTATATCAAATATTATTTCTTATTTTATCAATATCTCCAAGTAGAGTTTTCAAATCATCAAGCTGTAACATATTTGGTCCATCACTTAAAGCATTATCAGGGTCATAATGAGTTTCAAAGAAATATCCATCTACACCGATTGCTGCTGCCGCTTTTGCAAGAGGGGCTACAAATTCTCTTTTTCCACTGCTTTTTCCATTAGCACCACCAGGCATTTGAACTGAATGAGTTACATCAAAAACAACTGGTGCAAATTTTCTCATAATTGGAAAACTTCTCATATCTACTACTAAATTTCCATATCCAAAAGTAGTTCCTCTTTCAGTTAGCCAAACTTTATGTTTTTTTGAATTTTCATAACTTACCTCATCACATCCACGAGTTTTAAGAACTTTTAAAACAGAATATTTCATATCTTCAGGGTTCATAAATTGTCCTTTTTTGATATTCACAATTTTATCTGTTTTAGCAGCTTCTACGAGTAAATCAGTTTGACGACATAAAAATGCTGGAATTTGTAAGACATCAACTACTTGGGCTACTGGTTTTACTTGAATAGTTTCGTGAATATCTGTTAAAAGTTTATATCCAAATTCTTTTTTTACTTCTTCTAATATTTTAAGTCCTTCTTCAAGACCAGGACCTCTAAAACTATCTAAACTTGTTCTATTTGCTTTATCATAACTTGCTTTAAAATAAAATTCATATTTTTCATTTGCATAACTTAAATTTTCAGCAATTCTCATAATCTGCTCACGACTTTCAATTACACAAGGTCCTGCAATTAATATCATTTATTTATCCTTTTTTTTGATACAATTATAGCAAAATAAATTAAAAGGGTAATTTATATGAATTTAAAAGAAAAGAATATTTCGAAATTAATTATGTTCTTACCAATAGTTAGTGTTATTATAACATCTTTATTGATTATTAGTGTTGCAATTTTTTCAATAAATCAGACTTTTGAAAAGCAAAAACAAGAAATTACTAAAAAATTTATGCAAAATTTAAAATCCACTACAAAAGAAAAAGTTAATTTAGCTTATGTAATTGTAGATGCACTTTATAAAGAAAATTTAAAAATATATAAAGATAGAGAAAAAGCTAAAAATGTAACATTTAAAAATTTTCCAATTTTTTTTGATAATTTTAGATGGCCTAAAAAAGGTTATATTTTTATGTTTTCTATAAAAAACAAAGGTGTAACTGTATATCATATAAATCATAAATTTATGAAAATAAATAGGTGGAATTTAGTTCGTCACGGACAAAAAATTATTCAAATGATTACAAATGCGGCAATTAAGCATCCTGATGGAACTTATGTTAAATATTTAGCATACAACCCTGATGGAAAACCACAAGATAAAATTTCATATGTAAAAGTTTATAAACCTCTTGATATTTTGATTGGTGCTGGAGTTTATCTAAATTATCTTGATAAAGATTTATTACAACTTCAAAAACAAGCTAACGAGTTATTAAATAATTTAATTAAAAAATTTATAATAATCTCTTTCATCAGTTTAATTTTGTTTAGTATTATAGTGTTTTTTCTCTCTAAAGAAGCGCAACAATTATTTGTTAGATATGAAAACGAGATTCAAAAAGAGAAAAATAAATTTAAGAAAAAGGCTTATTTTGATAATTTAACGGGTCTTTATACAAGATATGGAGCTAAAAAAGAGTTTGCAAAAATTAAAAAAGAGTTAGATGCTAATAATAAAAAAACAGCAATTTTATTTATAGATTTAGATCATTTTAAAGAAATTAACGATTCTTTAGGTCATAAGGTTGGAGATGAAATCTTAAAAGTAATAGCTGGTAGGCTTAAAAAATGTGTAACTATCAAAGATAAAGTTGTTAGATTTGGTGGTGATGAATTTATAATTATTTTAAATGAAATTAAAGACGAAAAAGAAATAAAAGAACTTGTCGAAAAAATTTTACTAGTTATAAAATTTGCAATAAATATAGATAATGTGAATTTTTATGTTTCTGCAAGTATTGGTATTACTATTTATCCGGATGATTCTAATGATTTCGAAACTCTTATTAGATTTGCAGATTCTGCTATGTATGAAGCTAAAGAAAGAGGAAAAGATAGATATATGTTTTTTAAAAAAGAGATAGGAAAAGCAGTAGATGATAAATTAAAGCTTAAAACTGAAATAAGAAAAGCTATAGAAAAAGATGAATTTGAAATATATTTTCAGCCTCAAATTGATAAGAATGAAAAAGTTTACGGTGCTGAAGTATTGATTAGATGGAATAATCCTGAAAAAGGAATAATTTCTCCTTTTCATTTTATTCCTTTGGCTATTGAAGCAGGAATTATTGATAAAATAGATTTATGGGTGATAGAAGAAGCTATAAAACAGCATATTAAATGGCAAGAAAAAGGATATTATCCTATATTATCTTGTAATATAACAGTTTATCAGCTAGAAAAAGGGATATTTGCTGATAATTTAAAAAAATTGCTTCATAAATATAATTTTGATGCAAAATATTTAAATATAGAAGTTACAGAAGAAGGAGTTATGAAAAATCCAGAATTATCTATAAAAATACTTAATGAAGTGAATGATTTAGGAGTAAAAATAAATATTGACGATTTTGGAACTGGATATTCTTCATTTGCATATCTTAAAAAACTTCCTGTTAATAAATTAAAGATTGATAGAGAATTTATAAAAGATATTCCAGATGACAAAGATGATGAAGTTATTACAAAAAGTCTGATAAGTTTAGCTAAAAATATGAATTTACAAAGTGTAGCTGAAGGAGTGGAAAATCAAGAACAATTGGATTTTGTACTATCAAATGGTTGTGATTATATTCAAGGATATTTTTATTCACCACCAATTCCAGCCAGTGAATTTGAAGAAAAATTTTTAAAAAGTAATTAAAAGGCACTGACCTAAAACTCTTAACAATACACAAATTTTATCCATTTCGAAAAATGGAAAAGTGTGGAAATCAAAAATTTGATTTTAAGTACACTTTTTTTAATCCATTTTTCTCCATTAAAATTTGTGGTTGTTTCATTTATTTAGGATAGTGCTATTAAAAAAATAATTAAGGAATGAAAATGAATGTAACAAAATATAGTGCAAGTGGAAATGATTTTGTGATTTTCCATACTTTTAAAAAAGAAGATAGAAGTGAACTTGCAAAAAAATTATGCCATAGGCAAGAAGGAGTGGGGGCTGATGGACTTATAGTTTTGATCCCTCACGAAATTTATGATTTTGAATGGCAGTTTTATAATGCAGATGGCAGTGTTGCGGCAATGTGTGGAAATGGAAGTCGTGCGGCTGCTCATTATGCTTTTCGTAATAATTTAGCAGATAAAGAAATGAAATTTTTAACAGGTGCAGGAGTAATTAGTTGCACAGTTGAAAAAGATATAGTTGAAACTGAACTAACTAAACCAGAACTTATACAAGATTATTTTACAGAAGAAGGGTATGAGTGGATTTTGATTGATACAGGAGTTCCTCATTTAGTAGCACTTGTAGATGATATTACAAAATTTGATAAAGAATTAGCAAGAAAAATGCGACAAAAATATAATGCAAATGTAAATTTTGCAAAATTTGAAGATGGTATTTTAAAAGTTAGAACTTACGAAAGAGGGGTTGAAGATGAAACTTTGGCTTGTGGGACTGGAATGTGTGCAAGTTTTTTGAGTGCAAAAAATAAAGATTTTATAGATAGTTATTCAAAAGTTTATCCAACAAGTAATGAAGAGTTAGAAGTTAGGTTTGTTGATGATACACTTTTTTTCAAAGGTAAAGTAAAAAAAACATTTGAAGCATATTTATCTATTTAAGGAATAAAATTTGCTTATAAAAATTAAAAAGGAGTATCAATGAGTTTTGAAATATCTAAATCATTTAAATATTTAGAATCAAGTCTTCAATATAGAGCAATTAGACAAGATTTGATAGCGGGAAATATTTCAAATGCTGATACTCCTTTTTATAAAGCAAGAGATATTGATTTTGAAGATATGCTAAGTAAAAAAGCCGCCAGAGAATTTAAAAAAGATGATAAAAAATTAGAACTTGCAAGAACTACTGAAAATATGATGCCAGGAATTGATGAAGAAAATAGTGATAAACCAACTATATTTTTTAGAGATGGTCATTTAGCAAGAAATGATGGAAATACAGTAGATTTAGATGTAGAAAGTACAGAATTAAGTAAAAACAGTATGATGTATAATGCAAGTATAGAAGCTCTAAAAAAACAAGCTTCTATTTTTAAAGCGGTAATTGCATCTAGTAAAAATATATAAGGATAAAAAATGAGTTTTATGAGCAGTTTTGATATTAGTGGATATGGTCTTTCAGCGCAAAGATTTAGAATTAATACAATATCTAGTAATATTGCAAACGCAAATACAATCCAGACTCCAGAAGGTGGTCCATATAGAAGAAAAGAGGTTGTTTTTAAGGCGATTGATTTTGATAAAGAGCTTAATAATGAACTTAATACTAATTATTTAAAATATTCAAATCCTTTAGCTGAAGAAGGAAATGATGATATACAAGCAAAACCGGCTTTAACAACTGTATCAGTTGCAAAAATAGTTAGAGATGATTCAAAACCAATTTTGAAATATGAGCCAAATAATCCAAATGCAGATAAAAATGGATATGTTGCTTATCCAAATATTAATCCAGTTATAGAAATGTCCGATTTAGTAGAAGCGACAAGAAGTTACCAAGCAAATGTAGCAGCATTTCAAAGTGCAAAAACAATGGCAAGTAGTGCAATAAGTATTTTAAAAGGATAACAGATGGCAATTAATGTAAATAATATAGGAAATATTTCTACTCAAGATCTGTTAAATGATAAAAAAGTATCTAATAATGAGAGTGGTCTTAATTTTGGTGATATGCTAAAAAAAGAGATTGATTCTACAAATGAAGTTATGGAAAATGCTCAAAAAGCAGAGGTAGATATAGCAACAGGAAGTGTAAAAGATTTAGCAAAAGCCAATATTGCTATAGAAAAAGCAGATTTAAAAATGCAAATGATGTTAGAAGTGAGAAATAAAGCAATTAACGCATATAAAGAATTATCAAAAATACAAGTTTAATAGTTAATGTCTCATAAATCTCCTCACAAAATTACACTAAAGATAGGTGTTTTATTTATTTCTTTTAGTGTTCTTATTTTACTATTTTTAGCAATGATTTTTTTTTTGGATATCCATAAACAAGATTATATGATATCTACGATTATATCCAAAAAAGATTTATCTCTTAGAGGTAAGATAATATCAAAAGATAATCAACTTTTAGCAAATAATGAAAAAATATATGAGGTAGCTGTTTTTCAAAATTATATAAATCCTAATAAATTTAATTTATTTATCAATTTACTCTCTATTTATACAGATACTCCAAAAAGTTATTTTTTACATAAATTTAAAACAGCAAAAACAAATAGAGTAATTTTATTAAAAAATATTCCTTTTAAAATTAAAAAAAATTTAAAATATTTATCAGATGTTTTAGCAATTAAAAAAGTATTTCTTGAGAATAAAAAAACTCATATTATTTATGGATTAGATATTTATGAAAAACCTTCAAAACGGGTTTATAGGTTAAAAGACACATTAGAGCCAGCTTTAGGATTTACTTCTTATGATTATAAATTTACTCATAAATTAGTCGGAAAATCAGGAATTGAAAGATATTATGATGAAGCAATGCAACCTAAACAAAATGGAATTGTCAAAGGTTATAGAGATGTAAAAAATAGAATAATTTATGATAATAAAGTTATTATACAAAAAAAAATAGATGGAGATGATGTTGTTTTAAATATAAATTCAATTTTTCAAAGAAAAATAGAAAAAATGCTGGATATTATGAAAGAAAAATTAAAAGCTCAGGAAATTCTGACAGTTGTAATGGAGAGTAAAACAGGAAAAATAATAGCAATTGCTAGTTCAAATAGATATGATCCAAATCATATAACTAATGTAAAAAATCTAAAAATATCACATATTCAATATAATTATGAGCCTGGGTCTGTAATGAAACCTATTACTTTATCTATTTTATTAGAACATAATAAAGTAAATCCATTGGAAGTTTTGAATGCTCACAATGGTGTTTGGTATTTTAAAAGACATTTTACAATTTATGATGATGAGAGATTTAAGTGGCTTAGTGTAACTCAAGGGGTAGTTCATTCAAGCAATATTGTGTTTGCTCAGTTAGGACTTAGACTTACTCCATCTGAATTTCGAAATGGACTTTTACAATTTGGATTTAGTAAAAAAAGTGGTGTTGATTTACCTTATGAATATAAAGGTCAT
This sequence comes from Nautiliales bacterium, assembly GCA_030826765.1. Classification (GTDB taxonomy): domain Bacteria; phylum Campylobacterota; class Campylobacteria; order Campylobacterales; family JAADDX01; genus JAUUDM01. The sequence continues at coordinate 53,887 of JAUUDM010000016.1, forward strand.
CTGTTTTCTTTAAAAGAGTTTCAAAGAGAAACTCATAGAGCAAGTATGGCATTTGGATATGGACTTCAAGTTAATTTAATTCAACTTTTAAAAGCTTATAATATGTTTAATAATTATGGAATAATGATAACTCCAAAAATTGCTTATAAATATGGAAATAACATCATTCAAACTACAAAAAAACAAGTAATTTCACCGACAATTGCCCAAACTGTTTTGCAAATCTTAAGAAAAGTTGTTTTACAAGGAACAGCAGTAGCAGCTAAGGTAGATGGAATTTTTACAGCAGGAAAAACAGGAACTGCTAAAATAAATAAAAATGGAAAATATATAAAAGGGTTGTATAATTCAAGCTTTATAGGCTTTGCTAATGATAAAACTCATAAATATACGATAGCGACTTTAACAATAAAACCGGACGAAAAACATTATTTTGCATCTCAAACTTCTGTTGTTGTATTTAAAAATATTGTAAATATTATGCTTGAGATGAATATGCTTAAGAAGTATTAATTCTTTTCTTTTTTAAGTAACAACATAAAAATAAAAACAACTCCCACAACTCCCCAAAATCCAGCATGCATCCAAATAGAATGATATCCATAATTCATAGCCATAAATTTTTCATATTGAGAAAATAAAACATCTCCCATTTGGGAATATAAAGAATGAAGTTTATCAAGTATAGATGAGGTTAATATTTGATTTTGAAATTCGTTTATGGCGTTAAATTTTTCCTCTGTAAAATATACCAAATTATTTGTGGCAATTGCTGTTCCAAATCCAGCCCCAATAAATCTTAAATAATCTGTAATTAAAACTGATTGTTCTTTAAATTCTCCTGAATTATTTATGATTAGTACGGTAATCGGAGCGAAAAACATACCTAAAGCCATACCAAAAAGCATTGTTTTTATAACAGCAATATAAAAAGGAGTGTAATAATTAATTGTAGGAATTAAAATTAAAGTAGAAATTAAATATAAAATTCCTGCAATTGTTAGAGTGAAACTTGGTGAAAATTTATCTACAAGTTTTCCTGCAACTATACTGAATATTCCTATCCAAATCCCAAATCCTAAAACTCCAATCCCTGCCATACTCGAAGGAAGTCCTTTGATATGTTCGTAAAAATATGGAAGTAAATAAAAATATTGAAACATTGAAAAACCAAATAGAGTCATAAAAATTAATGCCCCAATTGTAAAATGATAATTTTTAAACAGTGAATATTCAAACAGTTTAATTTTAGAAATAATTTCACTTATTGCAAAAAATAGAGTAGAAAGAATTGTTGTAAAAATAAGATAAACAATAAAAGATGAATTTAACCATCCATATTGTTGCCCTTTTGATAGTAAAACTAACAGTGAAACCGTTGCTATACTTAAAAAAATTAAAGAAAAAATATTTATTTTTGGAATTTGTCTTTGGCTTTTATCAGGCAATAATAGTGAACCAAAAATTATTAAAACTATACCAACAGGAACATTTATAAAAAAGGCACTTCGCCACGAAAAATACTCTGTTAAATATCCCCCAAGGGTAGGACCAGCTGCTGGAGCAAAAGCTACTCCTAAGGCAAAAATCCCCATTGCAATTCCTCTTTTTTGAGGTGGAAAAAAGTTAAATATCATAACTTTTGCACTAACTAATATTAACGCTTCTCCAAATCCTTGAAAAACTCTTGAAAAAATTATAAATCCTAAACTATTAGAAACTCCACAAAGCAAAGAAAAAAGAGTGAATATTGTTATGCCTAAAATATATGTATTTTTATTTCCTATTAGTTTGATTATAGAATCAGTAATCAAAAATCCAATGGCAGCTGAAATCATATAAGCCGTAATTACCCATTGAACTCCATACAAATCAGTTGATAAAGGTCCTTGAAGTCTTGGCACCATAATATCCACGATTGTGGTGTCTAAAACAGCCATAAAAACCCCAACTATTGTTAAAACAACCCAAATTGTAAGTTCTGTTTTATTTGATGATTTTATATACATTTTACTTTTTTATAGTTACTTCGCAACTCATACCAACTCTTAACTTATCATCTGGATTTATAAGTTTTAGTTTTACTATAAATCTTTGTGTAAGTTTTGTAAATTCTCCACTGCTTAAATCTCTTGGAACTATTGCAAATGTAGATGCACTAACTGGTAAAATAGTTTCTACTTTTGCTTTATAATTTTTATCTAAGGCATCTATGTGAATAGTGGCAGGATTTCCTATTTTTAGCCCTTTTAATTTAGTCTCTTCTAAAAAAACAGATACATAAATATCTTTTGGATTTACAAGAGTGACAATATTTTGTCCTTTTTTAATTACTGCATAATTATTTACATATTTTTTAGCAACTATTCCATTAAATGGAGCATAAATAAAACTATCATTTATTTTTTCTTCAATTAATTTAGCTTGTTTTTGCATAGCTTTTTTGGAATTAATTAAAGATATAATTGTTTTTGAGAGTTTTTTAACATCATTTTTTTCATTTTCTATAAGTTGTTGTTCTATAAGTAAATTATTTTTAGATAAAATTGTTGCATCTAAACTTTTTTGAGCTGATTTAATTTTGAATTTCATTGAATTATAATTTGTAAAAGCAGTTTCATATTCATTTTTTGAAACTTTTTTTCTTTGGTATAAAAATGAGTATCGTTTATAATCATCTTTTAGTTTTTTAAGCTCTACTTCCATAGAATTTATATTTAATCTATTTGCTTGAATATTTTTATTTAATATTTTTAATTGATTTTCATTTAAGTCACTATTTAATTTAATATCATTGATAAGTTTCGCTTTTTGAATATTCATAGAATCAATTTTGTTTTGAAGTGATAAAATATTAAATTTAGTTTGATTGAGTGAAGTATTTAATTCTTTTGTTTCTAATGATGATAGTAACTGATTCTTTTGAACTTTATCACCTGAAACAAAAGGTAAATAATTTATTTTTCCGTCAATTTTAAAAGAAAGATAAGTTAAAGAATTTGTTTTGATAAATCCTGCATCACTTGAAATATAATTTTCATTATAATTTATATATTTTATTAAAGCTGTAAGAGATAAAATTATTAAAATCCCAAGAATTAGAAGTGCAATCTTTTTTTTCATTTAAATACCTTTTATTTTTTTGTAATTATACCAACTATTTAGTCGAAATGTGAATTTTTTAAGATTGATTATTTATATTTGGTATAATTAAGTAAAAACTTTGATTGGAGTCGATAATGAAAAAAATAGCAAGTTTGTTGTTAGCAGGAAGTTTAGCATTTGCTGGAAATATTTATATAAAAGAAAATAATAAAATAGCACAAAAAGTAGATGTTCCTCTATTGTTTAAAACTACAGCATTAAATAATATTCAAAATGTAGCAATTTCTAATGATGATAAAAAAGTGATAATGGCAACGAGGATAAAGGTAAAAATTTTTGATACAAAAACAGAAGAGTTAATTAAAACATTAAGATTTGAGAATCCTGTAATAAAAGCTCAATTTTCAACAGATAATAAAAAAATATTTATTTTAACAAACAAAAAGTTTTACATTTATGATAGTAATAAATATAAAATGATTGGTAAAATTGATAGAGTTACTAGTTATACTTTTGATAATTTTTTTATCAAAAACAATTTTTTAACAATTTTAGAAGATTACAATCCTACTATTGTTAGAATTTTTAATTTAAAAACTGGAAATAAAATAGTTTCTTTTAAAATTAATGGAAGAATAAAAGAAGGAGATTTTTCACCAAATTTAAAAAAAATAGCATTTACTTCAAATCAAAAATCTTTTATTTATAATTTAAATGGGGAATTACTGCATAAATTACCAGAGCTTGGAAAATATTATAAAATCAAATGGTTAAATAACAAAGATGTTGTTGTTGAATCAACAAATAGAGCATATATTTTTGATATAAAAACTTCTGAAATACTTAACACAATTAAAACAAAAAACAATATAGCTGGTATAGAAATTTTAGATAATAAGCATATTGCTACTTTTATTTATAATTATAAAATGAAAATTTTTGATATTAATAAAAATAATTTCTTAAATAAAGAATATATATTAAAAGGTGAAAGTTCAAATGATTATATCGAATCTGTTGATTTATCAGACGATAAAATACTTTTGGCAATTGCATATAATAGTAAAAATATGAAACTTTATAAAACTTCTGAAATATTTAAAAATTTTATGACAGAAAATGATAATTTAAATAATAAAATTTCACAAGTTGAAGAACCTAAAAAAGAAGAAAAAGTCAATCCACAAATTGTAGAACCAAAACCAAAAGTAATTATTAAAAAAGAAATTGTGGAAAAGGTTGTTGTAAAGAAAATAAAAGAACACGAAAATAAAAAACCAACGCTTATAATTTATGCATCTCAAACAGAGGGAGAAGTTCCATTAACAGTAAATTTTAAATTTTTAGCAAATGATGAAGATGGAAAAATTGCATCTTATTATGTAAATTTTGCAGGGAAAGAGATTATACATAAAGGTAATCCTACTAAATTATTTAATTATACTTTTACAACTCCTGGAAAATATAAAATAATGGTAGCGGTAAAAGATAATCAAGGTGCAATCACTACAAAACAAGTTACAATTAGTGTAAAACCTAAACACGAAGAGACATTTGAAGAGTATAAAAAAAGTATAATGGGTGAATAAGTAATTTTAAATTCATAGAAAAGTTGTAAAATTAAATAAAAAAAGGAAGAAATAATGAAAAAATATTTAGCTATAGCCTTATTAGGTTCATCTTTATTTGCATCTCAATTTGTACAAAAATACAATATTGCGTTGATTATGCAAACAAATAAAGCAGTATTAGATAAAGTAACTAATCTAAATAAAGAGGTAAAAAATAATAAAAAATGTGAAATAAAAGAGAATATTCAATATACAAAAGATGATAAATATCCATATAATATAACATTAAATATCTCTTGTAACTCAAATGATAATAAAGATATAGAAAAAATTAAAAATATTGTGAGTGATATTGTAAAATCAAAAGATGTAAAAATAGAAGAGTATGCAACTGAAACTTATCAAGCAAATGAGGAAAAATATAAAAATGAAAAAGAGTTTTTAGATAAACATAAAGATGTAGTTAGAATGTTAAATAAAGCTTTATTTATACAACAACAAATGCAAAAAGAGATACAAAAAGAAATGCAAGAGATGCAAAAATTATTTAATTAAGTAACTATTTGTAAAAAAATCAAAAATAATACAAAAAATTTCTTTAATTGCTCCTATTTTGAAATAAAAATGAAGTATAATCTAAAAATATTTTTATTAAAGGAGCAATTATGGATGGTGTAAAAGATTATTGGAAAAATCCACTATTTTTAGTAGGTATGTTTTTATGTGTAGTAGGGACACTTGCAGCAATTACTGGAGCTCATCATATTGGTGTGTGGAGTGAATTAGGCGGATTTGCTATTATTGTAGCAGCAATTTATTTAATTAATTTAAATAACAAAGAAAAAGTTCACTAAATTCCAAGCATTAAAATTTTATAAAGAGATTCTATCTCTTTTTCATCTAAAAGTAGTGTTTTTTTCTCATTAAATAGAGTTTTAATTTTTTCTATTTCAAACCCTTTTTTAGGTATGCACTCTTCACAAGCAGTTAAATAGCCTCTTGCTAAATTTACTCTATTGTTGATAGGTTTTTCACATAAAAAGCACTCAAATTCATTATGAAGTCTTCCTTCAAACTCAAGAAGTTTTATATAATTTTCTACTAAAACTCTTTTAGGATTTCTATCAAAATTATTCAATATATCCATAAGTAAATCAAAATAAAAACTATCAATTTCTTCTACTTCAAAAAAATGTTCATTAAACAGTTTTATAAAATTTTGCCAAATCATCATTTTATTTATATCTAATAAAAATTCAAATCCAATTTGCATAACATTTCTTAAACGGTTTATTTGAACTGATGTTTCTTCTTCTTCAAAATCAATCAAAAAACCAACATTGATTGTAGAGTGTCTAGCACCATAAAAACGATAAAGTCTTAAAATTTTATTTTTTGTTAGAATCGTAACGACTAAATCTTCTTCTTTTACAAGAGTAGTATGTAAAATAAATCCTCTCAATTTGTTCCTTTTAGTAATAATTATGATTTATTATAACAAATATAGTAGATTTTAATATAAATTTAAAGCTTAATTTAATATAATAAAAACATATTACTCTATATAAAGGAATTTATTATGAATCTATTAAGTTTTAAAGATAACTGTGGATTTGGATTACTTGCAAGTATTGATGCAACTCCAAGTCATAAAAATGTAGAAGATGCAGTTACTGCACTTGAAAGAATGATGCATAGAGGTGCAATAGCAGCTGATGGGAAAAGTGGTGATGGTAGTGGATTGCTTTTTGGAATGCCTACTAAATTTATGAAAAAAGTAGCACACAATGAAGGTGTAGATTTACCTGAAATTTTTGGTATTGGTGTTATTTTTACAAAAGATGATGAATTATTAAAAATAGTAGAAGAAAAACTTCAAAATAATGATTTGAAAGTAGTTTTAACAAGAAAAGTTCCTGTAAATACTGAAGCTCTTGGAGAGTTAGCTCTTAAAACTTTACCAAATATTTATCATTTATTTATAACTCCAAATTCTTTAGTTGCGACTAAAAGATTTGAAGAAATGTTATATTTAAGTAGAAAAGAGATTGAAAATACAATAGATGATGAAGATTTTTATATTCCTACAATGAGTAGTAAAAAAGTGGCTTACAAAGGGCTTGTAATGCCTACTCATATCAAACAATTTTATGTAGATTTAGATGATAAAGATTTTGAAGTCGGATTTGCACTGTTTCATCAAAGATTTTCTACTAATACTTTACCAAAATGGAGACTTGCCCAACCATTTAGATACATCGCTCATAATGGTGAAATCAACTCTATTCAAGCAAATAGAATCAACGCACTAATAAAAACAGAATCAGTAAAAAGTGATGTGTTTAGTGAGGAAGAAATTGAGAGACTTCTTCCAATAGTTCAGATGGGTGGAAGTGACAGTGCAAGTTTGGATAATATCTTTGAATTTTTAACAATGAATGGAATGGATTTCTTCAAAGCAGCAAGAGCTTTAGTTCCAATGCCTTGGCAAAATTCACCTCATATGGATAGTGAACTTAGAGCATTTTATGAATTTACATCTACTTGTTTTGAAGCATGTGACGGACCGGCAGCTGTAAGTTTGACTGATGGAAGATATATCGGAGTTGTATTAGATAGAAACGGACTTAGACCTGCAAAATATATTATCACAAAAGACAACAGAATTTTAATTTCAAGTGAATATGGTGTAAATGATATTGATGAAGATAATATTTTAGAAAGAGGAAGACTTCAAGCAGGGCAAATGATTGGAATTGATTTGAAATTTGGTCTGATTCTAAAAGATGAAGAAATCAATAACTACTTAAAATCAAGACATCCATATAGTGAATGGTTAAATAAAAATTTAGTTTATCTTCAAGAATATACAGAAAACACTTATGCCGTAAGTGATTGTAAAATAGAAGATTTGGCACACAAACAGAGATATTTTGGTTTTTCAAGAGAAGTTATAAAAGAACAAATCATTCCTATGATGACAGAATCAAAAGAAGCAACAGGAAGTATGGGTGATGATGCTCCTATGGCTGCTTTTAGTGATTATCCTTTCAGAAGTTTTAACGACTTTTTTAGACAAAAATTTGCACAAGTTACAAATCCGCCAATCGATTCACTAAGAGAAAAAATTGTAATGAGTTTAAATACGGGATTTGGAGAAATTCACAATATTTTACAAGAAAATCCAGACAATGCCAAAAGACTTAAAGCTTCATCTCCTATTTTAACGCAAAGTAAAGTAGAAGTTTTATCTTCTTTTGGAAATGAAGAATCACCAAGATTTGAGAGTTGCTATAAAAATAAAACTTATTCAACTACTTTTATAGGTGATTTGAAAACTTCGTTGGAAAATTTAGTTTCAACTATTGCAAATGATGTGAAAAACAACGGAGTTAGAATTATTTTCTTAGATGACAGAGGATTAGATGTAAATAACAACATTATCCCTATGACTATGCTAATCGGAAGACTTCACAAAAAACTGTTAGATGAAAAAGTTAGACATCTTACAAGTATAGTAGCAATTACAGGTGAAGTAATAACTCCTCACGATGCAAGTGTTATGATAGCATATGGTGCGACTGCAATTTATCCATATATGCTTTTCAAAACTGTAATAGATACAGCAAAAGCAGAAAATATAAACCCAGAAGATGCAATAGCAAAAACACAAAGTGCATTAAACAAAGGTATTTTAAAAATTATGTCAAAAATGGGTATCTCAACAGTTGCAAGTTATAGAAATTCAGCACTATTTGACATAATTGGACTTAGCGAAGAGATGCACAAAGAGTGTTTCATAGGAAGTGAATTATTAATCCCAGGACTTGGATATAAAGATATCGAAAAAAAATTATCTACAAGACTTCACGAAGCATTTGCAAAAGATAAAATAGAAGCTGGTGGTGTGTTTAATTTTAGAAGAAATGCTGAAAAACACGATAATATTCCAGCCATTGCAAAGGCGATTAAAACTCTATCTGAAACTGGACTTAAAGAAGAGTATGATAAATTTAAAGAATTAGTAGAAAATAGAGATGGAGTTTACATCCGTGATTTCCTTGAAATTAAAAGTGATAGAGAGCCTATTTCAATCGATGAGGTTGAACCAAAAGAAGAGATATTTAAAAGATTTGTAAGTGCCGCTATGAGTATCGGTGCACTTAGCAAAGAATCTCACGAAGCCCTTGCAGAAGCGATGAATACAATTGGTGCAAAATCAAACTCTGGTGAAGGTGGAGAAGATAAAGCTAGATTTAAAACTATTAAAGAGAGTAAAATCAAACAAATTGCTTCAGGTAGATTTGGGGTAACTCCAGAATATTTAAGAAATGCCGAAGAACTTCAAATTAAAGTAGCACAAGGTGCAAAACCAGGTGAAGGTGGGCAATTACCAGGATTTAAAGTTACTGAATATATTGCAAAACTTAGAAATACAACACCAAACAAAACTCTAATTTCACCACCACCACATCATGATATTTATTCAATTGAAGATTTAGCTCAACTTATTTTTGATTTAAAACAAATCAATCCAAAAGCAATCGTTTCAGTAAAACTTGTATCAACTGCGGGAGTTGGAACAATAGCAGCAGGTGTTGCAAAAGCATATGCTGATAAAATTGTTATCAGTGGTAGCGAAGGTGGAACAGGTGCTGCTCCTATTACTTCAATTAGACACGCAGGTAATCCTTGGGAAATTGGTCTTATTGAAGCACATAATGCATTAAAAGTAAATGATTTGAGAGGTTTAGTAAGACTTGAAACTGATGGTGGATTAAAAATTGGTAGAGATGTAATTATTGCAGCACTTCTTGGGGCTGAATATTATGCATTTGGTACAAACTTACTAATGGCTTTAAAATGTATTTTCTGTAGAAGCTGTCAAAAAAATACTTGTCCAGTGGGACTTACAACTCAAGATGAAGAATACATCGCAAAATATACAGGAAGTGTACAAAATGTAATCAATTATTTAACTTTACTTGCTGAAGATGTTAGAGAATATTTAGCTGAGATGGGATATAAATCATTAGATGAAATTATCGGTAAAAATCATTTATTAACTCTAAAAGATAATGAAAAAGCCAAAAAATTTGATTTTAGTGATTTATTCTATCATGTGGATGGTGATGATACTTGTAAATTCCCTACAAATGAACCATTTGATAAAAATGAATTTGAAAAAGAAATTTTAGAAAAAGTAAGAAAAACTATTAAAAATCCAGCTCATAAATCAGTTGTAAGAACAAATATTTGTAACTTAAATAGAAGTTTTGGAACACTTACAAGTGGTGAAATCGCTCAATATTATGGTGATAAAGGTTTGGAAGATGATAGTATTATTTTCAAACTAAAAGGAACAGCAGGTCAAGGACTTGGAACTTTCTTAAATAATGGTATTACTATTGAACTTGATGGAGTTGCAAATGATTATATCGGTAAAGGAATGCACGGTGGTAAAATTATTATCGTTCCAGAAAATCAAGGTGAAAATCTAAGTGCTGGTGGAAATACTTGTCTTTATGGTGCAACAGGTGGAAAACTTTTTGTAGCTGGTCAAGTAGGTGAAAGATTTGCCGTTAGAAATTCTGGTGCAGTTGCAGTAGTTGAGGGAACAGGGGATCATCCTTGTGAATATATGACAGGTGGAGAAGTAATCATTCTTGGTTCAACTGGTGTAAATTTCGGTGCTGGTATGACTGGAGGAATCGCTTTTGTTTATGATACAAAACACGAATTTATTGATAATATCAACCCGGAACTCATTGATGTAAAAAGAATTGATACTGATGAAAATGAAAAAGAAAAACTTTACCTTAAAAAAAGAATAGTTGAGTATTATAATGCTACTCACTCTAAAAAAGCTAAATTTATTTTAGAAAACTTTAGAAGTGAAGTAAGACATTTCTGGATGGTAACTCCAAAAGATAATAAAGTTCCTTTAGATCCAAATGATATGGACTAAAAAAATTATAGAATAAAATCTATAATTTTTTTGACTTCTTCTATCTCTTTTTGAGTTAGTTTTGCAATTAATCCTCTATCCCATAAAAATTTATTAACTGCTACTATTCCAATAGCATTACAAACTATCTCACTTGTTTTAGGTAAATTTGCGCGGGCTTCTATTCTATATCTCATCTCACCTCCAACTAATTGAGAACTAAGTGGTAAAACGATTACAGAATGATAATCACCTCTAAAACACGCTTCATTTAAAAAATTATTTTGCCAAATTACAAATGGTCTTTTTTTTGATTTTTTTGTAATTTTAGCGTAATAAATTTCGCCTTTTTTGAAGTTAATTGGAGAGATTCCTTCATAACTATTTTCGATAAAATCAGCAAAGCTAAATTGTTGACTTCTTGGTTTACATTTTAGTGAATTTTTATTTTTTTCAAACCATTCTTCATAAGTCAAGATTCTCTTACCTTTTTGTATTCTTTTGGTATTAAACATTCATTAGCGTCAAGCAGTTCCGGATAAAATCCAGCATTAAATCCAAGTTCAAAAAGTTTGTTTATTGCTTTTAGCTGAAGTTCACTTAAAGTTATACTTTCATCATTTGCATATAAAGAAAGGTATTTTTTTAGAGTTTCGCTATCAACTCTTACTAAATTTCTTTCAATTAACATTTTAGAAAGCAGTTCTTTATGAGTATTTCCTACTTTAACAGCTTTTGTAAGAACTTCTTCTATATTTATTGCATCAAGCAAAGGAATGCTTCTTCTTATAGCCATTCCTCCAAGTGGAAGTGGTAAGTTTTCTTTATTTAGTTCACTCCAAATATCCCAAATTTCAGCTTCAACTTCTAATCTTTCGTCATAAGTCAAAATTGATTCGTGTATCAAAACTCCAGCGTCAACTTCTCCATCCAAAACAGCTTTTTCAATCTCTAAAAAGTTATAATATTTTATTCTGGCCTCTGGATATTTAAGTCTAAAAATTAGAGCATTTGTAGTATATTTTCCACTAAGTGCAACTTTAAAATTTCTTTTTAGTTTTTTGTCTTTTAGTTTGATGAGTTTAGGTCCATAGCCTTCTCCAAAACTTACAGCAGTTCTAAGAAGTGCATATTCTTGTGCTATGTGTGGATAAAGAGCGAAACTAATTGCACTAACATCCCAAATTCCTGCTAATGTTTGTTGATTTAGGGTTTCAATATCATCAGCCGTGTTTTTAAAATCATAATCACTACTAACCCATCCAAATTTAATAGCATAATACATAAATATATCATCTGCGTCAGGAGAGTGTGCTAAATTTATTTGTTTCAATGTAAGCCTTTTTTGTGTAATTATAGCAAAAAGATATAATTATGATAATTTAATTTATATTTTAAAATAAGAGTAAATTTATAAATTTATGTTATAATTAAACATATGTAGTTATAAAATAAATAAAGATATTCTATAAAATGAAGACATTAAAACATATTTCAAAACTTATTCCATATATAAATGATGCATTTACAGAATTTTATGATGCAATGCTTAGTGATCCGAAACTTTCCATATTTTTTGAAAATGATGAACAAATACAGCATCTTATCAAAATGCAAAAAGCTCGTTTTCTAAAAACATTAAGTATGGAGGATGAAGAAATTCAAAATTTATATATAAGGTTAGGAGAATATCATTATGATATTAAAATTCCATATGTTGATTTTATAAAAGGTGCTCAAATTCTTGAAGAATATTTTTTAATGCATGCAGGGAATATTGATAATTGTAAAGAGATTATAAAAGAAATTTTTATTTATTTTAAATATATGAAATCTTTTACTGCAAAAGGTTATCTTAATAGGATGATAGAAGAGGATCAAAAAGATATAGATAATTTTTTTTCTCATTCAAATGATGAATGTTTTCAATCACCTTATATTACAGCAAAAATAAAATGGTTAAGAAAACTTTTAGATAGAATAATGGATGATGTTGATATTGATAATATAGATTTAACATTAGAATGTTGGTCAGAAGAAATTACTAAATTTTCTAAAGATAAAAAAGAATTTATATGCAGTATTGAAAAAAGAATTATGTTAAATACACAAAATCTTTTTTATTTTCTAAAGAGACAAGATTATTTAGAAATTTTACCACTTTATAGTTCTTTACTTGAAATTTATAAATTAACATTACTTCTTAATAATCTTGTAACTGTTGAAATAGCAGATGAGACTATATGTTGTTTAAAAATTGACGGATTATCAAAATTTCTAAGAAAAGAGAGCTTTGAAGAAATTCTAAAAAAAGAGATAAATTATGCTAAAAGATACAAAGAATATACTTTTAGTGTAGCTTATATTGATTTTGATAATTTTAAGTATATAAATGATAATTTTGATCATTATAGTGGGGATAAAGTTATAGAAAAATTTGGTGAAACTGTTCGAAATAATATTAGAGGTTCTGATATAGCGTTTAGAATTGGTGGTGATGAATTTGCTATTATATTTAAAAACGCTACAAAAGAAGCTGCAAAAAAAGTTTGTCAAAAAATAGAAACAGAATTTTCATCTTATGAATTTGCTTTTAATGATGAAACAGTATTTAAAGTAACTTTAAGTATAGGAGTAGTGGAATATAATAGAAATATAGATATTGATTTTAATTCAATGATAGAAAGAGTTGATGCTAAATTATATGAAGCGAAAAAAAATGGTAAAAACCAAATAGTTTATTAATTGGAAATTTATAAACTATTTAAATTAAACTAATTTTTATGAGTTTATATCTATAAGTTTTTCTTAAAAGTATATATTCTTATGAATATGTTCAAATAAAAAGCAAAATTAATTATACTAATATTCTATAGTCCTACTAAATAGTTGATTTAGAATTTTAATATTATATGTAAATTTGAAGAGAGTGTTAAATTAATTTATTTGTAATTAGATTATATTTTAAGTATAATCAAATTAGTAATATTAGCTATAAATAAATTTAAAAAGTAATAATTTACAATTTTATTTATAAATATAATTATACACAAGTTAGTAGGAGAAGTTTATTATGAAAATACTAAAAATATTAGCTTTATCTTTAATATTTGTTTCAGTATTATATTCATTTGAACAACCAAATGTTGATTTTATATCTATGTCAATGGGTGATGCTGGAGTTGCAAGTAGTTATGGTGCTATGAGTGCATATAAAAACCCTGCTCTTTTATCAAGTAGAGATAATAATAGAAGTACTGAAATAGCTTTTAGTATAGGGTTAGGACTTTATGATTATAAATTAGGAAATGATTTAAATAAAATTAGTGATGCAGATTTTTCATGGACAATAGATCAAATAAAAAATGGAAAGGGTAAAGATGAAAAAGTAAAAGAAAATGCATCTATTATTAAATCATCTTTAAATAATTTATCTATGACTAATAATAATTTAGCAATATTTCCTTTTGTTAGATTATCTGTAAAAATGGGAGAATTTTCTTTTGGTGTTTATAGTATGGCTATAGCTACATTATCTAGTGTAATTGATAAAGATAGATTGGAATATATAGTTTATAATAAAAATAATGACAAATATGTTTATTATAATCCAACAACGGGGAATTATCGTGATTCTACTGAAGAAGAATATAAGGCTAAATCAGTTGATTATGCTATAAATGGTATTGGTACAACTTATCTAAATTCAAAGGCTATTGCCTTAATAGAAGTTCCTTTAAGTTATTCTAATAAATTTGAAATAAGAGGAAATAATATTATAAATTATGGTATTACTTTAAAATATTTCCAAGGTATAACTACTAGCACTAAAATTTCATTTAATGATGATGATTATGATCCTACAAAAGATTTAAAACATAATAAAGTTATTACAAATACATTTGGTATAGATTTAGGTTTTATTTTTAGACCAGAAGATAGCAAATTTAAATTAGCAATTGTAGGAAAGAATTTAAATACTCCTAAATTTGATACTATAAATCCAAATATACAATATAAATTAGAACCTAAAATAACTACAGGTTTTGCTTATTCTATTTCTCAAACATTTGATATCGCTTTAGATTATGATATTAGTGAAACAAAGGATCTATTAGTAGAAAGAAAGACAAGATATATAGGAGGAGGAATTAATTTACATCCACTTAGTTGGTTATCAATGAGAGCAGGTATTAAAAAAAATCTATCTGACAAAGAAAATTATGAAGGTGTAATTTATACAGTTGGAGCTAGCTTTGGACTGAAATGGTTACAAATAGATGCAGCACTTCAAACATCTCAAAATAGTGGTGATTATGATGGAAATGAAATCCCAAGATATGTAAGAGCTAATTTATCATTAGTTTCTAAATGGAAATAATTAAATTTTTCCATTTTTAGTTAACATAAATAATTATATTTATTCTTGTTTATTTTTTATATTTTTAAAAAATAATTTATTACTATAATTTTTAAATTTAAAGCTTTCATTTTTTGTATTTATACTAGATTCAATATTTTTATATTCTGTTTTATTTTGTGCTTGTTTATAATCATTCCATGTTAATTTTATTTTTTTAGTTTTTAATTTATTTGTTGATTTAAGTTGTGGTTTTATTATTTTACTTTTATTTGATTTAGGTTTATATACTTTATTAAAAAATAGATTTATATCATGTTTTTTAAATGATAAATTACTAATAATATGTGTTAAATATAAAGTTGGGATTGTTATTGGTGTTGTTATAATATTTCCAAATGTTATTACCATTTCCCCTCCTTTAACTAACACAGTTTTTCCACTGTTAGTTACGCTTATAAGACCTTTACTACAACCTATAATATCTTTTGTAGTAAAAATCTCTCCAAAAACAATAGTACCTCTTATTCCAATTGAAGCATTTTTTGTTTTAAGTTTAAATCTTTTAGGTGCTATTTTAGCTATTTTACCATCCAAGCTTATAAAAGTACCTTTTAAAAAATTAAATTTTGCTTTTGGTTTTTTACCAAAAAAGTAGTCTTCAATTTTAAAAACAGAATTTTTACCAATTGTAATAATAGTGTTATCTTTAAAAACTATTTTAGCTTTAGAAGCATTATATGTGTAAATAGTATCTTTTTTATTTATTTGTATATTAATTTTTGCTTTTATAGTTTTTTGATTTCTTACAATTTTTACATCACCTTTCATATCTGTAATTTTTCCAATACTTGCAAATAAAAACATACTAAAAAAAACAGTAAGCATTACTAAATATCTCATTATATCTCCTTAAAAATTATAAATTAATTTTGTATATATCTCATATTTTTTAATATCATTAGAAGAATGATTTAAAGAATAATAATCTGTTATTCCAATTGAATAATTAATGTGTTTAGTTGATTTAATATTAAATGAACTATTTAAATAGTGAATATTTTTTATATAATTATTAAATTTAGCAAAATCATAATAATAATTTATGAATAAATAAAATTTATCAAAATTTAAATTACTTTCTATATTGATTTTATAATTTATATTGTCTAAGTTATTATCGTTAAAATTTTCATAATATGACAAGAATGATAATTTTGTATTATAATTGTTTTTAGAAATACTAGCTCTTAAACCAGTTCCAAAATTTCTGGAATTTAAATTATTGTTTTTATAATAATTGCCTAAAAAAAATATACCTATTTTGTAATCATTAAATGGTTTAAAAAAATAGAGCTCATTTTCATATAAGTAATTAGATTTTGTTGTATCTGCATTATAACCTATTTTAAATCTTGTATTAATTAAATGATAATAGTATGTGAAATAAATATTAGTGTATATATAATTTTTATTATTTATATACATATAATTGTTATATTCATGTTGTTTTAGTCTAAAATATTCTCTATTTTGAAATTTAAAATCAATTGCATATTTTAAATTGTTTTTCAAATAAGAACTTTGTCCCATTAATTCTTCTACAAATGCCAAACTAGATTCTTTGTTTTTATCATAATTTACATTAGAATCATATAAAATACCTGTTGAAATAGCTACATTATAATCTATTTGACCTTTCATAATTAGTAGATAATTTTCTAATTCTTTTTTTACATCAGAAGGAATAGATTTATTATTTAAAAGTTTATTTATAAATTTTTTAGATTTGTCATATTTACCTTCTTTATAGTAAATTTTAGCTAAAAAAGCTTTTGCAATAGTTGAATTTGTTTCTTTAGCATATGCACTGAAACTTTTTTTAGCTTTAGAATAATTTCCATTTTTATAAAATTCAATTCCTTCAAATGCAGATAAATTTATTATTAACAAACATAGAATTATATACTTGATTTTCAATTTACATCCTTTTTTATGATATAATGATATAATATATGTATTATATTATAAAAAAGTTTATTTACAAAAGAGAGACTTATGAAAAAAAAATATTTTTTGATTATTACACTGTTAATATCTCTATTCTTTACTATATTATATTTATTTAATCCTTTAATATTAGATACACTTGATAAAAAAATAAAAGATTCATTTTTTTTATTAAGAGGAGATATACATACTACGAAAATGGTAACAATAGTAAATATTGATGAAAAATCTTTGGCTAAATTTGGACAATGGCCTTGGAATAGAAAAATTATGGCTAAAATTGTTGATAATTTAACAAAAGCAAATGTAGGAATTATTGGATATGATATATTTTTCCCTGAATATGATGGGAGAAGTAAAAAAAATGATAAAATTTTTGCTAAAGTTTTGCAGAATTCTCCTTCAATTTTGGGTTTAATGTTTTATTTTGATAAAAATGTCTCAAAAAATATTCTTCCTAATATTCCTGCTATTTTTATACAAAAAAATTTAAAAAAAGAATTTTTACCTACAGCAAAAGGATATTTAGCAAATATACCATTACTTCAGCAAAGTGTTTATAGTAGTGGATTTGTTAATATGATTCCTGATGATGATGGGATTGTTAGATATGTACCATTAGTAATTAAATATGATGATAACTTTTATCCATCACTTGCTTTTGAGATGTATAGATTAGCACAAGGTATTTCCAAAATTACAATAAATTATACTCCTGTAGGAATAGAAAACATTCATTTGGATAATAATCAAACAATAAAAACAGATAGATTTGGTAGAGTTTATTTAAATTATAGAGGAGGGAGAGGAAAATTTAAGTATATATCTGCTTTAGATATTTATAATAATACTTTTAATAAAGAATTAGTAAAAAATAAATTTGTAATAATAGGAACAACTGCAGCAGGTCTATTTGATTTAAGGGCAACACCTTATGAAAGTGTATATCCTGGAGTTGAAATTCAGGCAACATTATTAGATAATTTATTAAAAAATGATATTTTATCAAAGCCGGAGAATAAAGAATTAATAACTATCTTAATTATTATTATAGGTACTGTTTTAACTGCATTTATTATATATAGATTTTCTGCAATAATATCTTTTATTTTTGTTATTTTACTTATAAGCTCAATTTATTTTGAAGAATACTATTTATTTTATTATTATAAAATAATTTTAAATATATTTTATCCATTAGCCTCAATTATGGTAGTTTCATTCATTTTAACAACAATTAATTATTTTTTTGAAAATAAAACAACTTTAATGATAAAAAATGCATTTGCAAAAAAAGTGTCTCCTGCTGTTATGGAAGAACTTTTAAAAAACACTCAAAATATTTTAGCTCCACAAGAAAAAGAAATATCTATATTTTTTAGTGATATAAGAAGTTTTACTAGTATATCTGAAACTTTAAAAGATCCAAAAAAAATTATTGAAATGTTAAATGAATATTTTACTCCTATGGCAAATATTATTATCAAATATGAGGGTACAATTGATAAATTTATAGGTGATGCTATAATGGTATATTGGAATGCACCTAAAGAGACTAAAGATCATGCAGATAAAGCTGTAAGTAGTGCAATAGAACAGATTCATCTATTAAAAAATTTAAATAAAAAAATTTATAAAAAATTTAATGTAAATATTAATATAGGGATAGGTATAAATACAGATATAGCTACCATAGGAGAAATGGGTAGTAAAGGTAGAGCAGACTATACAGTAATAGGAGATAGTGTAAATCTTGCAAGCAGACTTGAAGGATTAAATAAATTTTACAAGTCTCATATAATAATATCAGAATTTACTAAGAAAAAATTAAAAAAAGATTATATAGTTCGAGAATTAGATACGGTATATGTTAAAGGGAAAAATGAGCCAATAGTTATTTATGAAGTTATAAATTTTGGTAAAAAAGATTTTGTAGAATATAATAAAGCATTACAATTATATAAAAAAGCAAAATTTAAAGAAGCAAAAAAAATTTTTGAGTTATTATATAATAGAGAAAAAGATTATATATATTTTTTATATATAAAGAGATGTGAAGAATTTATAAAAAATCCTCCGAAAGATTTTGATGGTGTTTATAAATTTACTACTAAATAAAGGATAAAAATGAAATTAGAAGTTTTAGGATGTTATGGCAATAGGGATAAAGAAAAATATACTTCTTGTTTTAGAATAGGAAGTTCCATACTTATAGATGCTGGAAATATTTTAAATGGTATAGAAGATTTGTATTCAATAAAACATATTTTTTTAACTCACTCTCATTTTGATCATATAGTTGATATTCCTTTTTTAATAGACAAAATTTATGTTCACAATGAAAAAACTATCAATATTTATGGGAATAAAGAGACCATAGAAGAGGTTAGTTCTTATATTTTTAATGATAAGATTTGGCCAAAATTTCAAAATATAAATATCCTTAATAAAAGTGAAAAGACAATAAAATTTATAGAAATTAAAGAAAACGAATCTATTATAATTGATTCTATTGAAATTATTCCTTTTTTAGTAGAGCATAGTGTTAAGACTTTTGGATATATTATCAATAATGAGTATTTAATAAGTGGTGATACAAAATTATGTGATAATTTAATTAAAACTATAAATCACTATAAGCCATCTTATCTTTTGATTGAATGCTCTTTTCCTACTAAAATGCAAAATATTGCTGATATTTCAAAACATATGACTCCAAATGATATTTTAAATTTAATTAATTTATTAAAATATAACCCTAAAATATTCATTTATCATATAAAACCAATATTTAAAAGAGTAATTGAAAAAGAGCTTAAAAATTTAAATGTAGAAATTTTAGAAGATATGAGCACTATTAAAAAAAATAGGATAATAAAGCATAAAAGTATAAAAGATATTCTTTTTGAGATGATTAGAAATTTATATTCAGAAAATAATCCAATTAATATTTTAGAAAAAGTAGTAACTTATGCAAGAGAAATAACGAATAGTGATGGTGGGACAATATATATAAAAACAGAAGATGATAAATATTTAGAATTTAAAATTATTCAAAACGACACATTAAATGTAAATCAAAAAGAGAATGTTAATTGGCCAAAACTTCCTTTGTATATTGATGGTAAAGAAAATAGAGAGATGGTTGCAGCTCTTTGTGTTTTAGAAGGTAAAATTATCAATATAGAAGATGTTTATAATGTTAAAGAATTAAATTTTGAAGGTACTAAGAAATTTGATGAAAGTAACAACTATAGATCTAAATCAATGCTTGTTATGCCTTTAAAAAATCATGAAAAAGAAATAATAGGTGTTTTACAATTAATAAATAAAAAATCAGATAATAACATTGTAGCTTTTGATAAAGATGATGAAAATATAGTAAGTTTTTTAGCTTCTATTGCAGCTATTTCTATTACAAAAAATAGACTTATTGAAGATTTTGAAAAGTTATTAGCTTCTTTTATCAAAACAATAGGTATAGCTATAGATGAAAAATCAAAATATACAAGTAAACATGTACAAAGAGTAGCTAAATTTTCTGTAATGATTGCAAAAGCTATAGAAAAAGAGGGGATCAAAAAATATACTAAAGATGAATTAAGAATGATAGAAATAGCAGGATGGCTTCATGATATTGGTAAAATTGTAATATCAAGTCAAATAATGGATAAGGCTACAAAGTTAGAAAAGGGAATTGATAGAATAGAGGTAATAAAATATAAATTTGAAGTATTAAAAAAAGAGTATTATATTGAATATTTAGAAAATAAATTATCAAAAAAAGAGTATGAAGAAAATATTAAAAAAGCTGATGATGATTTTAAATTCTTGAGAGAATTAAATAAAGGAAGTGAATGGGTAAATGATGAAATCTTACAAAGATTAAGCAATATTGCAAAAATAAGAATTGGAGATGAGTATTTACTAAGTGAAGATGAATTTAAAAATTTATCTATTAGAAAAGGGACTTTAACAGAGGAAGAGAGAAAAATAATAGAAAGTCACGCATCTATAGGATTAAAAATGCTTACAAACCTTCATTTTCCTAAAAAATATAAAAGATTATCAGAAATTGCAGCAAATCATCATGAAAAATTAAATGGAAAAGGTTATCCGAGAGGTCTAACAGCTAAACAGTTATCTGCAGAAGAGAGAATATTGGCAATAGCAGATATTTTTGAAGCATTAACTGCTGCAGATAGGCCATATAAAACACCAAAAAAACTTTCAGAAGTATTTAGAATTTTATATTTTATGACAAAAGATAATGAATTAGATAAAAATATTATGAGAATTATCATCAAAAATAAAACATATTTAGATTATGCCAAAGAAGAATTACATCCAGAGCAGATTGATGAAATACCAAAAGATGTGATAGATTATTTTATGAACTAAGTCAATAAATTTAATATAATTTTAATATAATTAGAATAAAAAGGAGTTGAGTTATGAAAAAAATTATATTATTGGCCTTGCTTTTATCTTCTTTGTTTGCTCAAATTGCTACATTAGTGCAAAAAGAAGGAATTGTAAAAGTCAAACATAAAGACAGTATAAAAAAAGAATCTCTTAAAATAAATGATATTCTTGAAAAAGGAGATACAATATATACTTATAATTCAATTGCTGTAATAAAATTAAAAGATAACTCTATCATAAAGCTAACTCCTTATTCAGAACTTAAATTGAATGAAAATAAGGTATCTCAAAAAAAGGGAGAAATTTATTTTAATATAAAAAAAAGAAAATTAAATAAATTAGAAGTAGCTACTGCATTTACTACAATAGGGGTAAAAGGAACAATTTTTATTGTAAATGATAATCAAATACACTTTGTTGCTTTAAAAAAAGGACTTCTTGCTTTTAAAGCTTTAAAAGGGAAATATGAAATTCATAAAATTAAACTTATACAAGAATTTAATGATGAGATAAAAAAACAAGAAAGAGAATTTAAAAATTATAAAAATCAGCTTTATAAAGAATTTATAGAATATAAAGCAGAATTTAAGATGAAAGAGAATAATATTGTCTCTTTTAATGGTAATAAAGTTTATGAAAATAGAATTGATAAAAATAATTTAAAAGAATTTAATAAATTTGAAAATGAATTTAAACTTTCTAGTTTTAATTATAAGACAAATGTATCGCAAAATAAAGAAAATAGTTGTTCTAATTTGAAAAAAGATTTAAATACGGATCTAAAAATTAGTAATAAAAACAGTGCTTTTGATGAATTAGATGAAGAATAAAATATTTTTTATATTTTTTAATTTAGCATTATTTTTATTGTGGTTAAATTATCCTCAAAATCAATTTACTTTAAGAAGTGATGATATTTATTATTCATTTAACAAAAATAGTCCAAATCAAAATATTATATTTTTAGATATAGATGAAAAAAGTATAAATAAATTTGGTCGTTGGCCTTGGAATAGAAAACTTTTAGCAAAAGTTTTTGATCAATTAAAACAGTCTAAAATAGTAGTTTTAGATATGGTATTTTCAGAACCTACTAAACAAGACACCATTTTAGCAAATTCTATTTCCAATTTAAATGCTGTTTGTGGATTTTTCCTTCGTTCACTTGCCACTCAAACTGTAAATGATAAAGTATTGGATATTTTATCAGATTCATCAGTAGAGATGAATGGAGCATTTTTATCCGCAAAATTTGCAGAGGCAAATGTTTATAAAATAGCTCAAAGTTGTACTTTAAATGGTATTTTTTCTACAATACCAGATAGTGATGAGTTGTATAGGCATTATCCTTTAGCTATGATTTACAAAGATTATCAATTTCCATCTATTGGTCTTCAATCATTGCGGCTTTATTTTAATCAAGATGCAAAAATAACTCATCATACTTTAGAAATAGGCGGTAGAAAAGTTCCATTAGAAAATAATTATTTAGTTAAGTTAAATTATTATAAATTAAATAGATATCATAGAGTTTCTATAACTGATGTGAATAAAACAGATTTTAAAAATAAAATAGTAATTGTAGGGATTTCAGAAGCTGGAATTTCAGATTTAAGAGCAACTCCTCTTGGACAAATACCAGGTCCACTTTTACATTACACTTTTATATCAAATATTCTAAATAAAGATTTTATACGATTTTCAAAAACAGTTGATGCAGTTATATTTATTATCTTTTTACTATTACCTTTAATTTTATCAAAATTTATTAAAAATCTTAAATTAAGAGTTGTTTTTTATATGCTAATTCCTACATTATTTATTTTTATTTCAATATTAATTTATAGATTTATAAATTTTCAAATAGAGCTTTTTTATCCTATTTTTGGCTTTATTTTGAATATGTTTTTAATAGAAGGTTTTATGTTTTATAAAAAAGAAAAAGAGACAAAATTTATAAAAGATGCATTCAAAAGTTACCTCTCACCTGAGCTTTTAAATGAAATTTCTAAACATCCAGAAAGATTAAAACTTGGCGGAGAAAAAAAAGAAGCTACTATTTTATTTACAGATATTAGAAATTTTACTACTCTTTCAGAAAATTTAGATCCAAAAGATGTAGTTGAACTTATAAACTCTATTTTTACTCCATTATCTCGTATTATTATAGAGCATAAAGGAATGGTTGATAAATATATTGGAGATGCAATAATGGCTATTTATAATGCTCCAGTAGATGTAAAAAATCACCCTACTTTAGCTTGTAAGAGTGCAGTTTTGATGCAATTAGAGCTAAAAGAAATCAATAAAAATCTTAAAGCTAAAGGTTTTAAAGAAATAGCTATGGGTATTGGAATTAATACTGATTTTGTAGCTGTTGGAAATATGGGAAGTGATATTAAATTTAACTATTCTGCTCTTGGTGATGGAGTAAATTTAGCTTCAAGATTGGAATCAGCTACAAAAGTAGTAGGAGAACATATTTTAATATCAAAATCCACTTATGATAGAATTGATAAAAATTATTTTATTTGTAAATCTCAAGGAAGTATAAAAGTAAAAGGTAAAGAAAAAGAAATTGAAATATATTCTTTGCATGGGTTTGGGAAGTATAAAATTTAACTAATTTTTAATCATAGACTTTTTTTTGCTATAATTTTAATAAAATAAAATAAAAGGTTTTAAAATATGGATGATAAAAAACAAAAAGCCTTAGATTTAGCTCTAAAACAGCTTGATAAACAGTTTGGAAAAGGAACAATTCAAAGACTTGGTGATAAAGAAATAGAACCAATTGAAGCGATTCCAACTGGGAGTTTTGGACTTGATTTAGCACTTGGAATAGGTGGAGTTCCAAAAGGAAGAATAATTGAAATTTATGGACCTGAGAGTTCAGGTAAAACTACTTTAACACTTGAAATAATCGCACAAGCTCAAAAACAAGGTGGTGTTGCAGCATTTATTGATGCAGAACACGCTTTAGATGTTATGTATGCTAAAAATTTAGGTGTAGATGTAGAAAACCTTTTAATCTCACAACCAGATTATGGAGAACAAGCTCTTGAAGTAGTTGAAACAGTTGCAAGAAGTGGAGCTGTGGATATAATCGTAGTCGATTCAGTAGCAGCACTTACTCCAAAAAGTGAAATAGAAGGAAATATGGGTGACACTCAAGTAGGTGTTTTAGCAAGACTAATGAGTCAAGCTCTTAGAAAACTTACAGGTGTTGTTCATAAAATGAATGTAACTATTATTTTTATTAACCAAATAAGAATGAAAATAGGTATGATGGGATATGGAAGCCCTGAAACTACAACTGGTGGGAATGCTCTTAAATTCTATGCATCAGTTAGACTTGATGTTAGAAGAATAGCAACTCTTAAACAATCTGATAAAGAAATTGGAAACAGAACAAAAGTAAAAGTTGTAAAAAATAAAGTAGCTCCTCCATTTAGAATAGCTGAATTTGACATTATGTTTGGTAAAGGTATTTCAAGAGAGGGTGAAATTATAGATTATGGTGTGAAACTTGATATTATTGACAAAAGTGGTGCTTGGTTTAGTTATGGTGCTGAAAAACTCGGTCAAGGAAAAGAGAAAGCAAAAGAGTATTTAAAAGAAAATCCAGAAGTTGCTTTGGAAATTGAAAATAAAATCAAAGATGCACTTGGGATGAGTTTAAATAGTATGCTTGAAGTTAATGAATCAATAGAAAAAGGAGAAACAGAATGATTTATATAGAAAATGTATATGCAGACGAAGTTTTAGATAGTAGAGGGAACCCAACAGTTAGAGCTACAGTTGAATTAAGTGATGGAAGTGTGGCAGATGCTATTGTTCCAAGTGGTGCATCAACTGGAAGTAAAGAAGCAATCGAACTTAGAGATGGTGATGAAAGATACCTTGGAAAAGGTGTTTTAAAAGCTTGTGAAAATGTAAATGGTGTAATTGCAAACGAACTTATCGGACTTAGCCCTTATGACCAAGGTGCGATTGACCAAATTATGATTGATTTAGATGGAACTAAAAATAAAGCAAAACTTGGTGCAAATGCAATTCTTGGTGTAAGTATGGCAGTAGCAAGAGCAGCTGCAAAAAGTTTAGATTTACCACTTTATAGATATTTAGGTGGAAGTAATGCTGTGATTTTACCAACTCCAATGTTAAATGTAATCAATGGTGGAAGTCACGCTGATAATAATGTGGATTTTCAAGAATATATGATTATGCCAGTTGGATTTGATAACTTCTCTGAAGCATTAAGAGCTGCAGTTGAAACTTATCATGCACTTAAAAAATTACTTGCTGAAAATGGTCATTCTACTGCACTTGGTGATGAAGGTGGATTTGCTCCAAATCTAAAAAGTAACGAAGAACCACTTGAATATTTAGTAAAAGCTATCCAAAAAGCTGGATATAAAGCTGGTGAAGAAATAGCAATCGCTATGGATGTAGCTTCAAGTGAAATTTATAAAGATGGAAAATATATTTTAGCAAGTGAAAATAGAGAATTAACTTCTGCTGAAATGGTAGAATATTATGAAAATTTATGTAATAAATATCCTATCGTTTCTATCGAAGATGGACTTGATGAAAATGATTGGGATGGGTTTAAACTAATGACTGAAAAATTAGGAGATAAAATCCAATTAGTTGGGGATGATTTATTTGTTACAAATAAAGAAATTTTAGCTGAAGGTATCAAAAAAGGAATTGCAAATGCAATTTTAATTAAACCAAATCAAATCGGAACTGTAACTGAAACTATGCAAACAGTTAGACTTGCTCAAAGAAATGGTTATAAATGTGTAATGAGTCACAGAAGTGGTGAAAGTGAAGATGCATTTATTTCTGATTTTGCAGTAGCTTTAAATTGTGGTGAAATCAAAACAGGTGCACCTGCAAGAGGTGAAAGAAATGCAAAATATAACAGACTTTTTGCAATTGAAAGAGAGTTAGCAGTTCCAGAATATATTGGAAAAGAATTGTTTTAATTGAAAAAATTAGATTTTGATTTTTTAGACAAAAATGAGTTTGATTTTAAACTCCTTTTTGTTATATTTGCAATATTCGCAATGGCGATTTATGTAGGCTTTTTGATTTATGGGAATAGGGGAATTAATAGATTGATTGAATTAAAATCACAAAAAGAGATTTTAGTTAAAAGAGATGAAGCTTTAAGAAAAGAGAATGTGAAACTTCAAAAAGAGTATTTTGGATTAAAAGATATAGAAGGCGATAAATGAGAATTATTTTATTTTTATTAGTATTTATTATTTTAAATGCGA
This sequence comes from Nautiliales bacterium, assembly GCA_030826765.1. Lineage (GTDB taxonomy): Bacteria > Campylobacterota > Campylobacteria > Campylobacterales > JAADDX01 > JAUUDM01. The sequence continues at coordinate 80,593 of JAUUDM010000016.1, forward strand.
GAGAAAATCCATTTGTGCCGGTAATTACTAATGAAAATAAAAATTTAATACAACAAGATACTCTTAAAGAAACTAAAGTATTACTTCCAAGTGACGCAAGAATTTTAAAATCAGTTACATTTACTTATCAAACATTAACGGGTTCAATTTTAAATAAAACTATAATTATAAATAAAGCAATTAATTGGCACTCTCCGATATTTATTTCTCAACAAAAAATAAAAAATGATGTGAAAAAAGTAAAAGTAGGCTTTTTATATTTTTATATTGATAAATATAAAGTTTTAATTTCTTCAAAAGATAAAATGATTAGACATTTTGTATTAGTTGAGCCATTTAGAGTTATTTTTGATTTTAAAGCAAATAAGAGATTTTTAACTTATAAAAAAGATGTGAATAGTTTTATAAAAAAAGTTGTTATTGGAAATCACAATGATTTTTATAGAGTTGTTTTATATACTGATGGAGTTTATAAACCAATAATTAAAAAAGTGGCAAAAGGATATTTGATTGATTTTAAATAAAAATATAGTTCTTACAGGATTTATGGGAAGTGGAAAATCTACAATAGGTAGAATTTTAGCTAAAAAATTAGAACATAGTTATTTTTTGGATACTGATTCTTTAATAGAACATTTTGAAAATAGAGAAATTAGCGATATTTTTGCAAATGAGGGTGAAGAATATTTTAGAGATGCAGAAAAAAGAGTCTTTAATTGGGTAAAAAATGATGTTAAAAATGCAATAATATCCACAGGTGGTGGACTTCCTGTTTTTGTGCCAGAAATAAAAGAAGCTGGGATTGTAATTTATCTAAAAGTAGAGTTTGATGATATTGTAAAAAGATTGGATGAAGAAGAGATAAAAAAACGCCCACTTTTTGCTGATTTAACAAAAGCAAAAGAGCTATTTTTATTAAGAGATGAAATTTACACAAGACTTGCTGATTATACTATTGAAAATAGAAATATTGAAGAGAGTGTAGAGAGTATATTAAAACTTATTAAATAAAAGTCGATTTTAAAAGAAAAAGGAGGATGTTATGGATGTTAATAATAATGTAAATATGGCAGCTGGAATGTTTGCTTTTAATAAATCAAAAGAAGTGAAAAATAATCAAGTTTTAGCAGCACTTGGTATGACACCACAAACAGAAAAAGCACAAGAAGTAATAGATAATTCTATTAAAGAAGCTGCTTCAAAAGTAACAGGAAAAGGCTCTGGGCTTGATATCCAAGCTTAAGGATTTTTATTTATCAAGAAGGAATTTTATTTCTTTTGATAATGTTGATTATACGGATGTATATGACCCATATTTAGATGAAAAAGTAGAAAATCCTATAATGATAATAGGTGAAGCACCAGGAGTAAATGAAGTAAAAGAAAAACAACCTTTCGTAGGAATGGCTGGTAAAAATTTAGATTATTTGATTAGTTTAAGCAAATATGATAGAAAAAAAGATATTTTAATTACAAATGCATTTCCTTTTAGGACTTACGAAGGAAATAAAAATAGAACCCCCAAAGCAAGTGAATTAAAAGAGGGTGCAAAACTTTTACTTGAAGAGATAAAAATAGTAAAACCAAAATTAATTTTATTACTTGGTAATTCTGCAATAAAAGCTTTTAGTTATTTACCTATTGAAAATGCAAAAGAAGTTAAAAAATTTGAAAGAAATTCAGTAAATGAGTTTGATTTTGGTTTTTATAAAACAAAAATAGGTGTAACTTTTCATCCAAGTCCTATTAGTTTTAATAGAAAAGATATAAGAGTTGCACTTGAGAAATTTTTTAAGGAGATTTAGTGGAAAGCCAAGTTTTAGCAATAGCAATAAGCGCTATGAAAGTAACTATGATCTTATCATTTCCCGCTTTATTAGTAGCGATGATTATAGGTCTTTTAATCTCTATTTTTCAAGCGACTACTCAAATAAATGAGATGACTCTCTCTTTTGTGCCAAAACTTATTGGTATTGCTGTGGTTGTAGTTTTGACTGCTCCTTGGGCTATGACAACTTTGATTGATTTTACTACACGACTTTTTAAAATGATTCCTACTTTTATACAATGATTATAGATTTTTCCAAACTTTCTACTATTTTAATAGGTTCAAAACTCGATGTAAAAATAGTAAATGAAGATAATTACAATGATGAATTAATTATAGGTCGTGCTTCTAATTCTCTTGTGTGTGGCGGAAACATTGGTGTTTTAGATGATAAATATAACTTTATAGAGATTAAAAATGGGCTTTTAAGAGTAGGTGCTAAAACATCAAATAGAGCTTTATATAATTTTACTAAAAAAAATAATATTGCTGGCTTTGAATTTTTATCGAAACTTCCTGGAAGTATTGGTGGAAGTATCAAAATGAATGCTGGTATGAAAAGTTATGAAATTAGTAATAATTTAGTATCAATTAATTCTAAAAATAAAAATAAGTTTAAGTTTGGGTATCGTTATTTAGATATAAATGAACCTGTTTTTTATGCAGAATTTGAAATAAAAGAAGGTTTTAATGTTAAATTGGTAGAAGATTTTAAAAATATGAGAAAAAATCAACCAAACCTTCCAAGTCTTGGAAGTGCTTTTAAAAATCCAGAGGGGAATTATGCCGGAGCTTTGATAGAAAAAGTTGGACTTAAAGGTATTAAATTTGGTGGGGTAGGATTTAGTGAAATTCACGCAAATTTTTTGGTAAATTATGGAAATGGAAGTTGTGAAGATGTAATAAACGCTATAACTGAAGCTAAAAAAAGAGTTTTTAAAGAGTTTGGAATAGAGTTACAAGAAGAGATTAAAATAATTTTGTAAAGGAAAAATTTTGAATAAAAAGTTAGTTATTTTTGATTTAGATGGAACTTTGATTGATTCAGTTCCAGATTTAGCTAGTTCTGTGAATTTTATGTTAAAAAGTTTAGGAAGAGAAGAATTTAGTGAAGATATTATTCGTTTTTGGGTAGGAAATGGTGCTGAGGTTTTGGTAAAAAGAGCTTTAAGTGGAGATGTGAAAATAGATGAAAATATTGATGAAGAAACTTTAAAAAAAGCTATGACAGTTTTTTTAAATCATTATAATGAAAATCTTGCAAACAAAACTTATTTGTATCCAAATGTAAAAGAAACTTTACAAGAATTAAAAAAGCAAAATTATTTTTTAACAATTGTTACAAATAAACCTTATAAATTTGTAAAACCTATTTTAGAAAAATTAGAAATTATTGACTATTTTCCCTACTATTTAGGAGCTGATTCTTTAGATGAGAAAAAGCCTTCGCCTAAGCCACTTTTAGAGGTTTGTAAATATTTTGGAGTTGATAAAAATAAAGCGGTTATGGTAGGTGATTCTAAAAATGATATTTTAGCAGCAAATAATGCAAAAATGGATTCAATTGCTGTAAAATATGGGTATAACTATGGAGAAGATATTTCAAAATATAAACCGACTTTTGAAGTAGATGATATTTTTGAAATTATTAAAATTTTAAAAGGATAAAAATGAAAATAGCAATCATTGGTGGTGGCGTTGCTGGAAGTAGTGCTGCTATTTATTTAGCTAATTTAGGACTTGATGTAACTCTGTTTGAAAAAAAAGAATCACTTGTTGATGGGCCTCCTATGTGTCATTTGCACGCAGGTGGAAATCTTTATAGAGAAATTTCGGATAATCAATGCATACAACTTCTAAAAGAATCAATCGAGCTTCTTAGACTCTATCCAAAAGCGATAGATTTTAGACCTACCATAATTGCGACTCCTACTTTTGATAAAGCTAATCCATCTGATTTACTTCCAAGATTAGAACTTCTAAAAAAAGAGTATCAAAAACTAATAGATAAAGATGAAAAAAACAAAGTTTTAGGAGAGGTTGAAGATTATTATAAACTATATTCAAAAGAAGATATTTTAAAACTAAAAGAAAAAGAAGTCACTACTCCAGAAACTTTAGATGACTGGATGGTGCCTTTTGCTAAAAATGTAGATTTAGAAAAGATTAAATTTCCTGTGATTTTAGTTCAAGAATATGGGTTAAATGTTTTTAGAATAGGGGCGAGTGCTTATTTGATGTTAAAAAAATTTCCAAATGCAAAAATTAAATTTAATTCACAAGTTTTAGAAGTAAAAGAAGATAAAAAATTTATCATTAAGTATATTCAAAATGGACAAACATATGAAGAAGAATTTGATTATGTGATTAATTCTGCTGGATTTGAGAGTGGTAAAATTGATGATTCTTTAAACAAAAAACGAGAAAGATTTGTAGAATTTAAGGCAGCTTATGTTACAAAATGGGAAAATAAAGAGCCTTTTTGGCCAGAAATTATTTTCCACGGCGAGAGGGGAACACCAAAAGGAATGGGACAATTCACACCATATTTTGGAGGATATTTTCAATTACACGCAATGACAAAAGATATTACTCTTTTTGAAAATGGACTTGTAAAAAGTGATGAAAATTCATCTCAACCAAACCTTGATAAAAAATTTATAGAAATTATAGAAAAAGGTTGGGATAAAAATATTGTAAAAGAAAGAACAAAAAAAGCAGTAAATCATTTATCAAATTTTATTCCTTCTTTTAGCAGTGTAAATGAAGCTTTCAAACCACTTTATGGAGCGCAACAGATTCCAGGAGAGGATGAGACACTTAGAGCAGCTGAAATATCTTTTGATGGAAATAAATATGCAAGATGTGAAATAGTAAAAGCTTCATCAGTTTTTGCAATGGCAGATGAGATTGTAAAAAAATTAGTAAAACTTGGAGTTTTAGATAAAACTTCCAAAAGAATCGAAGAAATTAATTTAGACACAAAAGAAGTAGATGAGTTGGCTATGAAGTTAGCTGAAAATAGAGGATATCCTAAAGAGTTAGGAAGAGTTGTTTTTGGGGTTTAAATACCTACTCTCAACTTAGGTTTATATTCAAACCACTCTTCTTTTGGCTTGTCATAAAGTTTAAAGACAGCACCATTTTCTACTTTTTGTCCTGCTTTATTAGGAGTTATTACTTCAACTCCTCCTTTTATTATTGATTCAAGTGTGCCAGTTTTTATTTTAATTCCTAAAAGATTTGCTTTTATAGCTAAAACTCCTGTATTAAAAAATTTAGAATTTGTTCTTATTATGTTTTTATATTTTGGCTTGATAAATAGAAATATTTCTACATTTTGAGCAGTATTTGATAATTTTATTTTTTCGATATGACCGATTTTAACTTTTCTATAATAAACCGCTGAATTTACATTTAGTCCAGCTTTTGAATTTGCACGCAAAACAATTCTTAAGCCTTTTTGATAATATGAATTTATTGGATTGATGCTGTCTGGTGTGAAATTATGTTTAAATCCATTATTTTTATTTGCTATTAAAACTATATTTGAGCCAAAAACGATAGAATAGGTATTTTTGATACCATTTAATCCTGCTTGAAAAGTTTCTAAATAAAGTTTTGAATTTTTACCAAAAAGATATTTATATTTTTTATTTATTTTTATAATTGCGGTTATATTTTTATCAAAAATCATATTTTCAACACTACCAAGAGTAAAGTCTTTATATTTTAGTTTTGAGCCAACTTTTACTCCATTTGTTTTATTCATTATTAAATTAATTGTAAAATAGTTATTTTTAGTTAAATCACTTTGATTTAAGAGAGTAAATTTTTTTGTATTATCGCTTTTATTCTCTTTTGTAATAAATGAAATTTCTCCATTTACAAGTGAATTAACGCTTGGTGTTTGAATGTTTACTCCATTAAGTCCAGCTTTTATATTTACGCCACTTTTTGTATAAAACTTGGTAGTTTTATTGATGAGTTTTATAAATGGTTTTTTGATTCTTATTTTTACTTCAATATAATTAGTTTTTGGATTGTATTTGTAATTTATAACTTTTCCAGCTGTTAAGCCTTTATAAGTTATGAGTGTATCTTTTTTAATAAATTTTAAATCTTTTGTAAGAAGTGTAACTATTTTTGCACCACTTCTTTTGTATAGATATTCATCAAGACTGTTTTTACTTTCAAATACTTTGAATTCTTTTTTATTTAAAGCTATTTTTTTAGGTGTTATAAAACTAACTCCGCCTAAAACTGCACTTTTTAAATCTGGAATTTGTAAAGAAAAGTTATTTAGTGATGCTTTTAATTCTACTGCATTTAATTTATAAAAAAGAGTAGAATTATTTATTAGATTTTGATATTTATCATAAATTATATAATGGTTATAAATTTTATTTTTTATTAGTTCACTTGTGAGGAGTTCTCCAACTTTAAAACCTTTATAAACTAATGATGAAGGTAGTTTGTTGTCTGATATTATTGTGAATTTATAGCCTTTTAAAATCTTTTTAGGAATAAAAAGTGAATACTCTTTTTTAGGCTTTCCTATTTTATTGGTTTCTATTTTGATAGCACCTGTGATTAAGTTTTTAAGTGAAGGTATTGTGAATTTGATATCTTTTAGAGATGCTTGAAACTCTAATGAATTTAAAGGAATGAACTTTGTATCTTGTGATAGTAAGTTTTGATATTTATTGTAAATTAATACTTTATAATAAATGTAATCATCGTTAAGATTTTTATCTATAATTTCTCCTACTTGAATACCTTTATAAACTAAAATAGTTCCGATTGAAAATGAAGAGTTTTTTGTTTTAATTGTTGTTATGATCCCATTTAATGGAGGGGTATCTAATGCTATAAAATTATATTGGTTAGGTAGTTTTATAAGTTCTTTTTTTTCTAATTTTGGAGGTAATATTTCTATGTAACTACCAGTAATTATAGTTCCTAAATTTTTGATACCTTTATTCAGTGAAATTTCAGGGGAAACTTTCCAAAATTTAGTTCCTTTTTTTACTAAATAATCATATTTTTTATACATACTTAAATATGCTTTGAAATGATTAAGATTATTTTCATCTATTTTTATATCCTCTATATTTCCAACTTTAACACCATTAAACATAACGGGACTTTTTTTTATATTAAGTCCATCAACATTGTTTAAAATAATTGTAACTTGTTTACCTTTTGTTTCATATTTATCTTTTAACATAATAATAGCTATTATCATAGCGACTATTGGTATTATCCAATAAATAAATATAATTGATTTTTTCTTTTTTATTGCTTGTTTCATTTTTCATCCCATAAAAGTTTTGTATCAAAGTTTTGAGTTGCTAACATTGTAAATATAATTACTAATGCAAAAGGAATAACTGCACCTCCTGCTTCAATATGTATTAAATTTCCAAATTGCATAAATCCAGTCATAATTGTAACAACAAATATGTCTAACATTGAATATTTTCCAATAAATTCTATTATTTTATACAATTTTGTAGAAAAATAGCTAAATCTATTTTTGCCTATTTTTGCCATTATCAAAAGCCAAATGAGTGCTAATATTTTAAATATTGGAATAAAAATAGAAGCAAAAAATACAATAAATGCTAAGAAATAGTCTCCTTCTTCATAAAACCACATAATACCTCCCAAAATAGTTTGTGGATATTCTACAGTCAATTTTATACTACTCATCATATCGAGTAAATTAGCAGGAATTAGCATAATAAAAGCACTCAATGTATAAAGTAAAGTTTTTAGCAAAGAGTATGGTTTTCTAGCATATATTCTATTTCCACATATTTTACATTTTTTTCTTGTAGATTGAAGAGTAGCACATACATCACAAAATATTTGATTATTTTCTTTTGTTCTCATTTTATTAATTCCTTATGCCAAACATCGTGAGGGTTAAAAAATCTAACTGTCAAAAGAAATATAAATAAAAATAAGAAAAATAGATATAAACCAATATCTACTGTCATTAAAGAGATGGATTTTAATTTTATCATAGATACTAAAACAGCAACTAAATATACTTCAGCCATATTCCACTCTTTTAAGAAATTATAAAATTTAAAAATAAATGTTATTTTTGTTAAATTTTTGTGAAATAAAGCAAAGCCAATTATTACAATTATAGAAAAAAGCATCATAATTGGAACTATAAAAATAGTAATAATTAAAATAAATGAAGGTAAAAATAGATTTTTATTTAATAAAGCAAAACATGAATCATAAATAGATAAATTTTTATGGATTCCTAAGATACTAATGTCTAAAAGTGGTGTAGAGATTGTTATAAATATTAAAAATAAAGAAGTTATAGCTAAACTTAGAACAAGTCTTAAATCTTTTCCACTTCTATAAACTATGTTTTTACAAACTGGACAAAAATATTCACTGTTTTTATCTATTTTTGGTAAGTGTAAAATCTCTCCACAAAACTTACATTCTATTGTTTTTATAATATGCCTTTTTGTTGCTATTTTATCAAAAATTTAAAAATTTTTAGATATAATAATGAAAAAAGTGATTTATTATGTTTAGATATATATTTGTATGTTTATTTATTATTTCAATTTCAATGGCACATAATGAAAATATGCCTATAATTGTTTCTATTGAGTGGTTGAAAAATCACATAAATGATAAAGATATCGCTATCATTGATGTTAGAAAAGAAGAAATATATAAAAAAGGACATATCAAAGGGGCTATAAATATGCCTGTGATGAAAGATTTTTTTACTCCTAAAACATTAAGAATACCAAAATTAATATTTCTAAAAAATCTTTTTTCAAATGCTGGAATTGATGATAATACAAAAGTTATAGTTTATGATAATGGACAATTTTGCTGGGCAGCAAGAGCAGTATGGATATTGAAAGTTTTAGGTCATAAAAACGCGAGTTTATTAGAATATGGATGGGGTGATTATATAAAATCTCATTTACCAATTTCTACTAAAGCTCCAAAAAGAGAAAAAAAAGATTTTGTTATCAAACTAAACAATGATATGATTGCTACAAAATTAGATGTTTTAATATCGATAAAAAAAGGACTTCCTATTTTAGATGGTAGAACAAAAGATATGTATATGGGTAAAACTTCTATTGCAAAAAGATATGGGCATATTCCAACTGCTAAACTATTTAGTGGAGCAAATAACTATAAAATAACAGATAAAGGTAATAAACTTAAAAGTTTAAAAGAAATTAAGAAAATTTATGAAGGTTTGCCAAGAAATAAAAAAATAATAATTTATTGTCAAGATGGTGCAGATGCAGCTTTAGATGATTTATTAATGAGAAAACTTGGATATAACACATATGTCTATGAAGGTGGTTGGATAGAGTGGGCTAATGATTTTAATTTACCAGTTGTTAATCCATCTAAAAATAATAAAAAATGATAAAACAATATAAAAGTTCTATAAAAAAAGAGTTATTAAGAATAATACTTTCAATTTCAATAATTGCTATACTTATTGGATACATTGTTTTTATTATTGAATATATGAAAAAAGAACAAAATGAAGATATTAGATTAACTAAAACTATTAGTAAAGTTATAAGTCAAAATGTTGCTAAAATCGTTTTTGATAATGATATATCTACGGCAACGGATATAACTACGGCTCTTAAAGCTTTTCCATATTTAGATGAATTAATTATTTATAATTCTACAGGAAAAATATTATTTGAATATTCTAAAAGTGAAATAAGTAAAAGTGAAAAATTTAACAAAAGCCTACTGGGAAAAGCTATTATCAAAAACGGAAAATTAGAAGTTTATGATAAATTACTTTATAAAGATATTTTTATTGCTTATGTAAAATATAGTTTTAAATTAGAAAGTTTAAAAGATATACTTGTAGATAGTATGCCTTATCTTATTTTTATTCTTATTATTATGTTATTTGTTGCATATTTTTTAGCAAAATATGGAGCACAAAAATTTACTGCACCTATAATTAATCTGGTGAAATTTTTAGAAAACATTATTCAAAATAAGAGTTTTTTACATAATAGAGTGACAATAGAAGAAAAAAATGAAATTGGTTTACTTTATGAAGAAGTAAATACAATGCTTGAAACGATTGAATATTCATTAATACATGATAATTTAACAGGACTTTATAATAGAAGTTCATTGATGAATGATATATATAGATTTCAAGATGATGCTACTGTAATGTTAATAGATATTAGTGGTTTTAAAAAATTAAATGATATTTATGGAAATGAATTTGGAGATAAAATTCTTATAAAATTTGCAAAAACTTTAAAAAAACATTTTAATAATATTAATAAAATATATAGAATTGGAGGGAATGAGTTTGCTGTTATTTTTATAAAGCCAATTAATGAGGTCATGAAGATTGTAGAAGAGTTTTTGAAATTTATTAAAGCAGTTTATTTTAAAATAGATAATATTAAAGTTAATATTTCTGTTAATATAGCAGTGAATGATGTTCCTCCTTTACTTGAAAATGCAGATTTAGCTTTAAAAGTAGTAAAAAAAGATATAAATAATTCGTTAATACAATATAAAAAGTCATTAAATATCAAAGAAGAGTGGCAAAAAAATATTAAAACTACAAATATGGTTAAATTGGCTCTTCAAGAAGATAGAATTGTTCCATATTTTCAAGGTATAGTAAATTTAAAAACATTACAAATAGAAAAATATGAATGTCTTGTAAGACTTATTTTGCCTGATGGAAAAGTGCTTTCTCCTTATTTTTTCTTAGATATTGCAAGTAAAACCCCATATTATTATGATATAACTAAAGTTATAATTAAAAAATCTATTCAAACAGCTAAAAAATATCCAGATGTTAGATTTTCTATAAATTTTTCAATGAAAGATATTCTAAATGAAGAAATAACAAATTTGCTTTTTGATATATTTGATAAAGATAAAAAAACAGCGTCAAGAATAGATATAGAGTTACTTGAAACAGAATTGATTGAAGTTAATAATGTTAAAATTTATGAATTTATCAAAAAAGTTCATAGTTATGGTTCAAAAATACTTATAGATGATTTTGGAACTGGATATTCTAACTTTTCTTATTTAGTAGATTTAAATGTTGATATTATTAAAATTGATGCTTCTATTACAAAAGAGATTATAAAAAATCCTAAAAAATTACATATTCTAAAAACTATTCATAATTTTACCGAAGGTTTGAATATGCTAAATGTTGCAGAATTTGTAGAGACTAAAGAAATCGCTTTATTACTGCAAGAAATAGGAATAGAGTATGCCCAAGGATACTTTTTTTCTAAACCAGCACCAAAACCATTAGAAAACAGTGATGTAAGTTATAAATTAAGGGATAAAAATGAATAAAAAAATATTACTTAAAATATCAAGAATGTCTATTTTAGAGGAGTTTGAAAATAAAAAACTTATTGATAGGGAAGCGTTAATTAAAGAATATCCATTTTTAACTGAAGAAAGAGCTACATTTGTAACATTAAAAATAAATAATCAATTAAGAGGATGTATCGGTTCGATATTGCCAAGAATGCCACTTATTGATGATGTTATTTATAATGCAAAACAAGCTGCTTTTGCAGATCCTAGATTTCAGCCTTTAACATATGAAGAATATCAAAAAATTCATATAGAAATTAGTATTCTTACAATTCCTAAAATTTTAGAATATAAAGATACAATAGATTTAAAAAATAAACTTACTAAAAAAGATGGAATTATTCTGATTTTAGGGGATAAACAAGCTACATTTTTACCATCTGTTTGGGAAGAATTGCCATCATTTGAGCTATTTTTTGCACATTTATGCTTAAAAGCTGGTCTTAGTGAAAATTGTCTTGATTATCATCCGGTAATTTATACTTATCAAGCGGAAATTGTTGAAGAGGATTAAATGGTAGTGAGAGACGGACTTGAACCGTCGACCTCCGGCTTATGAGACCAGCGCTCTAACCAGCTGAGCTACCTCACCATATTTTAAGAGACGAAATTATAATAAAAAATAGTTTGATTGTCAAGGAAGTTTGGAGAGTGTTTGAAAAATAAAAAATAAAGAAGCAAAAGAATAGCTTCAAGGGTAGCAAAATTGACTAAAAGTAGTTTCATAAGGATAAATTTTTTAGCCATATTAAAGTTTTTTGTATTTTCTCTGTCTGAAAAGGAATTTTTAATTTTTGCAAAAAAGTTTTTTTATCTATAATTTACTTCTTTATAGAACTATTTTATATAAAAGCTTTCAAAAAGTAACACTTTATAAATAAAAGAAGATAAAATTACTCTTTTTTTAAAATTTTATGTTATAATTCTATCTATTAAGTACAAAAGTAGTACTGAAAATTTATAAATAAGGAATTAAATATGCCAACTTTAACAAAATTAAAAGGAAATGATGTAGCATTAGCAGGAAATCAAGTAAATGTAGGAGACAAAGCACCAATTGTTACTTTACCAAATAAAGGTTTAGAAAATATTACAATTGGTGGAGCAAGTGATAAAGCTCAATTAATCATAGCTGTTCCGAGTCTTGATACTCCAGTATGTGCAATGGAAACAACTAAATTTAATAATGAAGCTGCTTCTGTAGAAGGTGCAAAAGTTGCTGTTGTATCTATGGATTTACCATTTGCAATGGGTAGATTTTGTTCTACTGAAGGGATTGAGAATCTTGAAACTTTAAGTGATTTTAGAGATTCTGAATTTTGTATTAAATATGGAACTTTAATAGCTGAAGGTGCTTTAAGAGGATTATCTGCAAGAGCTGTTTTTGTAGTAAACAAAGAAGGAATCGTAACTTACAAAGAAATCGTTCCTGAAATTACTGCTGAGCCAGATTATACTTCTGCTTTAGAAGCTTTAAAAGCTGCAGCTAAATAATAAAAGGGAAATTCCCTTTTATCTATATTCTATTCTATTTCTACCATTTTTTTTAGCATCATACAGTGCTGCATCACATCTTTCTATTAAGGATTTAACTGAATCTGTTTTTGTCACAGATGTTATTCCTACACTAATATGAATTTCTAGGTTTTGTCCATTAAATATAAATGTATGTTCTTCACATGCTTTTCGTAATCTTTCAGCAAGTTTAATTGCGCCTACGACTTTTGTTTCTGGTAAAATAATAATAAATTCTTCACCTCCAAAACGCCCAAAAATATTAGATTCTCTTATAATGTTTTGAGTTAATTTCTAAATGATAATTATTAAATTAAAATTCATATATTATGATATAATTTTAAAATAGTTAAAATTTTAGTGAGGGATAAGGACTTTTATGATAAACCAAGATTATAATTTTAGTAAATATAAAAATAGTATTTTAATAATTATGTTATTTATAGTTGGGCTTTTATTTACACTTTCTACAATATGGTATGTCAAAAATAAAATGGAATTATTAAAAGAAAAACAATTTCAACAAGAAAAAATTTATTTGAAACAAAAGTTAAGAAATTTACTTGAAACGAAAAGAAAAGCCGTAATGTCTATTGCAGTTGTAATGTCTAAAGATATTACAATCCAAGAGTATTTAGAGCATAAAAGAGATATAAATATTCATAAATTAATTGTAGATATATCAGATTCTTTACGTAAAAATACAGATTATAAAAATATATGGTTGCATATAATAGATAAAAATGGAGTGAGCTTAGCTAGAAGTTGGAGTAATCAAGCTGGGGATTCTATTTATAATATTAGAAAAGATATTAGAGATATCATTAAATCTCCTCATATAACAAGTAGAATGAGTGTTGGTAAATTTTCTATGACTTTGAAATCAATAGTTCCTATTTTTGATGAAAAAGGTAAGTTTATTGGGATAGTTGAAGGAATCAGTCATTTTAATTCTATTATAAAAAAATTAAAAAAAGACGGAATTGAATCAATAGTGTTGGTAGATAAAAAGTATAACAAACAATTAACAAAAAATATTACACATACTTTTATTAATGATTATTATGTTGTTAATTTTAATCCTCCAAAAAAAATATTAAATTTAGTAAAAGATAAAGGTGTAAAGTATTTTATCAATAATAGAGAATATAAAGTGTTTGATAATTATTATACATTTACATATCCTATAAAAGATATAGATGGGGAAATTTTAGGATATTTTATTGTACTTGAAAATAAGAATAAATTAATTAATAAAGAAATAAATGAATTTATAGATAATACAATAGTTTTTTCTTTTGCTGTTTTGTTTGGTTTAATAGTTATTTTTATAATATTTTATAAAAGTAGGTTAAATATAGAAAAACAAAAAGAATATTTTAAAAAGATATTTGATTCTACTAAAGATATAATAGTTGTTACAGATTTGAATAGAATTATTGATGTAAACAGAGCATTTTTAGAATTTTTTAATATTAAAGAATTGGATGAATTTAATAAAATAAATAAGTGTATATGTGATTTCTTTGAAGAAGAGGAAGGTTATGTAAGTAAAGAAGTTGAATCTCAAAATTGTATAGAATATATATTTAATCATAGTGATATTGAGCATAAAGTAAAAATAAAGCAAAATGATAAAATATATTATTTTAGTGTTAAAATACAAAAATTAATAGAAAATGAAGATGGTAACCTTTATGTAGTAGTGTTTTCTGATATAACACAAATAGAAATTTCAAGAAAAGAATTAAGGCGACTATCTATAACTGATGCTTTAACAAATATTGGAAATAGAGAGTTTTTTAATGAAAATATTGAAAAAGAGATAAATAGAGCCAAAAGATATAAAACTCCTCTTTCTTTATTAATGTTTGATTTAGATTTTTTCAAAAAGGTAAATGATAATTATGGGCATGATGTGGGTGATATTGTACTTCAAGAAGTTTCAAAAGCAGTTAAAAAAGTACTTAGAAATACTGATATATTTTGTAGATATGGAGGAGAAGAATTTATGATTATTATGCCAGAGACTTCTTTAAATGAAGCTATTATATTAGCTGAAAGAATAAGAAAGACAGTTGAAAATTTACAAATACCTCCAGTAAAACAAATAACAATTAGTATTGGTGTAACTGAGTTAAAAGAAGATGACACTATTGAAACTTTTATAAAAAGAGTTGATGATTCACTTTATCAATCAAAAGAGAATGGAAGAAATCAAGTAACTTCTTTATAATTATTTTTGTAATAATTTTTCTCTTAGCTTTTCAAGAGGCAAAGATATTTTATTCTCAAATTGCGTTTTATTGAATGTTTGCTGTCTTTTGGCAAGTCTGGCTGTGTTTGTGATGATTTTTTCTTTTAGAGTATCTCTGTTATAAACTCCATTGAAATAATCCAGTACCTCTTTTATACCAATAGCTTTAAGTGCTGGTAATGTTCTATTACGATATTTACTTTCTAAATATGCTACTTCATCAATTAGTCCCATTTCAAACATTTTAGCTGTTCTTAATTTTATTCTTTCTCTTAAAACAGTTCTATCAACAGCAATTTCATAAATATCACAATTTTCAATAATTGGCTTTGGAGGATTTTGTTTGAAATAGAGTGATGGAATAGTATTTGTAGATAAATAAATCTCTATAGCTTTGCTTACTCTGTAACTATCTTGTGGTTTTATTTTTGAGGCATATTCTTTATCAATTTTATTTAAAAATTCCCAATTATATTTGAGAGCTTCTTTTTTTATTTCTTCGCTAATTTTAGGCATTTGAGAAATTCCAGTTAGCATTGCTTTTAGATAAAAGCTTGTCCCACCAACTATTATGATCTTTTTATCTTTTATTTTTTGATAAATTTCTATAAATTTCATTACATCAAATTTTTCATTTGGAAAAATCTCATTTACTCCATAATGTTTTACTTTTTGAAGCTCATTTTGGCTTGGTTTTGCACTTGCTATGTCTATTTCTTTGTAGATTGAAAGTGAATCAAGTGATAAAATCTCATATCCATACTTTAAAGCAAAATCTATAGCTAAATCACTTTTTCCACTTGCCGTAGGACCGATTAAAGCTATCAAAGTAGAACCTTAGATGCAACTGCTACCACTGCACTTTCACTTCTTAAAATTAAATCAGTATCAAAAGAGTATCTATTTTTAAATAATTCTCTTTCTCTTTGGCTAAATCCACCTTCACATCCAACAACTGCTGTTTCGAAATATTCACTTATTTTTTCACCACCAAAATCTAAAACTTTTGCTTCTGGATTTTCTTCTAAAAACTTATCTAAACTTTCACAAAAATCAACTTCCATCATTTCAACTCTTCCACATTGTTGATTTGAATTTGTCAAAATTTTTTTAATTCTATCAAGTTTTATTTTGAAATTTCTTTGACTTCGATCACATTCTATAAAAGTGATTTTTGTAACTCCAATTTCATTTAAAGTTGGCAAAACTTTTTCGATGTTTTTGGTATCAATTTTGCACCAACCTAAATGAAAAGGTTTTAATTTTTGTTCGATTTTAGACTCATCTATTTTAATTAAATTTGCTTCTTTTTTTGAAATATCTTTGATTTTATATCTGTAAATAACTCCATTAAAATTTGTAATATTTACTTCATCACTAGTTTTTAATCTTCTAACTTTAAAAAGATATTTATAATTATCTCCTGTGATTATCATGCTATTTTGAGGGTTCTCTTCATAAATGAATTGCATCAAAAACCTTTTTTGTATAATTATAGCAAATTTGATAAAATTGCACGAAAAAAGGAAGCCATTGGAATATATATTAGACTTTTTACAAAATGATATAGAAAAAACAAAAATCTATACTCACTTAAAATGTACAAAAGAAGAAGCCGAAATTTTAAAATATATGTTAAAAGCCTATATTTCAGGTATTGAAGATAATTATGTTTATCAAATATTAAATGATTTTTATAAATCTGAGGAATTAGAATCACTTAAAAAAATAGAAATTATTCAAAGTCTTTTAAATAAAGGTTGGCTGATTTTATCAAATCTTAGAAACTCAAATTTAACTTTAGTTGAACTTTTTAATTCTACTGTTTCATTATCTATTACATTTTTAAAACTGCTTGAAAATGGAAATTTAGAACTAATTGTTCCAGAAGATAAACCATATCTTGATCATTTAGAGTATTTACAAGATGAATTTCTAAGAGTAGATTTGTATCATCAGTTAGGAACATACAGAAAAGATTATAATGAAAACTCTCTAAATATAAAAAGAATCCAAGCTAAGCTTAAACTGATTGAAGATTCTATTGCTAAAAGAATAGTTTTGAGTGAAATAGATTTACCTGTTGTTGACTTTATGGAAGAAAAAAAGTTAGATGAAAAAGAGAGATTGATATTTTTAACTTTGCTAAAAGAAGAAGTAACTGGGATTGATGAAGGTTTAAGAGAGATGAATAATCTTCTAAACATCATAAGTAGTGATGAGATAGAAAGAATTAAAAACAGACACTATTTTGAAGAAAATTCTAAACTTATTAGTGAAGGGATTATTGATTATGATGAGCTTTTTTCTGCTTTTGGTGGGTTTAATAAACTTTTTTTTATAAGTGATGAATTATTACAACAATTTTTACATCCAGACCATCATAAAAAGCCAAAAAATCATAAAATTAAATTTTCATCTTTGGTTCAAGAACAAAAAATATTTGAATTAATTGAATCAAAAACTACTATTGATGATGTGGTGTTAAATGAAAGTACGAGAAAAACTTTACAAGTAATTTTAAAACAGATGGATAAAAAAGTACAAAATTTACTAAAAACTTGGGGTATAAAAACAGGTAAAAAAATAGAAGCTAAAATTATGTTTTATGGATATCCAGGAACTGGTAAAACAATGACAGCAGTAAGTTTAGCTAAAACATTAAAAAGACCGCTTTTGAGTTTGGATTGTAGTAAAATTTTATCAATGTATGTAGGGGAGAGTGAAAAAAATGTAAGAAAGATTTTTGATGAATTTAAAGAAATAGCAGCCAAAAGCAAAACTGAACCTATTTTACTTCTAAATGAAGCAGACCAATTTTTAAGCAGTAGAACTACAAATGCAACTTCAAGTGCTGATAAAATGCATAATCAAATGCAAAATATATTTCTTGAACAAATTGAAAGCTTTGATGGAATTTTAATAGCGACTACTAATTTACTTGAAAATATTGACAGTGCTTTTTCAAGAAGATTTAATTATAAAGTAGAGTTTAAAAAACCTGATTTTAAACAAAGAGTTGAGTTGTGGAAGAAAATGCTTCCTAAAAATGCAGAGTATGAAGAAGGATTTGACACGGAAAAACTGGCTAAATATAATTTAACTGGTGGGCAGATAAATATAATAATCAAAAATACATCTTATAAAGTTGCAGTTAAAGAAAATCCTATTTTTACAATGAATGATTTTATTGAAGAGATAAAAAGAGAATTAAATTCTACTTTTGATAATGAAAAAGAGATAGGATTTATGTAAATCCTAATTTTCCATCATCATATTTGGTAGCCATAAAGAAATAGCTGGAATATAAGTAATCATTAAAAGTCCTACTAAAATAACCATAAACCACGGTAAGACTGCTTTTACGACTTCTTTTATTGAAGAACCTGTAATACCACTCGCTACGAATAGATTTAGCCCTACAGGAGGAGTTAGCATACCAAGTTCCATATTTATAGTTAAAATCACACCAAAATGAATAGGGTCAATCTCTAGAAGTTTTGCAATTGGTAAAAGTAAAGGAACCATAATCATAATAATAGAACTTGGCTCCATAAAGTTACCAGCAATTAATAATAAAATATTAACTACTACTAAAAACATAATTTTATTAAGCCCCATATCAGTTACCATTGCTGCTAAGTCTTGAGGTATATTTTCTAATGTTAAAAAATAAGCAAAGATACTTGCATTTGCTATGATAAATAAAATCATAGCACTTGTTTTTGCACTTTCTAAAAATATATTTTTTAAATCTGTAAAATTAATATCTTTATAAATAAAAAGTGCTATAAATAAAGCCCAAATAGCAGATACCGCAGCTGCTTCTGTAGGAGTAAAAATCCCTCCATAAATACCACCAATAATAATAATAATTGTCATTAAAGCCCAAAAAGCTTCTTTGAATTTAGTCCATCTTTCGCTCCAGCTTGCAGGAGTTGTTCTCTTAAATCCAAGTCTTTTAGCTCCTATGTAAGTTACACCTATAAGCATCGCACCGATTAAAAGTCCAGGAATAATCCCAGCTATAAAAAGTTTACCAATACTAACTTCTGCAGTAACTCCATAAATAATCATTACAATACTTGGTGGAATAAGTATTCCTAAACTACCAGCTGTTGTGATAGTTCCTAAAGCATATTTTTTAGGATATCCAGCACTTGTGATTGCCCCAAACATAATAGAACCAATAGCTACAACCGTTGCAGGAGAGCTTCCACTAACTGCAGCAAATACAATACTTGCTAAAATTGCTGAAATAGGTAAACCTCCAGGTAAATGCCCTACAAAAGCTTTTGCAAATTCTACTATTCTTTTAGCACTACTTCCTTTACTAAGTAAGTTTCCGGCTAAAATAAACATAGGAATTGCCATCAAAGCATAATTATCAATCTTTGAAAATACGGCACTTGTAAGGTCAATTAATGAGTCATTTCCTTCATATATATAAGAAGTAATAAACGTAGATGCTCCAAGTGCTACTGATACAGGAACACTTAAAAACATAAAAAGAAAAAATATTCCAAATAAAACAGCAGCTATCATTTTTTACCACTCATATTTAATTCAACTTCTTCAATAATTATATCACTTTCAGTTTTTCTTACTATTTCATTAGCAGGAGTTTTTGTCATTTCTATAAATTTTTCAAATACTCTATAAGATGCAGAGATAAAAGCAATAGGAATTACAATATATGGTATCCAAATAGGAATATTTAAATCAACACTAATCTCACCACTCGCCTTTATACCTAAATCTGGGTCAAATATAAATAAATATCCATAATAAGCTACAGCTAACAGATATAAAAAAGTAATAAATGTAGCAAATAAAGATGTAAATTTAGCTACTTTTGAAGGTAAAATATCAAGGAGTAAAGTAACTTTTATATGACACTCTTGTCTAAAACAGTAAGCTGCACCAAAAAATGCAGACCAAATGAATAAATAGTTGGTTAATTCAAATGCCCAATCAATGCCAACATGAAAAACATATCTGGCAACTACATTGATAAAAGCAAGTGTAACACCTGCTATGATACCAAATGAGGCGATAAATTCATTGATAAGTCCAATAAATTTATCTAAAATATCTAAAATTTTCATTTACCTTCTTCTATAATTTTGTTGATTAAATCTTTTCCAATTGTTGAATAAAATTCTGGATAAATTTCACTTAATTTATCTGCCCACACTTGTCTCTCAGCTGGTGTTAAGTGATAAATTTTTAATTTACCTGTTTTATTAGCATATTCTTGAATTTTAGCAAGTTGTTCGTTATTAAGAGCGTCTGCCCAAACTCTTTCTTTTGCAGTAGCTTCTTTCATAGCTTGTTTTACAACTTTTTGCATATCTGCTGGTAATTTTTTCCATGCTTTTTTACTCATTACAACCATATAACCTAAATATCCGTGATTAGTCATAGTCATATACTTTTGAACTTCATAAAATTTTTTAGTATAGATATTTGAAATTGTATTTTCTTGACCATCAACTACACCTTGTTGAAGTGCTGAATAAACTTCACTAAATGGAAGTGGTTGTGGAATTGCACCAATTGCTCTAAATTGAGCCATTAAAACTTTGGAATTCATTACTCTAAATTTCAATCCTTTTGCATCGCTTGGTTTGATAAGAGGTCTTACATTATCACTCATTTGTTTGAATCCATTATCCCAATAAGCAAGTGCTACATATCCTTTTTTTGTAACCATATTTAAAAGTTTTTGACCAACTTCTCCATCTAAAACTCTATGTAAATGATTTTCATCTTTAAAAATAAATGGTAAACTAAATACTCCAAGTTGTGGAACAAGACCTGTGAATTTTGAAAAAGTGGGTGCAGCCATTTGAATTGAGTTAAATTTCATTTTTCTAAGAACTGCTTTATCTTTACCTAATACAGCATTTGGATAAACTTTTACTTCTATTTTACCTCCACTAAGCTCTGCTACTCTTTTTGCAAAATAATCAGCTGCTTTCCCTTTTGGTGTATTTGGTGATACAACATGTGAAAATTTAAGTGTGTACTCAGCAGCAAATGACATTGTTGCAAGTAGTGAAGCACACAACAATCCTCTAAATAGTTTCATAAAAACTCCTTTTTTATAAATTATATCACATAAGAATAAAAAGGAAAGTATAATTAAAAGATAGAAATAAAAAAAGTTACGAATTGTAACTTAAAAAATATTTTAGAAATACCCAAAAAGGGAAAGAAGGATTATAATCCTAAAGTAGTACTAAATACAGGAGCTGCAAAGATACCAAAGTAAATTGTTCCAGCAAGTAGGATTAATTGACCTACCAATGAACCTGGTGTCATTGTGATTTTTGCATGTGTTCCAGCTACCGGTTCATCAAAATAGATATGTTTGATAACCCAAAGATAATATCCAAGTGATAATGCAGAGTTAAGAGCGGCAATTAAAATAAGTGGCCATAATCCTGCATCTACCCCAGCATAAAAAGCAACTGCTTTTGAGATAAATCCAGCTAAAAGTGGAATACCAGCAAGAGATAATAGTTGAATTGTAAAGAAAAGTGCATGTAAAGGAGATTTTTTATAAAGTCCTTTAATATCTTCTAATGTTTTGATATGAGCTTCTCTTCTTAAATCATTTAAAATTAAAAATACACTTGTTTGCATAAATACATAAGCAATTCCAAGATAAATCAATCCTGTATAACTATACATACTTGCTACTGCTGCAAATGGAAGTAACATATATCCAGCATGTGCAATTGATGAAAATGATAAAATTTTAGCAATCTTTTTTTGGAAAAGTGCCATAAAGTTACCAAGTGTCATTGTAATAATTGCAAAAAATCCAAATAACCAAACAGTTGTAGTTGGATAAGCTGCCATAAATAAATAAAATGCCTTAAATGTAGCTACAGCAATTACAACTTTGATTGTAGCTGAAAGAATAGCCGCTGCTGCGTGATTAACTTGTGCATAAGTATCAGCTGCCCATCCGTGCATTGGAACTACTGTCATTTTATAAAAAATACCTGCAAGCATAATTCCAAAAGCAACTAATGCAAAATTTCCATGTACACTAATTTCTGAATAATTAAAAGTCGGTGTAATCATAGAAAACATAGCAAACCCAAGTAAAATAAATCCACTTGCAGTTGCACCTGCTATAAACATTTTAATAGCACCTTCCGCATTTAATTTACTTCTAATATTTGCTGCTAATACATAAGAAATAATAGCAATTACTTCAAATAAAACGATATACATTAAAAAGTTATTTGTTTCTAAAATTGCTAAACTAGCTGCTCCTACAAAAAGTGTTTGAGGAATTAAAGGTCTTTCAAATCCACTAAAAGTCATCATTGTAGCTGCTAATACAATTAACACTACTATTTCCATAAGTTGAGTGTCAGGTGTTAAAACAAAATATGGTAAATCAATTCCATTGCCCATATATACATTAAAAGCAGCTGCTGCGAATGCTGCTGCAGCAATGTATTTGGCAATAATCATATGTCCTTTAAAAAATAAAGGAACAAGAAGTCCCGCTCCTATTAAAATAATTAAACTACCCATTACATACCTCCAAACATTTTAAATGCACTATTTGCCATATCAAATATTGGTTGAGGATAAACACCAAATAAAATGATAAAGAATGCAAATATTACAAGTGCCATAAATTCAAATCCACCCATATCAAAATGGCTTTTTGCTACTACTGGTGACATTTCAGCATGTAACGCTCTTCTTACTGCCCAAATAACATATCCTGCTGCTATTAGTGAACCTATAGCAATTACTGCAATCCATGGTCCAAATTCTTTAATAGCAGAAACTATAATTGTAAGTTCTCCTACAAATCCCATTGTTCCAGGAAGTCCAAGTGCTGCCATACCAGCTAACACAAAAATAGCTGAAACATAAGGTGCTTTTTGCATAATTCCACCCATTTCATCAACATACCAAGTATGAGTTTTATGATGAAGCCAACCAGCAATTATAAATAGTGGTGAAATAACAATTGCATGTCCAATCATTTCATAAAGTGCTGCACTTAATCCGTCATAACTAACTGTAGCAATTGCTACTGCTACAAGTCCCATATGTGAGATTGATGAATAAGCAACAATTTTTTTGATATGTTTTTCATAAATTGCAAGTAATCCTGCAAATAGTGTTGTCGCAAGACCAATAATTACAATATAAATTGCAAAATGTCTTGATTCTACTGGCATCATTTCAATTACAAATCTAATAAGTCCATAAGCACCCATCTTTAATAAAATACCTGCAAGTAATACAGAGATACTTCCTGGAGCTTCAACATGTGCGTCTGGTAACCAAGTATGAAATGGGAAAAGTGGCATTTCAACTGCAAATCCAACGAACATAAACCACCAAATAAGTGCAGGTGTAACAATCATTGCTTCTTTAACTGTCATAAAGTCCCAATGTCCTGTTTGTTGATAAATAAGGAAAAATCCAATAAACATAAATACTGAACCAAAGTGAGCATATAAGAAGTATTTAATTATTGCATAAACTCTTCTTTCTCCTCCCCAGTATCCAACTAAGAATAACATAGGAACTAATACAAGCTCCCAAAATATAAAGAACCATAAAAGATTAGTTGTCATAAATACACCAAAAATTGGTCCAGCGAAGAAAATTAGTAATGAAAAATATGCACCTTGATGTTTTTCATTCCAACTTGAAAAAACAACTAAAATACTAAGTGCTGCTGTTAAAATAAGCATAATTACACTTAATGCATCAACTTGTAATGTTAAAGCAAAATCAAATCCAGGAACTCTTAAAAATTCCCCTAAAAATAGAAATCCACCATCAGCCGGAAGGGCTTGATACATATCTACAGATATAGCAAGTAATCCAATAAATAGCGTTAGCGCTACCCATTTTGCTACCCATTCAGCACCTCTTGATATAAAATATACAAAAGGTGCCAGTAGCATTGGTCCAAATATTAATTCTACACTCATCATATTATACACCTTTTACGATTATTAGAATTGCAACTACGATAATAGCAACACCGATAGCAAATATACCAATATAATCACCGATTTTACCACTATGACCAATTCTAAATGCTTTAAAAATTCCTCTTGCAAATGGAACTGTTGCATTTACAAGCCAGTCAATTAAATTTGTATCAATCCATCTAAACGATTTTGCTACTCCATTTACAATTACATTTTTACTTAAATATGTAATTCCAGCCTCTACATAATATCCATTAAATAGTATTTGATGGATAATTTGTATAAATCTATGTTGAGATATTTTTTGAAGTAAATTCATACCTTTTACATAAAGTCCTACAACTATTCCAAATAAAATAGCCATTCCAACTAAGAATCCAACTAAAAGACCTTTTACGTGTGGTTCTTCTACTGGATGACCAACAATATAATCAACTATATTTGTTTGATATAAAGCAATTCCTAATGTAACAAATGCTAAAATTCCAAGTGGTAATCTAATAAATATATTTCCAGGAGAATGAACATGACCATTAATTCCTTCATCTCTTGGTTCACCCATAAATACTAACACCCAAAGTCTTGTAATATAAGCTATTGATAATAAACCTGCTATTGTTACAAAAATTGAGACAAATGGTCCACCATGTAAAATAGCTTCTGCAATTACACCATCTTTTGAGAAGAATCCACTAAATGGTGGAACCCCTGCAAGTGATAATGAACCCATTGCCATAAATAGTGCCACATATGGAGCTTTTTTGATAAGACCTCCAAGTTTCCAAGCATCTTTTGTATGGTGAGCAATATAAATAATTGCACCAGCTGATAAGAATAATAACGCTTTAAATATAGCATGGTTTACAAGGTGAAGCATACCAAAAGCTAAACTTCCTACTCCAAGTCCAACGAATGCAATTGATAAGTGAGACATTGTTGAGTAAGCAAGTATTTTTTTGATTTCTTTTTGAACCAAGGCACTCGTTGCACCAATAAATGCAGACAATGCAGCAACATTTGCAACTATAAATAAAGCATCTGTATAAGCATAAAAATCAAACATTCTCGCAACAATATAAATACCACTATTTACCATTGTTGCACCATGAATTAGAGCTGAAACAGTAGTCGGACCTTCCATTGCATTCATAAGCCATGGATATAATGGAAATTGTCCTGATTTACCAATAGCACCTAAGAAAATAAATAACGCTGTTACTAAAGCAACTGTTTTATCAATCTCACCATTATTTGCCATTTGATTTAAATCTACCATATTCAAGTTACCTACAAAATAATAAAGTAACCCTATTGCTGCTAATATGAAAATATCTCCAAATCTTGTATATAAAAATGCTTGCATACCTGCATTTGCTGCTGATTTTGTTTTAAACCAGAAAGAGATTAAAAGATATGATGCAAGTCCCATAAATTCCCAACCTGCAAATGCACCGATTAAATCTTTTGCAATTACAAGTAAAATCATACCACCGATAAAGAATAAAACTTTTGCATAATATCTTGGTTTATCTGGGTCTTCTCCCATATAATCGTGAGCAAAATGAATATCTGCAAATCCAAGTCCTGTTGCTATTAAAAGCATAACAACACTTAAATGGTCAATATAAATTCCAAGTGGTAATTGAATTCCACCATAATTTATCCAAGTATAATCTATATCAATTGGAGTAGTATATGTCATAAAAAGATAAATACTTGTTCCAAATAAAATAGCACCTACTATTTCTGCTATCCAAAAGGCACTTTTTTCATTCATTTTACCTAAAACAAAAGCTAATACAGCTCCTAAATAAGGTAAAATAAGGTATATTCCAACACTACTTATCATCGTATTTACCCCCTTCATCTAATCTATCTGGGATAACTTCATGAGTAATTCTGTTAGCAAGTAAGAATATTAAAACTCCAGCTGCCGCTTCAAGTGTAGCAATTACAATAATAATATAAGCAATTGCTAAGTTTTGAGTCATACCAAAATGGTAAGCACTACTTGCTAATATTAAAATTACTGCGTTTAAAAGCATCTCTAATGAAAAGAAAATTTTCAGGAAATCTGCTTTTGTTGTAATTCCATAAAGTCCTATCGCAAAAAGGATAATTGCGAATATCATATCTATTTGAAAACTCATGATATTTCCTTTTCATGTTTTAATGTATGAAGCATCCTAATACTTCCGTATAACAGACTTGCTCCAACTACTGCTAAGAAAAGTGTAATTTCTGCATAATTTTTAGTTAAAACTTTTACTTGTTCATGAATATCACCAGCATTGTTTACAACGTTGAAACTTGGTAAAATAAATGGAATTATAAAAAATCCAATAGTTATCAAAACAATACTTGTAACAGCCCAAGCTCTTCCTTTTTCTTTTGGGAAGTTTGTACCAATTACAGTTACACCAAAAAGCATTAAAACAACAATTCCACCTGTATAAACAAATATTTGGAATAGTCCTAATAACTTTTCTCCATATCCAATATAATAAAGTCCAAGTAAAAACATTAAAATTGCGAAACTTAGTACAGCAGGTACAGTTCTTTTAACAGTAATAGAAATTACTGCTAAAATAATAACTGCCGTTAATAATAAGAAACTAACCATTATTTGCCTCCTTAGCTTCAGCTTCTTTTTTTGCTTCAGCCTCTTCTTTTGCCTTTTTTTCAGCTTCGGCTTTCTTTTTAGCTGCCATTTCAGCTTTTTTCTTAGCTGCCGCTTCAGCTTTTTTTCTTTCTTCTTCTTTTCTTTGTTCTATCCAATCTTCTGGTACCTCTACTTTTACCCAGAAATTATCTTGCGCTTCATGATCTCCACCAGCTCTCATATCAAAATCACCACCACTAAGTTTAATTGCTTTTTCTGGTTTTGTAGGACATACATCTTCACATAATCCACAAAAAATACAAATAGCCAAATTAACTTCTGGTATTTTATTTGGTTTTTTAAGAGGTAGTGGTTTCATAACAATCGCATCAACTGGACAAATTTTATTACAAGCATCACAACCAGTACAAGTTTCGTAATCTATTTCGTGTTTACCTCTAAACATATCAGAATGATGAACAAATTCTTTTGATGCATCAATAGTTGCAATTCTATCTTCTGCTATACTTTTTGTAACTCTTATCATTTTTTTAGCTATATCTAATAACATATTAAGCTCCTAAAATATATAGTTTTGCAAAAATAATCCAAACTATATTTAATACTGCAAGTGGAACTAACCAACTCCATGCAAATTTAAGCATTTGATCTAGTCTAAGTCTAGGGTTACTTGCTCTAATAGCTACCATAACAATTGCAATTAATACTATTTTTAAGAATAAGCAAAAGAAACTATCAAAAAATAGTCCTCTATATCCACCAAAAAATAGTGTAACTGCAGCAGCTGAAACAACTAAAATTTCTGTAAACTCTGCAAATTTAAGTAAAACATAATTTGTTCCTGAATATTCTGTATAAAATCCATAAACAATTTCTTGTTCTGCTTCTGGAATATTAAATGGAGGTTGTTCTAAAATACCTAACATTGCAATGATAAAAATAATAGCACCTGGAAGTAAAATTAATGTAGTTAGCCAAGTATTTGAATACATTATATCATGTAAATTCATTGTTCCAAATAAAATTGCAGGAGAAAGTGCTGCTAAGAAAAATGGTGTTTCCATTGAAAGCATTTGTGCTAGAACTCTCATTCCTCCAAGAAATGAATATTTATTATTTGAACCAAATCCTGTAAGAAATAGTAAAAATGGTTCAACTCCAATTAAAACAACTAATCCTAAAACTCCATAATTTGTATCTAATACAACTCCGTTATGCATTAAAGGTGTCCAAGGAATTAAAATTACTGGAAGTGCTGCAACAATTGGTGTAACTAATGGAATTATATTAAACAGATATGGATCTGCTGTTTTTGGTGTGATATTTTCTTTTGTTAAAAGTTTAAAAATATCATAAATTGTTTGTAAACTTCCTGCTGGTCCGTTAAAATGAGGTCCGACTCTTTTATGAATATAAGCTAATGTTTTTCTTGCAAAATAAAATACAAAAAAAGTCCAAGCAAGTAAAAATACTAAACCTGGAAAAACAAGTATCTGAAACCAAATATTATCAAACATACTCTACTCCTTTATCTATCTAAGTCACCCTGACAGATATGCATACTTCCATAAATTAATGGAATATCTGACAAAGTTTTACCTCTTAATAGACTATCTAAAACCATTGTGTGATTTACACTTGGTGCTTTTAGTTTTAGTCTATATGGGCTTGTTGCTTTTTCACCAGTAACTAAGTGCATAAGCATTTCACCTCTTGCCCATTCAACTCTTGTTACTGCTTCTCCTGCTGGCATACGTCTTGGCATTCTAACTAAATGATCTTTTTTAGGATTCATTTCTCCTTTTTCAATACCTTCTTTGATTTTTGCAATGGCTTGTTTCATAATATCCATTGATTGATTTAACTCTTTAAAGAATATGTAAAGTCTGTCATAAACATCACCATTTTCACAAGTTACATAATCCATTTCAATTTCATCATAACCAGCATAAGGTTCATCTATTCTTACATCAAGTTTTACTCCACTTGCTCTTGCAATTGGTCCAGCCATATAATTTGTAATAACATCTTCTCTTGATATTTTTGCAGTATTTATCGCTCTTGTTTTCATAAGAGGGTTATTGATGAAAATATCTAACATATCTGGCACTGTATCTTCATATTTTTTAATTGCTTTTTCTAATGTTTCAAGCCAATTATCTGGCATTGGATATCTCACTCCTCCTGGTTCAACTGAAGCAGTAGCAATTCTTGCTCCTGAATAATCTTCTAAAACATCTAAGAAATATTCTCTAATATCCATAGTCCACATTACAAATGTATGTAGTCCCGCATTTCCAAAGAAACCACCCATACTGATTAAATGAGAAGCACATCTACCAATTTCACCAAGTAAAACTCTCATTAGTTTTGCAAATCTTGTAATTTCTTTCCCTGCTATTTCTTCAACTGCTTCTGAATAACAAATCATTGGATTTGGATTATCCATAAAACAGATTCTTTCAACTGAAGTAATAGCACCTACGAAATCTTTTCTTTCAACAAGATGTTCTAAAGCTCTCCAAACATAACCAATATCAGGGTCAACCCATTTAATATTTTCACCATCAACACCAACAACAAGTCTAATAGGACCACTTGCTGGATGTGTTGGTCCCCAATGTAAAACAGTTTCACTTCCATCTTTTGGTAAAGTTTTTTTGTTTTCTTCATATTCATCAAGCCATTCAGAAGTAATATCATCGATATTTTGAATTAAACTTTCTTCATGTTTTTTCCAATCAAAATCTTTTCTAAATGGAAATTTTCCAAAATAATCAGCTGAAATTAAGAAATATCTTAAATTTGGATGACCTTCAAATTTAACTCCATAAGTAGAGTATGCTTCTAATTCATGCCAATCAGCACTTGGCATTAAAGGAGTAATAGAATCAATTTTACACTCTTCTAATTCTCTTGGTAAATCAAATTTTAACCAAACATTTTTTTTATTTATTAAATCTTCTAAAAAATAGTTTACTTCAATTTTGTTTTCATCAATAAAATCCGTAGGAGAAACAGTCGAACAAGTCTCAACCCCAACTTCTTTTAAATCTTTTACAATATTAAGTAAATCTTTTGGATTTTTGAATTTTGCTTTAACCCATGTAGGTTTGTAATCTTCAATATATTCATTTTCGTATTTTCCTAATACATTTTTAATAGCTTCCATCATCAATCCTTAAAACTTCATTTGTTTCCAAAGCCCGCCTTGACTTGCAGCGCTTGGTTCACCTTTTTTAATCTTCTCTTTTACTTCTTCAAGTCCTGCTAAGATTGCTTCTGGTCTTGGAGGGCAACCTGCTACGAATACATCTGCTGGAAGTATTTCTGTTACATTTTTGATAACTGCAACTGAATCATTATAAGGACCTCCATCATAAGCACAAGCACCAATTGCTACAACATAGCTTGGTTCAGGCATTTGAGCGTATGTTCTAATGAGGGCTGGTAATATTTTTTTACTTATAAGTCCTGTAATAAAAATAATATCAGCTTGTCTTGGAGTTGGAGTCATAATATATCCATATCTCTCCCAATCATATCTTGGAGACATTGCTGCTAACATTTCTAGTGAGCAACATCCACTACAAAAATGAACTATCCAAGGAGATTTACTCTTTGCGTAATTAAAAAAATCAAGAACTTTTAACATATCTATACTCCTTCATTGAAATTGTTACAGCAGCAAATAATAAAATACCAAATACCATTGCAACTTTTAAACTATATTCTGTATTATCAAATACAAACAGACTAAAAAATAGTCCACTCATATCAAAGATAATAAAAGCAATTGCAAATATAAAATACCCAAAATTTGCTTTTAATGGGACTTCACTACTTGGTGGTAAACCACACTCGAAATGGTCATTTTTTACATCATTAGGAGCATAAGGTGCAACCATAATTCCTAAAAGATATAAAATAAAAACACCAGCAAAAATACCTAAGGCATATAGCAAAACTGTTTCCATTAATTCTCCTTTTTTTTGTTATATTTATTACTATTATTTGTAATAATAAGACAAAATTACTCTTTTTTGATAATTTGTTACTAATTATAATATAATATTCTTAAAAATAATTACAATTTGTAACAAATATTGCTTTTTATTATCAAAAATAGGTAAAAAAGTTACATTTTTTTCTAAATTGTTATCTTAATTTCAGTTTATAAATTTTATGCTTTATTTAAGCAAATTTATATTATAATCCACTCCGTAATTTTTCTAAAAGGATATAAATGTTAACTGGAGTAAAAGTAAAAAAAAGAGATGGAAGAATAGAATTATTAGATATTTCAAAAATACAAAAATATACATCAGCCGCTTGTGAAGGGCTTAATAATGTAAATCAAAGTGAATTAGAATTAGATGCAAAAATACAATTTAGAGATGGGATCAGCACAGAAGAGATTCAACAAACTTTAATAAAAACGGCAGTTGATAAAATAGATATTGACAGACCTGATTGGACTTTTGTAGCTGCAAGACTTTTTTTATATGATTTATATCACAAAGTTAGTAGATGGACGGGATATCGCCATTTAAAAGAATATTTTGAACAAGGTGAAAAAGAGGGTAGAATTGTTTTAGGACTTAAAGAAAAATATGATTTAGATGATTTAAATGATTATATCAAGCCTGAGAGAGATTTACAATTTACTTATTTAGGAATTAAAACTTTATATGATAGATATTTACTTAAAGATAAACAAAATAATCCAATAGAACTTCCTCAACATATGTTTATGGGTGTTGCTATGTTTTTAGCTCAAAATGAAGAAAATCGTCAAGTTTGGGCGAAAAAATTTTATGATATTTTATCTAAATTTGAAGTAATGGCTGCAACTCCTACGCTAAGTAATGCAAGAACTCCAAGACATCAATTAAGTAGTTGTTATGTTGGGAGTATGAATGATAATATTGAGGGAATTTTTGATGATTACAAAGAGATGGCATTACTTAGTAAATTTGGTGGTGGAATTGGATGGGATGTATCAAGAATTAGAGCTTTAGGAAGTTTTATTGATAATCATAAAAATGCAGCAGGTGGAGTAATTCCTTGGCTTAGAATTACAAATGATATTGCAATTGCTGTTGATCAGTTAGGAACAAGAAAAGGTGCAATTGCTGTTTATTTAGAACCTTGGCATATGGATGTTATGGACTTTTTAGAACTTAAGAAAAATAGTGGAGAAGAAAGAAGAAGAGCTCACGACTTATTTCCTGCACTTTGGATAAATGATCTGTTTATGAAAAGAGTGGCAAATGATGAATTTTGGACACTGTTTGACCCGTATGAAGTCCCTGATTTAACTGATTGTTATGCAGAAGAATTTGAGAAAAAATATCTTGAATATGAAAAAGATGAAAATTTAGTAAAACATAAAGTAAAAGCAAAAGAGTTATGGAAAAAAGTATTAACAGAATATTATGAAACAGGAAATCCTTTTTTATGTTTTAAAGATAATGCAAATATTAGAAATCAAAATGAGCATTCAGGGATTATTCGAAGTAGTAATTTATGTGTAACAGGGGATACAAGATTAGCAACTCAATTTGGACTTGTAAAAGCAAAAGAGTTAGAAAAAATGAATAAAAAAATTATTGCTTCGTATGATTTAAGAACAGATGGAGATAGAAAAAATTATGGTGTTAGCACTGCTGAATGTATTGAAATGTATAAAACAAAAGAGAATGCAAAAGTTTATAAAATAACTACAAAAGATGGTTATGAAATAAAATCTACTGATTGGCACGAATATTATGTTTTAAGAGATAAAGCAATAATTAAAATTCCTTTAAAAGATGTGAAATTAACAGATAAACTTTTAATTCAATCAGCCGAAGGGCAATTTGGAAAAGAAGGAAATTATGAGTTAGGATTTTTAACGGGACTTATCGCAGGGGATGGAACATTTGCAAAAAATCATTCAAATCATCAAGTCGCTTGTATCGACCTTTATAATGAAGATATGCAAATGAAAGATGATGTTTTAGAATATATTAAAAAAGTTACAAAAGAAGAATATTCAACTTTACATAAATTCATTAAAAAAGATGATGAAATTAAAATGCCAAAAGAGTTTAAACATACGAAAAACTCTAAAAAAATGAGATTTCAAAGTGTAAAACTTGGAAGAATTTTAGATGAAAAATATAATTTCAATAAAAAAACAAAACTAAAAGTTCCAGAATTTGTATTTCAAGGAAAAAAAGAGTGTGTAAAAGGATATTTACAAGGATTATTTACATCAGATGCAACAGTAAATAAACTTAAAAATGATAAAATTCCTACATTTGCTATTCAATTTGCAACAATTAGCGAAGAGTTAGCAAAAGATGTTCAAATTTTACTTGCAAATTTTGGTATTAGAACTAAAATAACTCTAAATAAAAAGAGAGATAGTTTTAAATATACTACTAAAAATGGAAAAAACAAAGAATATAAATCAAAACTACTTTATAGATTAAATATCAATGGTAGAAATGCTACTAAATTTATAAAAGAAATAGGTTTTATTGGTGAAAAACAAGTAAAAGCACTAAATATTTTAATACAAAGAGAAAAACTTGGAGTTAGTGTAGAAAGTAACAAATCAGAATATTTTGAAACAAAAATTGAAAAAATTGAATATATTGGAAAAGAAGATGTTTATGATACAACTCAATTAGTTAATCATTCACTTATTTTTAATGGACTTGTTACTGGAAATTGTACCGAAATTTACCAAAACACAAAACCAAATCATTACAAAATAGAGATAACTTATGAAGATGAGAGTGTTGAACTTTTTGAGGAAGAAGAGATAGTTGAAGTTGATGGAGGATTTAAAAAACCTGCTAAAAAACTTTCAAGTATTGATTCAATTAATAGCAAAAAAATATATATTGCCCAAAAACAAAAAATTGATGGAGATACAGCAGTTTGTAATTTAGCAAGTGTTAATTTAAGTAAAGTTAATACTCCTGAAGATTTTAAAAGGGTTATTCCAGTAGCCATTAGAATGCTAGATAATGTAATTGATTTAAATTTCTATCCACAAAGAAAAGTAAAAGATACTAATATTAAAAATAGAGCAATTGGTCTTGGAGTAATGGGAGAAGCCCAATATTTAGCTGAAAATCAAATAGAGTGGGGTAGTGAAAAGCATTTCCTTAAAATTGATGAATTAATGGAGAATTTTAGTTATTGGGCTATTAAAACAAGTGCAGAATTAGCACAAGAAAAAGGAATTTATCCTGAATTTGAAGGAAGTAAATGGCAAAAAGGAATTTTACCAATAGATACTGCAAACTCTGAAGCAAAAAAACTTGTTCAAAGAGATTTATTTATTCCAAGTTGTTGTGATTGGGATAGTTTAAGAAAAGAGGTTAAAAAAGGTATGAGAAATGGTTATTTAATGGCTATTGCACCAACTTCTTCTATTTCAATTCTTAGTGGAACGACTCAAGCGATTGAGCCTGTTTATAAAAGAAAATGGTTTGAAGAAAATCTTAGTGGACTAATTCCTGTAGTTGTGCCAAATTTAAGTCCTGATACTTGGCAATTTTATACACCAGCTTATGAACTTGACCAAAGATTACTTGTAAAAGCAGCTGCAATTAGACAAAAATGGATTGACCAAGGTCAAAGTCTAAATATTTTTATTGACCCAAAAAATGCGAGTGGAAGGTATTTAAATGAAATTTATACACTCGGTTGGAAACTTGGAATTAAGTCATTTTATTATTTAAGAAGTAAATCTCCAGAAGCAGAACAAGATGTAATGGATAGAAGTATCGAATGTATGGGATGTCAGTAATTAATTTGACAAATTATTAAAAAAATATATAATACCTCCTTTATCAAAAATATAAAGGAAGGTTATGAAACAAATTTTAGTACAAGAAAAATATCCAGTTTTTATATTGGATATTTTTAAAAATGAAACAACTTACAAAAAAGCAAGTGAAATTATAGAGTTTTTTAGAACAAGAATTGAAAAACATCCAGTTGCAAAGTATATTGCAGAATTTGACCATTTTGAGCATACAAGTAGTCTTGAAGATGGGAATATTGCCCCTGAAATAAAAGATGCAAAAATTATTATATTTTGTTTTGGAAAAGCTATTCCAAATGCAAAAATTTTGGCAGCAAGACCAAGAAGTATAGCAGTAACTGAATTTAATGATAAATTTGAAGTTTCTTTTTTAGAACCACCTGCAATTAGTGCAAATGAAACTATGGAAAGTTGGGTAAAAGAACTTAGAAATAATTTAAAGTAATTTTAAAAGTAGTCCAATACGGGATAATTCCCGAGTTGGATTTTATTAAACTTTAAATTTATTTATTTCTACTTTTAGAGATAATGTTACATTATCTAATTGTTTAGAGATTTTATTGAATTCTTCACTTACTTTTTTTGTATTTTCAGCTTCTTTTGTAAGTCCTTCAGTTGTACTTACTAATGAATTTACATTTAATTCAATTTTTTTAGTTTCTTGTTTTGCTTGTTCTGAAAGTTTAATTGTATTATCTAAACTTTGCATTGTCTCATTTGTTTGTTCTACTAATACTTCAGTCGTTTGAGTTATATTTTGTGATTCTGTAGCACTTTTTTCTATCTCATTCTTACTATCCATAACTCCTTGGACAATGATAGAAATACCTGAATCTATTTCTCCTAATGATTTTTGAGTTCGCTCAGCCAGTTTTCTAACTTCATCAGCAACTACTGCAAATCCTCTTCCATGTTCTCCTGCTCTAGCTGCTTCTATAGCTGCATTAAGAGCAAGTAAGTTTGTTTGGTCTGCTATTTCTTTTATAATATTTATAATGTCTTTAATTTGATTAGTTTGATCTGCTAAAGAAGTTACTTTTGATGCTAGTTCAACCTCATTATTAGCATTATTTGTAATAGCTTGAGCCATTTTATTTAATATTTCGATTGTTTGTTGAAGAGCTTTTTGGGTATTTATAATATCTTCAGCTGTAGTAGTTACACTATTTTGGGCTACATTTAGATCATTTTTTATATCATATGTATATGATTTTGTATTATTAATTAATTCATTTTGTGTTGTTACTGTATTAGTTATATTTTCTGAACCTTTTTTAATATTTTCAACTACATTGACTGTATCATCTATCGATAATTTAAGTTGTAGCATAATATTTTGAAGTTTATCCATAAATATATTTATATAAGTAGCCATTTCACCCATTTCATCTTTTGAATTAACTTCTAATCTGTGAGTTAAATCTCCTTCACCCTCAGCTAAATCTTTTATTCTAGATGTTAATTTTTCGATAGGTTTTACAACACTTCTTGAAATAATTAATATTAAAACAATAACCATTATTATATCAACTGATGCCATTATAATAATTTGTTTAAGTAAAGCAGATTCCGATTGTTTCACTACTTCTTCAAGAATACTAAGTTTTTTAGCAATTAATCCATAGCCAACAACATTTCCACTAAAATCTTTAATAGGATAAGTTACCACAAAGAAATTTTTAGTTTTTAATTCTGAGTTATAAGAAGTAACATTTTGCATTTCTTTTTCAAAACTTTCATCATAAGCACCTTTTTTTAAAGCTACAACAAAATTACCCATAATTGTAGGTCTTTTTTTAAGTTTTGTTGCTATATTTAAATATTTTTTATCCATTACAACGATTGAGTAAATTTTGTTGTTTTTTAATAAATCTTTACTAATTGAATTAAGCCCTTGAATAAACTCTACACTTCCTAAATATTCTCCATTATGTATAATTGGAGCAATACCTCTAACTACTAATCCTGCTCGTCCAATTTCTATAGCACTTAGAGCTTTTTTAGTTTGTTTTACTTTTACGATAGTGTGTCTAAAAGAACTTAAATCATCACCATATTTGTTTGGTGCCCAGTTTCTTAAAAATGAATGAACATCTTTTGTGTGAATATGAACTTTTATATTTTTAAAAGGTGTATTAGCTTTAAAGTCATCGCTAATACTTTTCAAACCTTTAATTGCTAATTCTCTATCATTGTTTTGTAAAGCCTCAATAATATAACCATTATTTGCTAAATTTATGGCATTTGTAATACCCACTCTATCTTTTTCAATTAACTTATTTTGAAAAATATTTAATAAATTAACTTTTTCTGTAGCATAAACATCTTTACTTATTTGTTTAAGTGATGAAATAGATGTTAAAATTACTATTAATAAACCTACTACTATAGATAGTACAAGAGGTAAATGAATTTTTTGTGATATTTTAAGATTTTTGAACATTTGATACTCCTTTTTTTTTGTTTTTAATTTTGACTATTTTGTGCAATTAATACATCTTCAATAACTTCTTCTAAATCTCCATCTAAAATTTTATCCACTTGTGAATATGCTTTATCACTTCTAACATCTTTTATTTGTTGATAAGGGAATAAAACATAACTTCTGATTTGATGACCCCATCCAATTTCAGATTTTTCTTTTCCTTCTTCTTCAGCTTTTCTTGCTTCTAATTCAAGCTCATAAAGTCTTGATTTTAACATTTTAAAGGCTGTATCTTTGTTTTGATGTTGACTTCTTCCGTTTTGACATTGAACAACTACATTTGTCGGAAGGTGAGTGATTCTAACGGCACTTTCAGTTTTGTTAATATGTTGTCCACCCGCACCACTTGCTCTATAAGTATCGATTCTAATATCTTTATCTTCAATTACAATATCAATATCATCATCAATTTCAGGTGATACTTGAACAGATGCAAATGATGTATGTCTTCTTCCACCACTATCAAAAGGAGAAACTCTTACAAGTCTGTGAATACCATTTTCTGCTTTTAAATAACCATAAGCATTTTCACCTTTTACTAAGAAAGTAACATCTTTAAGTCCAGCTTCTTCACCTTCTTGATAATCAAGTGTTTCTACTTTCCAACCTCTTTTTTCAGCAAATCTTAGATACATTCTATATAAAATACTTGCCCAGTCGTGACTTTCTGTCCCACCAGCTCCTGGGTGAATTGAAACAATTGCATTATTTGCATCGTGTTCACCACTAAGCATAACTTCAATTTCAATTCCTTTTATTTTTTCTTGAAGAGCTGGAAGTTCACTAAATACTTCATTTAAAGTATCTTCATCTTCTTCTAAAGAAGCCAGTTCATACATATCTTTATTATCATCTAATGCTTGTTTAGCATCATTATATTTTTTTAATTTTCTTGTAAGCATATTTTTTTCTTTTTGAATTTTTGCCACTTTTTTAGGCTCATTCCAAAAATCAGGTTCGTTTTCCATAACAGAAATCTCTTGAAGTCTTTTTTCAATCTCTTTTGGGTTTATAATTTGAGAAATATTATTAAGTTTATTTTCTAAATCTTTAATTAGTTCTGAATATTCATAACTATCCATTTTTATCCTTTTTTAGTATAATATATTCATAATTTTACCATAAAAGGTTGTATAAATGAAAATAATAGATAATCCTTATGAATTAAGAAAGGAATTAAAAAATAAAGAGGTTGGCTTTGTACCAACAATGGGTGCATTACACGAAGGACATTTAAGTTTAATAAAAAAAGCAAGAAATGAAAATAAAATAGTAGTAGTTTCTATTTTTGTAAATCCAACTCAGTTTTTAGAAGGAGAAGATTTAGATAAATATCCTAAAAGATTAGAAGCGGATGTGAAAATTTGCGAACTTGCAGGAGTTGATTATATTTTTGCTCCAAATATTGAAAATATGTATAATGATAGTGATGAAATTTTGATTAAAGCTCCAAAAGTTAGAGGTTATATTTTAGAAGGACATTTTCGCCCTGGGCATTTTGATGGAGTTTTACAAATTGTTTTAAAATTATTTAATATTGTAAAACCTAAAAAAGCCTATTTTGGTAAAAAAGATGCACAACAATTATCACTTATTAAACAAATGGTAAAAAATCTATTTTTAGATATTGAAATAATAGAAGGTGAAACTATTAGAGAAAAAACAGGACTTGCTTTGAGTAGTAGAAATGTTTATCTATCAAGCGAAGAAAAGAAAAGAGCCTTATCTATTTCTAAATCACTAAAATTAGCAGCAAAACTGAGTTTAAAAGAAAAAAATTGTAATAAATTAAAAAAAGAAATGATGAAAGTTTTAGATATTGATAAACTTCAATATATTGCTTTTGTAGATAGAGAATTTAATTATATTCACGAAATAGAGGAAAAAAATAGCATAATTTTAATTGCTGGTTTCGTAGGAAATACAAGACTTATAGATAATATCTATTTATAAGTTAATTCCTCTAATGGAGTTGGTTTAGCAAAATAGTAACCTTGGAATTCATCTATTCCTATACTTTTTAGTTTTTCAAAAATTTCTTCATTTTCAACAAATTCAGCAGTTGTTTTAATATTTAACATAGAAGCAAGAGAAGCAATTGAATAAACTAATAATAAATTCTCTTTATTATTAAGAATATTTTTTATTAAACTACCATCTATTTTTAGATAATCAGGTTTTAATAAAATAACTTCTTTATAATTTGAAAAACCACTTCCAAAATCATCTATTGCAAATAGAACTCCTTTATTTTTAAATTTTTCAACAAATTTTTTGAAAATAAGATATTCACTCATTGAATCATATTCTAATATTTCAAAAATAACAGGTTTTTTAATTTTATCTATATAATATTCTAATAATTCAATTGTTTCTTCATTTTTGATATCTTCTAAATCTATATTTATAGAACATAAAATATCTGTTTTTTCTATAAATTCAAAGCATTTTGAAATCATTTGACGAGATAATTTATTATATAATTTTGCTTTTTTTGCATATTCTAAGAAATAAGGTGGAATAATGCTGTCTTCTGTCACAATTCTCATAAGTAGTTCATATTTTATAGTTTTTCCTTCATTATTTACAATAGCTTGAGCATAAGGAGTAATTTGATTTTTTTCTATGGCATTTCTAATAAGTTTTCTTATCTCAAAATATTCTTTATCTTTTGATTCATTTTTAATATCTTTATAACAACATATTGAAATATGTTTTTCTTTTGCAATAGAAAGAGCAAGTAAAGCTTTTTTTAGAGGGTCAGGGGTATCGCTGTAAACAGTAGTAACACTTATATCAAAATTATCATTATTTATTTGAATAGTTTGATTTTCTAAAAATATATTTAGATTTTTTGCAATTTGATGAGTTTTTTCATAATTACTATGTCTTAAACCTATTGCAAATTCATCAGAACCAATTCTAAAAACAGTCATTGCAGTTGTTTGTGTTTTTCTAAAATCTTTTAATAATCCTGCAAATTTTTGTAAATATATATCACCTGTTTTAGCATCATAAAATTGGTTTATATTTTTAAAATTATCTATATCTATTATAATTAAATTAGAAAATAAATTTCTTCTTATTTTTTCTACTAATAATTCTCTGTTTTCTAATTTTGTTAGGTTATCAAAATATAATTGTCGTTTTACTTTATTTGTTTCTTTTCTAATTGTTTTTTGATATTTTTCAATTTCTTTAGAAATTATATATATTATATATTTGTAAATTATAAAAAGTATAATTATAAAAAAGATTGAAACTAATATAAATATAATTATAGATTTTTTAGTTACAAGTTCTAATTCTTTATTGTAAGTTTTAATTCTTTCATCGAATAAATTTAAATATGTTCCACTTGCAACTATAATATTTAAAGGTTTATAATATTCAAAATAAGAAAGTTTTTTATTTATTTTATGTGTTAATGGATTTTTATAATAATAAGTTACAAAAGCTTCACCATTGTTTATAATTTTTTGTAGCATAGTTTTTCTAAATTTTTTTCCTTTAATATCTTTATAATTAAGAGATACTAATTTTCCTTCTAAATCTGGTCTATTTATATTTATAATCATTTTTGCAAATTTATTATGTTTTATAGATTCATTTAATGGGTAGTTTAATTTATATATAAAAATATAATTATGTTTATTTTTAGTTATATATTTAATTTTTTTTAATATATTTTTTTCTTTTTGTTGTTGGAATAAAGATATTATATTTGTAGTTTGATTAACTAAAGTTTTTAACTTATCTTTTTGAACAGTTAATTCTTCATTTTGTAATATTTTTATCTCTAATTGTTCTAATTTGTTTTTTTCATATTTAATAAAATATATAGTTATAAAAATTCCTAAAATAATCATTATTGTTGGAAGTCTTAGAAGAGATTTATTTATTTCCTTTATTAATTCATTTTTTTTCATTCAAATTCCTCTATAAATTTTTTTATTTTTTCATTCAAAGGTAAAGTAATTCTTTTTCTTTTTGATGTTTCGCCTTTTATAATTATATCACTTTTAGAAATTTTAAATTGTTTAGATAAAAATTTAATAAGCTCTTTATTTGCTGCACCTTCTACTGCTGGTGCTTTTACATTTATTTTTATTGACTTTTCATCATAAATTCCAGCTATTTTATTAATTGATGAATTTGGTTGTGCTTTTACTTTAAAAGATACTTTATCGTTTTCTATTTTAAACATCAATTTCCTTTAATATCATATCAATATTTCCTCTATTTTTAATATTGGTTGGTTTTAATTTTTTATTTAAATACTCTTTTAATTGATTATTTTCTATAATATTTGCATTTTCTACCATTTCAAAAAGTGGTTTTTGGTTAAAAATATATTTACCACTAATTAATGGTTTTTTAAAATAAGCAACTTCTAATGGATTATGACCACCAACATTATCTATAAAGCTTCCACCTAAAATAACTTTATCAGCTACATTGTATAAATTAATAAGTTCTCCCATTTTATCTACTAAAATAATATTTTTATTTAATCCATATTTAATTTTACCATAAGTTAGTTGATTTTTTATTGCAAAATTTTGAATTAATTTATAAACTTCTTCAAATCTTTCCGGATGTCTTGGGACTATTACTAAAGTAGAATTTTTTTTATAAGAATTTAAAATTATTTCTTCTTCACCTAAGTGGGTGCTTCCTGCTACAATTAATTCTTTATTTGGCTTTTGATACTCTTTTGTTATTTGATAAGTTACAGCACTTTTTATATTTCCAGCAACTTTTACATTTTTAGCTCCTAAATTTATAAGTCTTTTTTTATCTATTTCACTTTGAGCTAAAACAATATCAATATATTTAAAAAGATGATGATAAAACCATCTAAATTTCATATATTTTGAATAACTTCTATCACTTATTCTGGCATTTATAAGAAGAGTTTTTTGACATCTTTTTTTTGCCATAATAAAAAGCATTAGCCAAAGTTCAGCTTCTACAACAACTAAACTTTTGCAAGGTTTATACCAAAAAGGTAAAAATATTTCAAAAGGTAAAAATCTAACATTTGCATTTTGATATTTTTTAGCTTCTGCATAACCTGTATTGGTAATAACGGATAAATTCACTTCTTCAAAATTTTCAATAATAGGTTTTATAGCTTTTGTTTCACCTAAACTACAAGTATGAAAATGGTGTAATTTTTTGTTAAATGGTGGATTTTTTATAAGAAAAAATCGTGCAGGAATAGAGTCTTTATATTTATTTTTAAATGATAGAAAAATTAAAATAGGGAGAGAAATTATATAGAGAAATAGAGCGATAATATAATATAATATATTTATCGCCATTTTAAATTATTTAGTTTCTTCATTTTCGATATATAAAACTCTTCCACAATGTGGGCAAGTAATTATTTCTTCACCTTTTATTGCATCTGCATAAGTTTTATCATTTATTTTCATAAAGCAACCCATACAAGCTTGTTTTTTTATAGGACTAACAGCGGAGTTTCCAGCCCATTTTTTAATTTTTTTATAGAATTTATAGATATTTGAGTCCATTTGTTTGATTAATTCATCTTTATTTTTATAGATAGTTTCTTTTTGTTTTTCAAGTGCATCAATCTTATCTTGAATTTCAGCTTGAGTAATAACTATTTGAGATTCAAGTTGTTCTATCTCTTTTTTGATTTCTTCTTTTTCTTCTTTTTTTTCTTCTACAATTTTTTCAAATTTAGCAATCTCTTCATTTGCACTTTCAATTTGCTCTTTTGCAAGTTCTTCTTCTAAACTAAGAGCTTTTGCTTCTTTCATAGTTTTTACTTTTGAACTTTTTTCTGCAATTTGATTAAGTTTTTCTTTTAGTTCAGTTATTAATAATTCATTTTTACTTTTTTTAAGTACTAAATTCTTAATATCATCAGTAAGTTTTTCAAGTTTTGTAGTTAAATTTTTAACTTTATTTTGTAATGTAGTAAGAGGTTTTTTGATATTTTCTTCTATTGGAATTAATTTTTCAAGTTGTTTATCATATTGATTTAATTCAACTAATTGTTTAAGATATTTATTCATTTTTTATAGCCTTTTAAATGGGTTTTTTGAATTTCGTATTATAACGAATTTTTCAAAATCTTTCAATTCTTTAAATAGTGCTTCAGCAAAATATTTCTCACTTTCATAATGAGTTATATCCATAAGTGAAATTCCTCTTGCTTTAGCCTCCATTGCTTCGTGATATTTTATGTCACCTGTTAAAAATAGGTCAGTTGAAACATTATCAAGTAAACTCATTCCACTTCCTGTTGTCAGTGTTAAAGATTCGATATTGTTGTGACATTTTACTACATTTAAACTATCAATATTTAGTTTTTCTTTTATATAATTTGCTAACTCTTCA
This sequence comes from Nautiliales bacterium, assembly GCA_030826765.1. GTDB lineage: Bacteria > Campylobacterota > Campylobacteria > Campylobacterales > JAADDX01 > JAUUDM01. The sequence continues at coordinate 123,902 of JAUUDM010000016.1, forward strand.
AAAGGCATATTTATCTTAGCTTTTAGCATAAAATCCCCAGTTTCTGCGTATTCAAAACCTAAAATTTCTTTCATAACAAATCTATTTAGATGAGTTTTATCAAAATTTGTATGCATTGAAATTAGTGATATATTTTTTTGAATAAGTTTAATAGCTATTTTTTGTGAGTAACTAATTGGCACTAAACTTTTTAAAGGCTTAAAAATTAAAGGATGATGAGTAATAATCAAAGAATTTTCTTCTATTTCATCAATTAATTCTAAATCCAAATCAAGTGAAAGATAAATTTTATCTATTTTTTGATTTTTATCTCCTACTAAAAGCCCAGAATTATCCCACTTTTCTTGAAGTTCAAAAGGAGATAATTTATTTAAAAAATCATAAATTTCACTTATTTTCATTCTCTAACTCTTTATAAGTTTCGGCACAGGCTTTTGAGAGTTCTCTAATTTTTAAAATATAGTTTTGTCTTTCAGTTACTGAAATAGCTTTTCTTGCATCAAGTGTATTAAATACATGACTTGCAAGCATTACATAATCATATGCAGGATATACAAGTTTTTCTTCTAAAGCTCTTTTTGCTTCATTACTTGCATCTTCAAACCATTTAAATAGCATATTAACATCAGCTACTTCAAAATTATATTTTGAGTATTGATATTCTCTGTCTTTAAACATATCGCCATAAGTTGTATGTTCACTCCATTTGATGTCATATACATTTTCAACACCTTGAAGATACATTGCAAGTCTTTCAGTCCCATATGTAATTTCTACAGCCACAGGGTCACATTTAAGTCCTCCTACTTGTTGGAAATATGTGAATTGAGTTACTTCCATTCCATCAAGCCATACTTCCCATCCAAGTCCCCACGCACCAAGTGTTGGAGATTCCCAGTTATCTTCTACAAATCTTATATCGTGATTTTTTGTGTCAAGTCCTAAATATTCTAAACTTTCTAAATACATATCTTGTATGTTATCAGGGCTTGGTTTGATTAAAACTTGGAATTGATAATAAGCACCAAGTCTATTTGGATTTTCTCCATATCTACCATCAGTTGGTCTTCTTGAAGGTGCTACATAAGCTACACTCCAAGGTTTGCTTGAAAGAGATTTCAGTAACGTATCTGGATGAAATGTTCCGGCCCCCGCTGGAATATCATAAGGCATTACAATATTACACCCTTTCTTTTTCCAAAATTCTTGTAGTTTTAGTAGTAAATCACCAAAATATAACATATTTATCCTTTTTTTATTGAAATTTTATCATAAAGTAAAACAATATAATAAAGGCATTGACCTAAAACACTCAACAATAGCACAAATTTTAGACATTTCGAAAAA
>JAUUDM010000010.1 GCA_030826765.1 Nautiliales bacterium
AAATTTGGAAAGCTAATCCTTTAATTAAATCCAAACTTTATGAATTAAATCAATTATTTTTTATTAAATTTCAGGAAAATATTCTATGATTTTTTGCTATAATTTTAGCATTCAGACACAACTTTTTTGGTATGTCTCGATCATATTATTACTTTTCCTCTTATTTCTTATTTTACTATATTTGGAATAAATTTTTATTTAATTTTGGTTCTTTTTTTCGAGAGACATTATATTTTTCTTTTTTATTCTCTTTTGTTTTTGTTCTTTCTTAATATATTGACTATTTTTATCATTACTTTTTATATTTATCATCTTTTCATCTCCTCCACAATCATACCATGAAAACGAGCATAACATAGATTCAAATTGTTTTCATTTTCTTTGGCTATCTTATCAAAATTATCTTCAATACCACTTTGTAAAAAATATTGAATATCCTCATATTCATAAAATTCAAGCCCATTTTTTGCTAAAAGTTTTTGAGTATATTTATCAACTACCATAACTTCCCTAAAACATACATAACACAAAATTGCATCAGCTGTCTCTTGCCCTATTCCTTTTTGATTTAAAAGCCATTCGCGAGTTACATTTTCTGGAAAATTTTCAAAATCTCCAAATTCATCCATTATATTTTTTGCTAAAAGTTTTAATCTTTTTGCCTTTTGATTTTTAAATCCGCTTGGTGCTATTTTTTGAGCTAAAACTCTTTCATCTATTTGAATTAAATATTCTAAACTAACATCATCTAAATTATTCATAGATTTTTCTACATTTTGCCATTTTGTATTTTGGGTCAAAATTGCACTTATTAAACCCCATTCAGTCCCCGCATTTGGCCACCAGTATTTTGGAGCATTTTTAAGTAAATTTTTATCTTTTAAAAATAGATATAAATCAAGTGCTGTCATAATTTAAAAGCCTTTTGAGAAATAAACTCTTCTTCAAAATCATACGCTTTAATTTTAAAAGCATCTACACATTTTTTACCCTCAAAATCAAAAACAACCGCTTGAAAAATCTTTTTACACTCATCAACTACATCATATTTTTTACTAAATCCTGTTTTACATCTTTGAAGTGGCTCTTTTTCACTCATCCCTATTACATTATCAAAACACCCAGTAAGTCCAATATCTGTTAAATATCCAGCATCTGTGTCAATTACCAAATCATCAGTTCCGATATGAGTATGAGTTCCTACAAATGCTGAAATTTTATTCTTAAGCATTATAAACATTGCTCTCTTCTCTGCAGTAGCTTCAGCATGAAAATCTATAAAGATAACATAATCTTCTAACTCTTGAATATATTTTTCTATAATTCTAAAAGGATTATTAAATCTAGGCATTGTAAAATCACCCATAAGAGAAATTATAGCTAATTTTTTTTCTTCATTTATAAAAATTCCTTTTCCAGGCAACTCTTCATACATATTAAGAGGTCTTAAAATTGGTTCATTCTCAAGTAAATCAAAAATTTCTTTTTTATCAAAAGAGTGATTTCCACCTGTCATTACATCTATTCCACTATTTTTAAGTTCTTTATAATTTTTAGGAGTTATTCCAAATCCATGAGAAGCATTTTCATAATTTGCTACCACAAAATCAACATTATATTTTTCTTTAATTTTTGGTAAATGATGTTTTACCATAACTCTTCCAGGTTTTCCCACAATATCACCAATAAATAATAATCTCAAAATGTACCTTTTTTTGATATAATTGTAACAAATTTTATAAAGGATACTTAAGTGGATTTTAAAAAAATAGCAAAAGAAGTATTAAAAATTGAAGCTGATGCACTGCTTCAAGCACAAATTGATAATGAATTCTTAAAATCAATTGATATTATATTTAATACAAAAGGAAAATTAATAATTACAGGAGTTGGGAAATCAGGACTTATTGGAGCAAAAATGGCTGCTACTTTTGCAAGTACTGGAACTCCAAGCTTTTTTATTCATCCTACAGAAGCTCTTCACGGAGATTTAGGAATGATAGGAAAAAATGACTCTGTTTTAGCTATTTCTTATTCAGGAGAAAGTGAAGAACTTGCTAAAATTTTACCACATATAAAAAGATTAGATATCCCTTTAATTGGAATGAGTAGAGATAAAAATTCTACACTTGGAAAATATTCAGATGCATTTATTCCTACAATTATTGAAAAAGAAGCATGTCCATTAGGAATAGCTCCAACAACTTCTACCACTTTAACATTAGCTCTTGGAGATGCATTAGCTGTATGTTTAATGAAAAAAAGAAACTTCACAAAAGAGGATTTTGCATCATTTCATCCAGGTGGAAGCTTAGGAAAACAACTTTTTATAAAAATAAAAGATTTAATGAAAAAAGATTTTCCAACGGCTGGTAAAAATATTTCTTTAAAGGAAGCTATTATAAAAATGACTGAAGGTAAAATTGGTCATTTATTATTCATAGAAAATGGAAAAACTATCGCAATTTTAAGTGATGGAGATTTAAGAAGAGCCATGATGAGTGATAATTTTGATTTAAATAAAAAAGCTTTTGAATTTGCTACAAAAAATCCAAAAACAGTAAATGAAAATGAACTTGCAAGTGATGTTTTAGCTTTTATGGAAAGAAATAAAATACAATTACTTCCAGTAGTTAATGATAAAGATGAAACAATTGGAGTAATTCATATTCATCAATTAATTGAAGCTGGAATCAAATAAGGAAAAAAATGAGACTAAATAAATTTATAGCACACCATACAAAATATTCTAGACGTGATGCGGATAAACTAATCTTTGATGGAAAAGTAAAAGTAAATGGGGTTCTATGTACAAATCCTGCAACAGATGTAGAATCAGGAGATAAAGTAGCTGTAAACAACACACCAGTTACACAGAAAAAAAATTATACTTTTATAGTTTACAATAAACCAAAAGGTGAGCTTGTAACTAAAAGAGATGATAGAGGTAGAAAAACAATATATCACTCACTTCCAACAAGATTTAGAGGTATGAGATATGTTGGAAGACTTGATTATGCCAGTGAAGGACTTTTAATTTTAGGAGATGCAGTTGATATTGTAGATATTTTATCAACTTCAGATTTACCAAGAGTTTATAAAGTAAAAATCAAAGGTGATATTACAGAAAATATCATAAATGCAATGAAAAGAGGAATTGAGCTTAACAATAAAAAAGGAGCTCATAGTGAAAGTAAATTTAATCAATTAGAGCTCCAACCTTTTATAAATTTTGAAATCATTAAAAATTCACCAACTTATTCTACTTTAAAAGTAGCAATTGCAGAAGGTAAAAATAGAGAACTTAGAAGATTTTTTGCAAACTTTGATAGAGAAGTAACAGATTTAAAAAGACTTTCTTATGGATGGGTAAGTTTAAATAATTTAAAAGAAGGTAAATGGAGATATTTTACTCCTGATGAATATAATCTTTTACACGACTATTTAAAAATGCTTAAAAAAGAAGCAAAAAAAGAACATTATAAACAAATCGACTTAGCAAGAGAGGGAGTAACTGAATAATGTGTGGTATAGTTGGATATATAGGTAAAAACAATATAAAAGAACAATTATTAGACGGATTAAAAGAGCTTGAATATCGTGGATACGATAGTGCTGGATTTTCTATTATGAAAGATGGAGAATTATATTCATATAAAGCAGTTGGAAAAATAAAAAATTTAGTTGAAAAAGCAAAAGATTTTCAAGTTGAAGGATTTGGACTTGGAATCGCGCATACAAGATGGGCAACTCATGGAAAACCTACTGAAATCAATGCACATCCTCATTTTGCAGAATTTAGTAGTATAGTTCATAATGGAATTATAGAAAATTATCAATCAATAAAAACACAACTTGAAAAAAAAGGAATTAATTTCTTATCTCAAACAGATACAGAAGTTATCGTTAAACTTTTTGAAGATAATTTAGATAATGACGCTTTTAAAGCTTTTAAAACTACAATTAATGAATTAAAAGGTGCTTATGCTACCCTACTTCTAACCCAAAAAGAACCTAAAACTATGTTTTTTGCAAAAGTTGGAAGTCCTCTTTTAATAGCAAAAAATGACGAAGAAATATTTTTTGCTTCAAGTGACGCTCCAGTTGTAGGAAAAGCTAAAAAAGTAATATATCTTGAAGATGGTGATTATGGCTATGTAAAAGATAATCAAATTCATCTTTATAGAGATAATGAAGAAACTAAATTAAATTGGAGTGATCTACCAAAGAACAAAGAATTTGCCCAAAAAGAAGGGTTTAGATTTTTTATGGAAAAAGAGATTTATGAACAATCAAATGTAATAGTTGAAACTATGATAGGAAGAGTTAGTGAAGAAGGAATTAATTTTGAAGAATTAGATAAAAACTTTTTAGATGGTATTACAAATATTACAATTTGTGCCTGTGGAACAAGTTATCATGCTGGAATGGTTGGAAGTTATTTACTTCAAAGAAATGCAAAAATAAAAACTACATTAGAAATCGGAAGTGAATTTAGATATAAAGAGCCAATCCTAACAAAAGATACTCTTTTTATAGTAATTTCTCAAAGTGGTGAAACTGCTGATACATTAGAAGCACTAAAAATGGCTAAAAAAGCAGGACTTAAAACATTAGCTATATGTAATGTAGACAACTCTTCAATAGTTAGACTTGCTGATAAAACAATCCTTACAAGAGCAGGAATTGAAAAAGGAGTTGCATCAACAAAAGCATTTGCTACGCAAGTAATGGTTTTATGGATGTTATCAAACTATTTTGGAAACATAAATGAATATGAAATATTTATGAAAATTTCAAAAGCTTGTGAAGTTACAGAAAAACTGCACGAAAAAATTAAAAGACTTAGTAAAAGATATCTACACGGTCATGGATTTTTCTATATTGGTAGAGATGTATTCTATCCACTTGCTCTTGAAGGTGCTTTGAAACTAAAGGAAATTAGTTATTTACACGCAGAAGGTTATCCAGCTGGAGAAATGAAACACGGACCTATTGCTTTAGCTGATCCTGAACTTTATACAATTGCACTTTTAAGTAAAAATTTATTATTTGATAAAACAAAATCAAATATAGAAGAGCTTTCAAGTAGAGATAGTACAATTCTAACAATAGCAAGTGAAGAGATAGAAACAACAGATGATTTTATTAAAGTTAATGAAAGTAACCATTATATGATAGAATTTTATGAAATGATGATAATAACTCAACTTCTTGCAATGGAAATAAGTATTCGTCTAGGAAATGATGTGGATATGCCTAGAAACTTAGCAAAAAGTGTTACAGTAGAATAAGGAAAGAAAATGGCAAAAAAAGAAGAATTAAAAGATGAAGAACCTATAGATTTAGGTGCAGGATTTGGAATAAAAGTTATAGCAGTAGCTGCTATTTTAGTAGCTATTGTAGTAGGAGTTCCATATTTCTTGATGAAATAATCAAATTTTATGGTATAATTCCAATTCAAAATTCTCATCTGTCAATTTCCTTAGAAAAGGTTGCACGAAAGTGTTAAGGGACAGAGAGGAAAAAACCTAAACTAAAAAGATAAAACACAAGGAGAACTTATGGCATGTAATGTAACAATGAAAGACCTATTAGAAAGTGGAGTTCATTTTGGACACCAAAAAAGAAGATGGAATCCAAAAATGAAAAAATTTATTTTTGGTGTTAGAAAAAACATCTATATTATAGATTTACAAAAAACTTTAAGATATTTTAAATATACTTATAATATTGTAAGAGATTTTGCTGCAGAAGGAAAAACAATCCTTTTTGTTGGAACAAAAAAACAAGCAGTTAATGTAATCAAAGAAGAAGCACTTAGATGTGGAATGCCTTATGTAAACCATAGATGGCTTGGTGGTATGATGACTAACTTTAATACTGTTAGAAAATCAATCAGAAAACTTGATATCATCGAAAAAATGGAAGAAACTGGGCAAATTAACTTATTAACTAAAAAAGAAAGATTAATCTTAAGCAGAACAAAAGCTAAATTAGAAAAATATATTGGTGGTATTAGACATTTAAAAACAACTCCCGATGTATTATTTGTAATTGATGCTGTAAAAGAAAGAATTGCAATTGCTGAAGCAAAAAGATTAGGAATCCCTGTTGTAGCACCACTTGATACAAACTGTGATCCTGATGTAATTGATTATCCAATCCCAGGAAATGATGATGCAATCAGAAGTGTTCATTTATTTGCTAAAACAATGGCTGATGCTATTATTGAAGGTAAAGAATTAGCTGCTGAGGAAAATGGTGAAGAAATTGATTTACCTATTTCAGAAGAAGAAGTTGCTGAAGTTGCAAAAGAAACAAAAGAAGAAGCTGCAACTGAAACAAAAACAGAAAAAGAACTTGCTGAAGAAGTAGCAGAAATTAAAGAATAATTATAAGGAGCAAAAATGGCAAATATTACAGCTAAAATGGTAAAAGATTTAAGAGAAAAAACAAGTGCTGGGATGATGGATTGTAAAAAAGCTTTAGTTGAAGCTAACGGTGATGAAGAAAAAGCAGTTGAAATCCTTAGAAAAAAAGGTCTTGCAAATGCAGACAAAAAAGGAAGTAGAAATGCAGCTGAAGGTGTTGTAAACGTTGAAATTAGTGACGATTACAAAACTGCTACTATTTCTGAAATTAACTGTGAAACTGACTTTGTTGCTAAAAATGCAGATTTCCAAAAATTTGTTACAGAAACAACTGAGCATATCCAAAAAACAGAACCTGTTGATGTAGATGCTTTATTAAATGGTGAATTCAAAGGTGCTAAATTTGAAGAAGAACTTAAAACTATCATCGCTAAAATTGGTGAAAATATTGTTGTTAGAAGATTTGCAACAATTAAAACTGATGAAAATGGTGTTGTAAATGGTTATGTTCATATGGGTGGAAAAGTTGGTGTTGTTGTAGCAGCAGCTTGTGATAAACCTGAAACTGCAGAAGCTATCAAAGACACTCTTAAAGATATCGCAATGCACGCAGCAGCTATGGCTCCAAAATATTTAAATCCAGAATCAATTCCTGCTGAAGATATCGAAAAAGAAGTTGAAATTGCAAAAGCACAACTTGAAAAAGAAGGAAAACCAGCAAAAGTTATCGAACACATTATTCCTGGTAAAATTGAAAGATTTAAAAAAGATAATTGTCTTACAAAACAAGAATATGTAAAAGCTGAAAAAAAAGAAGATGTTGAAACATTCTTAAATAATCAAGCTAAAAAAGTTAGTGGTGAAGCTAAACTTGTTGAATATATTAGATATGAAATGGGTGAAGGTCTTACTAAAAATGGATGTACTCTTGCTGAAGAAGTAGCAGCATCTCTTGCTTAATCAAGGTCTCTTCCTTGATTAAGGCAACTAATTTATCTCACGAATTCGACTACCCTCTTTTTAAAAATATCTCTTTAGAAGTAAAAGCTAAAGAAAAAGTAGCTATTATTGGTGTAAGTGGTAGTGGGAAATCAACTCTACTTCATATATTATCTACATTTTTAAAACCAAATAGTGGTGAAGTTTATCTATTTAATGAAAATATCTATTCCCTAAAAGAAAAAGAATTAATTAATTTAAGAAAAAATAAAACTGGTATTATTTTTCAATTTCATTATCTTTTTAATGGATTTTCAGCATTTGACAATCTAAAAGTAGCCCAAATTTTAGCTGATACAAAAATTGATGAGACTCTTTTAAAAAGATTAAATATAGATAACGTAATACATCAAAATATACAAACACTAAGTGGTGGTCAACAACAAAGAGTAAGTATAGCAAGAGTTCTTACTAAAAAGCCAAAAATTATATTTGCAGATGAACCAACTGGAAATTTAGATAGAGAAAGTGCATTTGAAGTCATGGATATATTAGAAGAATATTGTGATAAAAATGAAGCTTCTTTAGTAATGGTAACACATGATGAAGAAATAGCTAAAAAATGTAATACCATTTACAAATTAGAAAACTATGGACTACACAAACTTACTAAATGATAAAAATGTAATAACATTTTTCCTTTTATTTATAAGATGGAGTGCTTTAATAGCATTTTTACCAGTATTTAATTTTCAGACAATTCCTAACACTATAAAAGCAGCTTTTGTATTTTGGTTTACTATAGTAACTTTTCCACTAGTTCCACTTATTACATTTGAACCTACTCTAAATAATATAGTTTTATCTATAATAAATGAAATTACATTTGGCTTTTTTACTGGTATTGCTTTACAAGTTATATTTATGATTTTACAATTTGCAGGTCAACTAATATCTTTTGTTATGGGACTTACAATGGCTACAATAGTTGATCCAAATAGTGGAATACAGACTCCAGTAATATCACAGTTTTTTAACCTTCTGGCAGTTGTTATATTTTTGGCAGCAGATGGACACTATTTAATGCTTGAAGTAATAGCAAAATCTCTTCATTCCATGCCTTTTGGAGATTTTTTTGATATAAAAAGTATGGGTGAATATTTAATGAATGAAATGAATAGATTTTTTATACTTGGATTTTCATTAGCCTTTCCTATTTTAGCAGTATCATTTTTAAGCGATATAATTTTTGGAATGATTATGAAAAGTATGCCTCAATTTAACTTACTTGTAATAGGATTTCCTATTAAAATTGCACTTAGTTTTATGATTATAATAGCAATCTTAAGTAGTATGATGTTTATGTTTAAAGAGGAAGTATTTAATGTGATAAAAATACTCTCTTCTTTTATTTAAAACAGTTTAAAAAAATAAGAAACTTCTCTATCATAAGCATGTCTATGACTATTTGCATTCCATAATTTTTCAAAAATAGAAATAAATCTTTTTGTAAAGCGATAATCATCATTTATATATAAAAGTTCATAATTTTTATGAAAAGCTGAATAAGTATAATTAGCACTTCCAAAAGCTACTATCTTTTTATCAACTATCAATAATTTTATATGCATAATCCCTGCTCTATATCTTCCATTTGATTTACCACTTAACAAATGAACTTCAATATTTCTTAATTTAGCAAGTTGTGGCACAATACTATAATGTTTTTGATTACTATTTGAACTTTTATCTGCAACTATTCTAATTTTAACACCTTTTCTTGCAGCTTTTTTGAGAACTTTTAGGAAAACCTTATTTGTAAAAGAATACATAGCTATATCTATATTTTTATGTGCATGAGAAATTAAATAAGAGATCTCTTTTTGGGCTTTCTTACCATCTTCTGGCATAAAATATATTTTATCTTTTGCATTTAAAAATAGAATACAAACAATTAAAATAAATATTTGTTTCATTTCTCTCCTTTTTGGTATAATTATACTAAAAAATGGGAGAACATTATGAAAACAGCCCTATTATTTAGTGATAATGCTACCATAAAAAAGCTTTTTTCTTTAACTTTAGAAAAACTAGGAATAGAACTGATAGAAGGTGATATTGATAATCCACAACAAGCTGATCTAATTTTTATAGATAACTCCGTATACTCTGATGAATTAATAGAAAAATTAAGCAATTCAAAAAAAGTACTTATTATAGGAAAAAATGAAGAAAAAAAACCTAATTTTGATGAATATATGAATAAACCATTTTTACCAACAGATTTAATAGATTTAATTAATAAAATTAAAGAACAACCTACAAAAGAAAATACCATAGATACTATAGATGATGATAATTTAGATTTGGATGATGAATTATCTAATACTTCGAATGATATTTTATCAGATGATTTTTCTATAGATGATGATGTAAATGATATTGGATTAGATGATAATTTAGAAATTGATGATATAGATTTTGATGATGATAATTTAGAATTAGATAAAAACGATAATAATGAAACTAACGATGATCTTAATTTAGATGATTTAGATTTTGATGAACAAACTACAGATAATTCTGATAATACGGATGATGAATTAACTATTGATGATGATA
>JAUUDM010000032.1 GCA_030826765.1 Nautiliales bacterium
AAAAGGATGTTTTTCTATTTCAAATTTACCACTTTCTATTTTAGAAAAATCAAGAATATCATTTATTATTTGTAATAGACTTTGACTTGAGTGTTGAATAATAGTTAAATAATCTGAACATTTTTTTCTACCTTTACTCTCTTCTTTTAATAAATCAACAAATCCTATAATTGCATTTAATGGTGTTCTAATTTCGTGGCTCATATTTGCTAAAAATTCTGATTTGGCTTTGTTTTCTTTTTTTGCTGTTTCTTTTTCAATAATACTTGTTAAATCGTGAGCAAAACTAATTCTCATTTTTTTACCATTTATTGAAATATTTTCTCCTTTTGCTATAGTATATATTATTCCGGTTTTCTTTTTTTTCAATTTGATTTTATAAGGTTTTGTATTGTTTGAAATAATTTTTTCTTTTACTTTATCTCTATCATTTTCTTCAATAATATTTAATAATTTGATTCCTATGATTTCTTCTTTATTTTTAAACCCTAGTAATTTTAGTGTTGATTCGTTTATATCTACAATATTTCCATTTTCGTCAGATAAAATAATTATTTCCATTGTTAAATTAAAAATTTTTTTGAAATTTTCTAAAGATTCTTCTAAACTAATATTTTTTTCTTCTAATTTATTTTCTATTTCTTTAATTTCTGCTAACTCTTTTTTAGAAAATAAATACATAAAAAAGAAAAATATCAATAAAATAATAATAAATACAATTTCTACTATAGCTATTTTATATAATGATTTATTTATTTTAGTATTTATTTTTTTTTGAGACATATCTACGCCTATAATATATTTAGTTCCTTTTTTAGTTATTTTTGGTATTAAAATACTTCTAAAAGTTCCCCATTTATCTGTTGAAGTTTCATATAATATTTTATTATTTTTTAATATGTTTTTAAGTGCAGGAGTTGCTTGTTTATATTCATCAAAATATTTTGTGATATTATTATTTTTGAAATCTCTATCTAAGGCACTTGAAGAAGTAAAATATATTTTACCATCTTTAAAAAACATTGTGTAAATATAAGTTACACCCATATTTTTTGCTAATTCAGATAATTTTTTAATATTTTGCATATCTTCTTTTTGATTTATGCTATTTTTTGTAATAGCTTTATCAAAAAAATTATCATTAATAATTAAATTTACAGATTTAGCTACACCTAAAAGTTGTGTATCAATAGATTTAAATAGTAGGTTTTTATAAATATTATAAGTATAAATAGATGCTATTATAGAAAAAAGAAAAATTAAAAAAAATGCTACAATAGCAAAATTTCTTTTTATTTTATAATTATAAAGTAAGGTTGAAGCTATTGTTTCTTTCATAAGCTTTTATTCCTTTAATTCTGCTTTTGGTTCATCAATAAAATATCCTTGAGTATAATCAATTCCTATTTCATTAACTATATTAAAAATTTTTTCATTTGAAACAAATTCGGCTACTGTTTTTAATCCTATACTATCAGCAAAAGTTTTTATTGTTTTTACAATTTTTTTATTTAATTCATTTGTATCAATGTTTTTTATTAAGCTACCATCTATTTTTAGAATATCAATTTCAAGTTCTAATATTCTTTCAAAATTCGAATATCCACTTCCAAAATCATCTATAGCAATTTGAACACCATAAGTTTTTACTTTTTTTATAAATTCTTTTATTGTTTCTAGATTTTCAATACTTTCATCTTCTAAGATTTCAAAAACTATTCTTTTTGCAACTGCTTGATTTTTAGATAAGTATTCTATAATTTTATTAGTAATTGATTTATTTTGTATATCTAAAAATGATAAATTTATAGATATACTTTTATTAGTTTGTTCAGCTGTTTTAAAACTATTATTTAAAACGGTTTCAGTTATTTTAAAATAGTAATGACTATTTTTAGCTATATCTAAAAAGAAAAAAGGAGATAGAATTTTACCTTTTTCATCTATAATTCTCACTAATGATTCATATTTTTCTATAGTTTTTATTTTATTATTGTAGAGAGGTTGAAAATAAGAAACTACTTTATAATTATCTAGTGCTGTTTTTATTAAATGAATTATTTTTGTATTTTGTTCTACTTCTTTTCTTATTTTTTTAACTATATTATTTGCATATATTATATTTTTTTTGTTTTTTATAGCATAATTTAAACCAGCTCTTGCTTGTTTAAATACTTTTTTAGAATCATCACTAAAACTTAAAGTTATATATAAATTATATTCAAATTCATCTATAAATACATTATATTCTTCTATATTATTATAAAGTTCAGTGGAAATATTTAGAAGTTTTTCATAAGAATATTTATCTTTTTGGATATCTTTTAAAAGTGCAAACTCTCCATCATTTGTAATATATAAAGTAAAATCTTTACAATTAGAAGGTAATAAATTATGAATGTTTTTTGAAAATTCTATGGTCATTTTAGAGACTATATCTTCTCCATAAAATTCTTGGAGCATTTCATAATCTTTTATTTTAAATAAAATTAAAAAAGGATTTTTATATTTTTTTAAATCTTTAGTTAATGCTAATTTATTTGGTAAATTTGTTTCTTTATCTTTTGTTGCAAGAATATATTCATTATTTATTTCTGCTAAATTCATATATGACCTACATCTAATCCTTAATTCTTCTATATCAAATGGTTTAGAAATAAAATCATTTATTCCAGCTTCTATAGCTTTATGTTTATCTTTTTTTTCATTTAAACTTGTAATCATAAGTATAGGAATTCTTTTAAATTTTTCAATTTTTCTTAATTCTCTTGTAAATTCATAACCATTCATAATCGGCATCATAGCATCAAGTAAAATTACATCTGGATTACACTCTTTTGCTTTTTGCAAAGCAACTTCACCATTTTCTGCTTCAATAAAATTATAATTTTCATTTTTTAAGGCTATTTTTATTATTAGTCTATTATCTGGCATATCATCTACAATTAAAATAGTTGGTTTTTTTGACATAATTTATCCATTTTTTAGAGTATTTATTAATTCTTTTAACTTATTATATTTACTTTGGTAATCAAGTATTTCATTGTTTTTTGCACTAAGTTCTATTTCTTTAGCTAGTTCAGATATATCCGTTAATTGTAGAGTTGAAGAGCTTCCTTTGAGAGAATGAGCAGCGTGAGATAATGTTTCTTTATCATTATTTTCTATAGCTTCTTTTATATCGTTTAAATTTTTTTTAGAAGTTTGTAAAAAAGTTTCAATTATCATTTCAACTTCATCTAGTTCAAAACCAAATGTATCTGCTAATTTTTGTAAATCAATATTATATTTCATCATTTTACCTTTATTAATTTAGGTTTGATGTAATTATAACATATTTTTTAAGATTTGTTTTATTACCTGACCTTACGCATATTTAAATTTTTGCAACTCATCATATGCAATTCTATTAGCTTTTATAAGTAGTTTCATTCTTAAAGCAAAATGATTTAAATTATGCTTTATTTTTAAATATTCAAGTTTGAAAAAAGCTAATTTTGAAAAAAGCTAATATTGAAAAAAGCTAATATTGATAAAAAAATATGATTACTTTGAGTCTTAACTTTTTTAGTGGGAGATT
>JAUUDM010000006.1 GCA_030826765.1 Nautiliales bacterium
AAGTAAGCCCCTGCTAAACAATTATAATGACTCTTTTCTTTTTATATAGTTTAGTTAACATAATAAAAAGTAAGCTACAAACTTAATAATAAAACCCTATATCTTATTCCTATATATTATATCCATATTTTTTTGTTTAGTTTTAAGACTTACTATATTAATTTTTCTCTTTTTGCTACAATTTCATAAAAAAGGTTTTATATGAAAATAATTTTTATGGGAACTCCAGATTATGCTGAAATTATTTTAGAAAATTTAATAAAAAAATATGAAGTTGTAGCAGTTTATACTCAACCAGATAAGCCAGTTGGTAGAAAGAAAATTTTAACTCCACCACCAGTTAAAGTATTAGCTGAGAAACATAATATCCAAGTAATTCAACCAATTAATCTAAAAGAAGAAGCCAAAAATATAAAAAATTTAAATCCTGATTTTATAGTAGTAGCGGCTTTTGGACAAATTTTACCAAAAGACATTTTAGAAATTGCTCCTTGTATAAATTTACATGCTTCACTTTTACCAAAATACAGAGGTGCAAGTCCTATTCAAAGTGCTATTTTAAATGGAGATGAGTTTACTGGTGTTACAGCTATGAAAATGGATGTGGGACTTGATACAGGTGATATTTTAGGGTATGAATATTGTGAAGTAGCAAACAAAACTGCACCAGAACTTTTTGATGAGTTGGCGAAAATCGCATCTAATTTAACTCCTTTTATAATTGATAATTATAAAAACATAAAACCACTTAAACAAATAGATGCCATTTCTTCATATTCTCCAAAAATAAAAAAAGAGGATGGAAAAATTGATTTTAAAGATGCATTAGAAATTTATAGAAAATATTTAGCATTTTATTATTGGCCTGGAATTTTTACAGATAAATTTAAAATTAAAAATATGAAACTTGTTGATACAACTTCTCAAAATGAAGTGGGAGAAATTTTAGAAATTACAAAAGATAGTATCGTTGTTGCTTGCGAGAAAGGAAAAATAGAAATTTTTACTATTCAGCCTAATTCAAAAAAAGAGATGAATGTTATTAGTTATATAAATGGGCAAAGGTTAAAAGTTGGAGATAATTTACTTTAAAAAAATTAATTCCACTCAAAAATATTTACTTGAAAATCTAAAAGAGAATGTTTGTATTTGGAGTGAATATCAAAATGATGGAATTGGAAGTAGAGGAAATAGTTGGATAGGTGAAGAAGGAAATCTTTTTTTCTCTTTTGCTATTCATAAAAATAGTTTGCCAAATGATTTGAAGCTTCAGTCTATTTCAATTTACTATATGTTTTTATTAAAAGAGATTTTGAGTGATTATGGAAGTAAAATAAAATTTAAATGGCCTAATGATTTATATTTAGAAAAAAAAGTTGCTGGATGCATAAGTAATATAAAAAATGATATAATTATAGTTGGAATTGGATTAAATACAAAAAAAAGTAAAAATTTTAATGCTCTTGATATTGAAATAGATAATAAAGAAATTTTAATTAAATTTTTAGAAAAAATTCAACAAAATATATTGTGGAATGAAGTATATAAAAAGTTAGAAAAAGAGTTTTATAATAATAATTTTATAACAAGTGATAATTTAGAACTTAAAAAAGCTAAATTAAATGAAGATGGAAGTATTCAAATAAATAATGAAAGGATATATGGTTTAAGATGAAAGAGATTATTACAATAGCAAATCAAAAAGGGGGAGTGGGTAAAACTACTACAGCTGTAAATTTAGCAGCTGCTCTTGCAATTGCAGAAAAAAAAGTTTTACTTATAGATTTTGATCCACAGGCAAATGCTACGAGTTCACTTGGTTTTTACAAAAGTGATTATGAATTTAATATTTATCATACTTTAATTGGTGCAAAAAATATAGAAGATGTTATTTTAAATACAACAATTGAAACACTTGATTTAATACCGTCAAATATAGGATTGGTTGCTATTGAAAAAGAACTTGATAATTTAAAAGATAGAGAACTAACTCTAAAAAAAGTATTGAAACCAATTGAAGATAAATATGATTATATTATTATAGATTCTCCTCCAACACTTGGGACTATTACAATTAATGCATTGTGTGCAAGTAATAGTATAATTATTCCTATTCAATGTGAATTTTTTGCATTAGAAGGATTGGCTCAACTTTTAAATACTATAAAATTAGTAAAAAGAACAAAAAATCCAGAACTAAAAATAAAAGGTATTATACCTACTATGTACACTTCTCAAAATAATCTTGCAAAGCAGGTTTTATCAGATTTGGTAAGACATTTTGGTCCAAAAATGTTTGTAGATATGAAAAGTGAAAAAAAAAGATATATAGTTATTCCAAGAAATGTCCGTTTAGCAGAAGCCCCAAGTTTTGGTAAGCCTGTAGCACTTTATGATATTAAAAGTAAAGGTGCCCAGGCTTATAATAAACTAGCTGAAAATATTTTAGGAGTAGATAATGGCTAAAGGATTAGGTAGAGGACTTGGAGCTATTTTAAGTGATGTAGAAGAAAGTTATGTAAAAGATATATCTAAAAATTCAGAAATAGTTCAAGAAATTGATGTAAATAAAATAATTCCTAATCCATATCAACCAAGAAAAGTATTTAATGATAATTCATTAAAAGAATTGGCTGATTCTATTAAAACACAAGGATTACTTCAACCTATTATTGTGACGATTGATGATGGAGAATATGTGTTAGTTGCAGGGGAAAGAAGACTTAAAGCTACAAAACTTTTAAAACAAGAAAAAATAAAAGCACTTATAGTTGATTTTGATTTAACTAAAATAAGAGAATTTGCTATTATTGAAAATCTTCAAAGAGAAGATTTGAATGTCTTAGATTTAGCTGAATCTATTTATGAATTAATTGAAGAGCATAATTATACTCATGAAGAAGTTGCTAAAATTTTATCAAAAAGTAGAAGTTATATTACAAATATTTTAAGAATGCTTAAATTATCAGATTACTCTAAAGAGAAATTAAAAGAAGAAAAAATAACATTTGGACATGCTAAAAGTATAGCCTCTTTTGATGAAGAAACTCAAAAAAAATTAGTAGATACTATTATCGGACAAAAGTTAAGTAGCAGAGAAGTAGAATTATTAGTTAAATCATATAAAAATTCATCTAAAAAAGATACTAAAAATATAGAAAATAGTGTAAAAAATGATGAAATTGAACTTTCAAATTTTGTAGAGTTGATAAAAGAAAAATATGGCTTAGATATAAAAAGTAAAGGTAATAATTTGATAATAAGTGTTACTTCTAAGAAAAATTTGAAAAAATTAAAAAAAATTTTTGATATTTAAGTTAAAATCAATAAAAACTTTGATAAAATTTTGAAAATCTATAAAGGAGTATAGATGTTAGACATTAGCCTGATTGTAATGTTAATAGAAGCTGGCATATTTTTTGTTACATTAATTTTGCTTAATATGTGGTTATTTCAACCGCTTTTATCTTTTATGGATAGAAGAGAAGCAAAATTACAAAACGAATTAAAAGCCGCATCTAGTAACACAGAAGAAGCACAAAAGTATGAAGAAGAGATTGCTTCTATTATAGAAAAAGCTAAGGCTGAAGCTTCTAAAATAAAAAAAGAAGCTCTAGACAAAGCAAAAAAAGAAGCATCGGAGTTAGTAGATAGTGAAGTTTCTAAAATAGAAGCTGCAAAAACGGTTTTTAATGAAGAATTAAATTCAAAAAAAGCAGAATTAGCTAAAGTTTTAGAAGCAGAGTCAGTTACACTTAAAGATATGCTATCTAAAAAATTAAAAGGAATAGCATGAAAAAAGTTATCGTAATGTTGGGACTTGTTGCAGTTGGGCTTTTTGCTAACGAACATACTGCCCATGCAACAATTAGTGATAGTGATTTCATTCCAAGACTTGTTAACTTTATCATTTTTGCAGCTATTTTATGGTATTTATTAGCAGATAAAATTAAAACTTTTTATGCTAATAGAAGTAATTCAATAGCTAGTAAATTTGAAGAAGTAGAAAATAAGCTGAAAGAAAGTAAACTACAAAAAGAAGCTTTAAAAGCTCAAGTAGAAGAAACTCATAAAAAAGCTGAAGAAATCATTAAAACAGCACAAAAAGAGGCTGAAATTCTTAAAACTCAAACTTTAACAACTGCTAAAAATGAAATAGCAATGTTAAATAAACAATTTGAGGATTTTAAAGCATATGAAGAATCAAGAATTAAAAAAGAAGTAGTTGAATCGTATTTGAAAGATTTAGCTAAAGATATTCATCTTTCAAGTGAAGAAGTTGCAACTATTGTAACTAAAAAGGTTGGATAATGGGTATAAAAAAATATGTAAAAGCTTTAGTTGAAACAACTACAAAAGAGCATTTAGAAACTATTTATTCTGAATTGACACCATTAGTTGAATTAGCTAAAAGTGAAAAATATAATTTAATTATTACTTCACCTCTTGTAAGTAACGATAAAAAAGTTGAATTTTTAGTTGAGTTATTAGGTATTAAAGACGAAAAAGTAGTTAATTTACTAAAACTTATAGCTAAAAATGATAGATTAAAAGAACTTCCGCATGCGGTAGTTTTATTAAAAGACATTATTGCAGAAATTACAGGAGATTATAAAGGTTTTGTATATTCAAAAGAGGCTTTAGCTGAAAGTAAAGTAGCTGAAATTGAATCTAAGCTTTCACAAAAACTAGGTAAAAATATAAAACTTACACAAAAAACTACTAATAGAAGTGGTGTGCAAGTTTATGTAGATTCGTTAAATATAGAAATTGCTGTTTATGAAGAAGACATAAAAGCAAAATTAATCGCAAATATAATTAGAGCAATCTAAAATAAATAAAGGAGTTCTGAGTGGCTGGATACACTGAAATAACATCAATTATAAAAGAAAAAATTGAAAATTTTGATTTAGAAATTGATGTAAATGAAGTAGGAAAAGTAATTTACAGTGCTGATGGTATAGCAAAAGTTTATGGTCTTACAAATGTAATGGCTGGTGAAATGGTAGAGTTTGAAACAGGTGAAAAAGGTCTTGCACTTAACCTTGAAGCTGATAATGTTGGTGTTGTTGTTCTTGGAAAAGGAACAGAAATCACTGAAGGAAGTTCTGTTAAAAGACTTGGTAAACTTCTTACAGTTCCAGTTGGTGAAGCACTTGTAGGAAGAGTTGTAAATGCTCTTGGTGAACCAATTGATGGAAAAGGTGAAATTGAAGCTACTGAATATAGATATGTAGAAGAAAAAGCACCTGGAATTATGGATAGAAAATCTGTTCATGAACCACTTCAAACTGGTATTAAAGCCATTGATGCACTTGTTCCAATCGGAAGAGGACAAAGAGAACTTATTATTGGGGATAGACAAACAGGTAAAACTACTGTTGCAATTGACTCAATTATCAACCAAAAAGGTCAAGATGTAATCTGTATTTATGTTGCAATTGGTCAAAAACAATCAACTGTTGCAAATATTGTAAGAGTTCTTGAAGAACATGGTGCAATGGATTATACAATTGTTGTAAATGCAAGTGCAAGTGAAGCTGCATCTCTTAAATTCTTAGCACCTTATACTGGTGTAACTATGGGAGAATATTTTAGAGATAACGGTAAACATGGTTTAATCGTATATGATGATTTAACAAAACAAGCTGATGCTTATAGAGAAATGTCTCTAATTCTTAGAAGACCACCAGGAAGAGAAGCATACCCAGGGGATGTATTCTATCTACATTCAAGATTACTTGAAAGAGCAGCTAAATTATCAGATGAAAAAGGTGCAGGAAGTTTAACTGCATTACCAATTATCGAAACAAAAGCTGGAGATGTTAGTGCATATATTCCAACAAATGTAATTTCAATTACAGATGGTCAAATCTTCTTAGAAACTGGTATCTTTAATAAAGGTATTAGACCTGCAATTAATGTTGGTATTTCAGTTTCAAGAGTTGGTGGGGCTGCACAAATTAAAGCAACTAAACAAGTAGCTGGAACATTAAGACTTGATTTAGCACAATTTAGAGAACTTGAAGCATTCTCTCAATTTGCAAGTGATTTAGATGAATCAAGTAGAAAACAACTTGAAAGAGGTCAAAGAATGGTAGAAGTGTTAAAACAACCACCATATTCACCACTTCCAATTGAAAAACAAGTAGTAATTATCTATGCTGGTGCAAATGGATATTTAGATGATATTCCTGCAACAAGTGTAGTTAAATTTGAAGCAGAACTTTATCCATTTATTGAAGCAAAATTCCCTGAAATTCTTGATGGAATCAGAGCAAAACAAAAAATTGATGATGAAATTGAAAATAAATTAAAAACTGCGTTAGAGGATTTCAAAAGTCAATTTAGCGTATAAGGTTTGAAAAATGGCTAATTTAAAAGAACTAAAAAACCAAATAAATAGTGTAAAAGGAACTCAAAAAACTACTAAGGCTATGAAATTAGTTTCAACTGCGAAACTAAGACGTGCTGAAGTAGCTTTGAAGAATTCTAGAATTTATGCTAATAAAATAGAAGAATTGATTTCTTCTATTGCAGCAAAAGTAAATAGTATAAAAGATACTATAAATAATAGAGCATTTCACGATATCGAAACTAAAAAAGTTGATATTATTTTTGTAACAGCAGATAAAGGTTTATGTGGTGGATTTAATCACCAAACTATAAAAACTGTATCAAAAATGATAAAAGATTTTAAAGAACAAGATATCAAAATAAGACTTAAAGGTATAGGAAGAAAAGGAATTGAATTTTTTAAATTCAATCAATTTGAACTTGCTGATGAAAAAATAGGTCTTAGTGCTGCACCAAATTATGAAGAAGCAAGTAAATTTATACTTTCAAGTTATAATGATTTTATGAATGGTGAAACTGATAAAGTTATTATTGTGCATAATGGTTATGTAAATAAAATTGCACAAAAAATTAAAATAGATACTGTTTTACCATTAGATAGAACAAAAGTTGAAGTAAATGATAATGATATTTTAGATATTGAACCAAAAAATGATGAAGAATTAGTTTTAACTCAATTAGTTCAAAAATATGTTGAGTTTTCTCAATTTTTTGCACTTCTTGATTCACTTGCAGCTGAGCATAGTGCAAGAATGCAAGCGATGGATGCAGCTACAACAAATGCTGGTGAAAAAGTTAAAGAATTAACATTATCTTATAATAAAGCAAGACAAGAAGCAGTTACAACAGAGTTAATTGAAATTATTTCTGGTATGGAAGCGTTAAAATAATAAGGAGAAAGTTTATGGAAGGTAAAATTTTACAAATTTTAGGACCTGTTGTTGATGTAGAATTTGAAGGACAAATTCCAGCAATCAATGATGCCCTAACAGTTACAGCTACAATTAATGGTGAAGAAAAAACTATTGTTTTAGAAGTTGCAGCTCAAATTGGTGATAATGTAGTAAGAACAATTGCAATGGACCAAACTGACGGTTTAGTAAGAAATATGAAAGTTACTGCAACTGGTGGACCAATCAAAGTTCCAGTTGGTGAAGAAGTTCTTGGAAGAATTTTTGAAGTAACAGGAAAACCTATTGATGGTGGAGCACCTATTAGTGCTAAAGCACCAAGATGGTCAATCCATAGAGAAGCACCAGATTTTAGTGAACAATCAACAAAAACAGAAATGTTTGAAACTGGTATTAAAGTTGTTGACTTATTAGCGCCATATTCAAAAGGTGGTAAAACTGGTCTATTTGGTGGGGCTGGTGTTGGTAAAACAGTTATTATTATGGAGCTTATCCATAATGTTGCTTATAAACATAGTGGATATTCAGTATTTGCTGGTGTTGGTGAAAGAACAAGAGAAGGTAATGACCTTTATAATGAAATGAAAGAATCAGGAGTTCTTGATAAAGTTGCACTTTGTTATGGACAAATGAATGAATCTCCAGGATGTAGAAATAGAATTGCTATGACTGGTCTTACAATGGCAGAATATTTCAGAGATGAAATGGGACTTGATGTGTTAATGTTTATCGATAATATCTTTAGATTTGCACAAGCTGGTTCTGAAATGTCAGCTCTTTTAGGAAGAATTCCAAGTGCAGTTGGGTATCAACCAACATTAGCAACTGAAATGGGAAGACTTCAAGAAAGAATTACATCAACTAAAAAAGGTTCAATTACTTCTATTCAAGCAGTATATGTTCCAGCTGATGACTTAACTGACCCGGCACCTGCAAGTGTATTTGCCCACTTAGATGCAACAACAGTTTTAAATAGAAAAATTGCTGAAAAAGGTATATATCCTGCAGTTGATCCATTAGATTCAACTTCAAGAATTCTTGACCCACAAATTTTAGGTGAAGAACATTATAATGTAGCAAGAGGTGTTCAACAAACTCTTCAAAAATATAAAGATTTACAAGATATCATCGCAATTCTTGGGATGGATGAACTTAGTGAAGAAGATAAAGTTGTTGTTGAAAGAGCAAGAAAAATTGAAAGATTCTTATCTCAACCATTCTTTGTTGCGAAAGTATTTACTGGTGCTGATGGTAGATATGTTGAACTTAAAGATACTATTGCTGGATTTAAAGGTATTCTTGAAGGTAAATATGATGAGCTTCCAGAAAAAGCATTCTATATGGTAGGTGATATTAACGAGGCTTTAGAAAAAGCAGAAAAAATGAAAAATAAATAAGGTGTTACTATGAAACTTGAAATCGTAGCTCCAATGGGAAAAATTTTTGAAGGTGAAGTAAGTTCTGTTACTTTACCTGGTAGTGATGGAGAAATGGGTGTTCTTGATGGACACTCTCCTTTAGTTACTACTTTAAAAGCAGGAGTTATTGATATAAAAAAAGATTCTGGTGAAGAGCTTGTAGCTATTAATTGGGGTTATGCCGATATTAGTAATGATTCTGTAAATATCGTAGTTGATGAAGCTATTCCATTATCAGCTTCAGAAGGTCATGATATTGCAGATAATGTTGCTAAAGCTAAAAAACTTATGGCTGATTTTGCGGAATCATCACAAGCAGTTGCTTATGCAGAAGGAAAAATCGAAAGTGTTGCCAGAAATCTTATCTAAATATCAATATTTAGCAAATCCGATTACATTAACTGTAATTGGATGGCTAGCTTTATATCTATTCTTAGTATTTTTTGTCTTTTTTTATAGATTGTTTTCTTTAAATGCTTGGATAAAAAAAGAGAATAATAGTTTAAATGCTTTAATTATGGGAGGAAATATTTCTAGTGACTCATCTTTAAATAGTTGTATTGAGAGGAGTAATTCTAAAAAATTTCATATATTAAATGCTTGTATTGAAGCATCTATAAAAGAGGGTAAAAAAGGACTTGCATTTTTAGCAATTGTTTCATCAACTGCACCTTTTATAGGTCTGTTTGGAACAGTTGTTTCTATTTTAGTTGCTTTTGGACATATGGGGAATAATACTTCTTTATCATTAGTAGCTCCTGCTATTAGCGAAGCACTAATTGCTACAGCGGTTGGTATTTTAGTTGCAATTCCTGCTTACTCATTTCACCAAATTTTAGCAAATAAATTTGAAGATTTAATATCTACATTGAAAATGCAAAGAGATTTAATTACTACAGATGATTAAAAAACCTGATTTAAATATTACACCATTTGTGGATATTATGCTTGTTTTACTTGCCATTTTGATGGTAAGTGTAACAGCTACTACCTTTGAAGAAAAACAAGTGCAATTGCCAGAGGGAAGTAAAACTCATTTATCTCAAAAAAAAGCTACAATTAATATTACAATAAAAAGAGATGGAACAGTTTTAGTTAATTCACAAAAATATAAACTTAAAAATTTTTTAGAGAACTTTAATCTAGAATTTGGACAATATGATAAAAATTCTTTAGTTTATATTGCTGCTGATAAAAATATAAAATATTCTACTTTTATGAAAATTTATTCTGATGTAGTAAAAACAGGATTTACCCAAATAGGATTACTTACTAAATGAGATTATTAATTTCATTTTTTCTTTCACTTTTTATTTATCTTTTTCTAATTTTTTTATTTATTTACTTTATAATTGTTACTAATAAAGCAGAGCAAACTAAGCAAGTTTATATTCATCAAGCTATTATTAAAGATAATAAAAAACAAAATATACCTAAAATTACAAAACCTAAACACGTTGTAAAACAAGAAGTAAAAAAAACAACTAAACAATCAATAAAAAAAACAGAAGATACTTTTGCTAAAGGTGGGGATGATATAAAATTTGATGATATTTTTGCAAATACTCCTGATAATATACCAACTAAAAAAATAAAACATAAAAAACAAGAAAATATGACAAAAAAAAGAGGCCATATAGAATTTAGTAAATTAGTTAAAAAAGAGCTTTCTAAACTTAGTTCAAGTGTGGCAGTTGTATCTAATTCAGATAAAAAAAGTAGTGATTATATTTCAAATGAGTTTGGAAAAGTATGGGCTGAGATTAACACAGAAGATGGAAATTTTGTAACTTTAAGAGTAGATGTAAGAAATGGAGTTTTAAATGTAGCTGTAATAGCTACAAATTTAGATACAATATTATTAAATAATTTTTTAACTAAATTAAAAAATATTGATATATCAAAAATTAAAGATTTTCATGGTAAAATTACATTTAATACTAAACTAAAAGGAAACTAAATGAGAATATTTTTGCTATTTGTTGTATTTTTATATTTAAATGCAAGTGAACTTCAAATAACAAAATACATAACAAATCAAAAACCAAAAATTTATGTAGAATATGTACATAGTAATTCTAAACTTAATCATATGCTACAAATAGATTCAACTATTATCTCACATTATGATATGAAAATAGGTGGAAAAACTAATAATTTAACAAATATAAATTTTACAAAATATAAAGGTTATAATTATCTTTTAAGATTTAATTATCAAAACAAAACTTCAACAGCACTTTTATATAATTTAATTGATAAAAAAATAGAATTATATAAAAAATATAAAATTCCAAATTTTAATTCATATCCTTTTATGATACATGCTTTGAGTTATGATATAAATTCTAAACTTGGATTTGAACCAATTCCTTGGATTAAAAGAAAAATAGTTTATTCTGTAAATATGGCTCCAAAAGAGAGTGCAATTTTTATATCTGATATTACACTTACTTATAGAAAAAAGATAGTTTCTGGTGGATTTAATATTTTTCCTAAATGGGCAGATAGAGCTCAAACAGAAATTTATTATACTAAATATTTAAGAGAGCCAACTCTTTTTAAATACAATATATATACAGGTAAAAAAACAAGAGTTATGGTTAGTTCTGGAATGCTTATAGTTTCTGATGTAGATTTTGATAATAATAAACTTTTACTAACGCTTGCTCCAAATGATCAACCAGATATTTATGAATATAATTTATATTCAAAATCATTAAAAAGAATTACTAAGTATACAGGTATAGATGTAAATGGTCATTTTTATGGGAATAATATTTTATTTATTTCAAATAGATTAGGAAATCCTAATGTTTATCAAAAAAATTTAAGTACAGGAATAGTAAAGAAGGTTATATACTATTCTAAAAATCAAATTTCATTAACTGCATATAATGATGATATAGTTATTAGTTCAAGAGAAACAAATAATGCATTAGGTAATAATACATTTAATCTTTTGCTAGTAAATAAAAATAGTGATGATATAAAAAGACTGACTCTTGGTGGGAAAAATATGTTACCTGTTTTTTCAAATGATGGAAGTACAATCTTTTTTATAAAAGAGTATCACTTTAATTCTAAAATAGGTATTATTAGATTAAAAGAAAATAAAATTTTTTATTTTAGATTAAGTAAAATTATTCAATCATTTGATTGTTAATCGTTAAAATTTTTTGATATAATATTGAGTATTAAATTTAAGGAGAAAAAATGAAAAAGAAATTATTGATAGGAGCTACTTTATTAGCAATTCTTACAGGATGTGGACAACAACCAGAACTTGATGTAAATGCAGATCAAAACAATACTGCTGTTCAACAATCTCAGGTAGTTCCAAATCAAGCAGAACAAAATAAACAAGCTACAGAAGAAGACTTAACAGATACAACAGCTGTAAAAGTAACGGATGAAAGTAATGATATAAATCAAAATCAACAAATAGCAGCTATTTTAAGTAAAAATGTAGTTCACTTTGATTTTGATAAATATAATATAAGACCTGATCAAATGCCAATCGTAAAAGCAGTTGCCAATACTTTAAAAGATATAAAAGGTAACTATACTGTAAGAATCGAAGGTAATTGTGATGAGTGGGGAAGTGATGAATATAATTATGCACTAGGTTTAAAAAGAGCTAAAACTGTTAAAAATGCTTTGGTTAATTTAGGTGTAGATGCTAATAAACTTACAATTATTAGTTATGGAGAAAGTAATCCTGTTTGTACAGCTCACAACAAAGCATGTTGGGCAAAAAATAGAAGAGATGACTTTACTCTATTACCATAATAACTAATGAAAAAACTTATAATATTATCTCTATTAATTGCTTATTCAAATGCAGATGTATCTGCATTTGAAGCAGGTAATTTGGATTCTTCAAATCCATATGGACTTACAAAAGATGAGAAATATATTCTTAAAAATAAAAAAGAGATCGAAAAATTAAAAGCAATTGTACAATCTCAAACTAAAATTATAAATTCTCAAGAAAAAGATATATATAATTTAAGAACTAAACTTTTTGAATATACACAAAAATTTGATAATTTAACACAAAAAATAGAAGGTATTACAACTATTTTACCATCGTTTGCCGAGACTACAGCAGAAGTGGATATGTTAAAAAAAGAATTTAATACTACTAATAATGATATTATGAATTTAAGAAATGAGTTAAATAATCTAAAATTAGTAGTTTCTCAAAATCAAGAAATAGATAAAAACAATACTCAAAAAATTATTAATTTAATAGAAAATATTGCTAAAAGATTAGATAAACAATCTTCAAAAGTAAAAAAAACAAATAATGATTTTAAAAACTGGCCATTAAATAAAATTTTTGCATCAGCCCTAAATGATTATAGAAAAAATAGATTTTCATTATCTTATGATAAATTCTATTATTTATATCAAAAAAAATATAGATTATCTGAGAGTCTTTTTTATTTAGGAGAGATTAATTATAGAAGAGCACATTATAAAACTGCACTCGCTTTTTATAAAAAATCAATTTCAAATATGAAAAAAACTACATATTTTACTGATGATTTGCTTTATCACACGGGATATGCATTTGAAAAACTTAAAAATTATGACGGGGCTAAAAAAAGTTATTTAAAACTTATACATGACTTTCCAAAATCAACTCTTGCAAAGTATGCTAAAAAGAGACTAGAAAATTTGGAAAAAATAAAATAACTTGTTATAATAAAATTTAATACAAATTAAAGGACAAATATGAGCAATAAAGTTTACTCAGTAGAATATACAGTTAAAAATGAAAATAATGAAGTTGTTGATACAAATGTAGGGGGAGCGCCACTAGAATTCATTTCTGGTAAAAACCAAATGATTCCTGGATTTGAAAAAGCAGTAACTGAAATGAAAACTGGCGAAGAAAAAACTGTAACTATTCCAAGTGCAGAAAGTTATGGAGAATATAGAGAAGATTTAACTCAAACTCTTCCAATTGAACAATTTGAAGGAATTGAACTTAAAAAAGGAATGACTCTTTATGGTCAAGGACCTGATGGTCAAACAGTTGCTGTAACTGTTAAAGATTTTGATGATAAAAACGTTACAATTGATTATAATCACCCATTAGCTGGACAAGATTTAACATTTACTATCAAATTATTAAACGAAAGAGATGCAACTGCTGATGAAGTTTTAGCTGGAGCTGTAGGTGGTGCATGTGCAACTGAAGGTCAAGGTGAAGGTTGTGGATGTGGAACTGGATGTGGTTGCCACTAATTAATTTATAATGTAGAATTGATAATTGACAATTAAAAAGTTAGTTATCAATTTTTGCTTTTAGATTTTTTATTTTCCTTCTCATATTTCATTCTAAATGATCCATTATTAATTTTCAATTATTTTAAAAGTCTCCATTTTCAACTATCAATTATCAATTTACAATCTTTTTTGCTATAATTAAAATAAAAAAGGATAATTATGAAATTAGGATTTTTATTCCCTGGTCAAGGTAGTCAATTTGTTGGAATGGCAAAAGATTTTTATGATAATTCTGATAAAGCAAGAGAAATGTTTCAAGTTGCAAGTGATGCAATTGGTGTTGATTTCAAAGAATTAATGTTTGAAGAAAATGATAAATTAGGTGAGACTGAATATACACAACCTGCAATTTTACTTTATTCTGCTATTGCTTATGAACTTTTTGGTAAAAAAGATGGGTTTTCTTATGCTTTAGGTCATTCTCTTGGAGAATTTTCTGCACTTTACGCTGCTGGTGCATTAGAACTTGGTGATGCTATTAAATTAGTACATACAAGAGGAAAACTTATGAAAGAGGCTTTTAAAGATACTGAAGGTTCTATGATGGTAGTTTTGGGGCTTGATGATGAAACTATTGAAAATATCTGCAAGAAAGAGAACAAAAGAGTATGGCCTGCAAACTATAATAGTGACGGGCAATTAGTTTTGGCTGGAGCAAAAGAAGATTTAGCTGTAATGGAAGAAACTTTTAAAGAAGCTGGAGCAAAAAGAGTAATGCTTTTAAATATGAGTGTTGCAAGTCACTGTCCTATGCTTGAAAGTGCAGTAGAGCCACTAAAAGAGCTTTTAGAAAAATACCTAAAAGATGAATTTAAACCAGTTATTAGTAATGTAACTGCAAAACCTTATACTACAAAAAAAGAAGCAATTGAGCTTTTGGCAAATCAACTTACAAAACCAGTTTTATACAAACAATCAATTAAAAATATTGAAGAAGATGTAGATATGTTTGTTGAATTTGGTGGAAAAGTTTTAATGGGAATTAATAGAAAAGTTACAAAAGTTAAAACTCATCCAATTACAGATATGAAAACATTAGAAAAAGTAAATAATTTATGAAAATAGAAGTTTTTCAAACAGCGCCAAAACTTAGTAGAGAAAATTTAAAAGAAATTATTACTCAAATTGAAGTAAGTGAAGCTAATTTAGTTTTGTTTCCTGAGCTTGCTTTAAATGGATATAAAATAAAAGATGCTTTACTTGAAGATGCTTTTAGTATAGATGAATTAATTGATATCAAAAATTTAAGTTTTACAAAAGATATTTGTGTTGGAGTGGCACTGAGAGTTGGGCATAAAATTTATAATGCAAGTATCTATTTTAGTAAAGGTGAAGCAATAATTTATAAAAAACAGCATCTTCCAACTTATGGAGTTTTTGAAGAAGCAAGATTCTTTTTTGCTGGAGATGAGAGTTTCTCGTTTGAGACAAAATTTGGAAAAACTACAATGTTTATTTGTGAAGATATGTTCAGTGGTGAAACACTTAATTTTTTATCAAAAGAAAAACCTGATTTACTTTTAGTTTTAGCTGCTTCTCCAGCAAGAGAGTTTCAAAAAGATTCTCTTTTGATTCAAGATAATTGGTATTCTATCTTAAAAACTTCATCTATTTTAAGTGGTGCTTATACTATTTTTAGCAATAGAGTGGGATTTGAAGATGGACTTGGATTTTGGGGAGGAAGTGCTATAATCAATCCAAGAGGAGAAATTGAAACAAAAGCAGAACTTTTTGAAATAGATAGGATTGAAACTAAAATGAATAAAAAACTATCAACTACACAAAAATATTATTTAAGGAAAGAAAAATGAAAATCGGAATTATGGGGGCTATGAGAGAAGAGATTGAGCCCATTTTAGAGTTAGTAACAGAGATTGATACAGAAATAGATTATGCAAATAATAAATATTATAAAGCAAAATATAATGATTATGAATTAATTATAGCGTATTCAAAAATTGGGAAAGTAAATTCTGCTTTAACAGCAGCTACAATGATAGAAAAATTTAATATAGATTTACTTTTATTTAGTGGAGTTGCTGGGGCAATTAATGAAAATTTAAAAATTGGAGATTTGATTATCGCTACAAAACTTTGTCAACACGATTTGGATATTACAGCGTTTGGTCATCCTTATGGGTATGTGCCTGAGAGTAAAGTTTTTGTAGAAACTGATGAAAAATTAAATAATATTGCTAAAAAAGTAGCTAAAAAACTTAATATAAAACTTTTAGATGGAATTATCGCAACAGGTGATCAGTTTATTGCAGATAATGAAAAAAAAGAGTGGATTAGAAAAACTTTTAATGCAGATGCTTTGGAAATGGAAGGTGCGAGTGTTGGATTTGTTTGTGATGCTTTAAATGTTCCATTTTTTATCCTAAGAGCAATTAGTGATAGTGCTGATATGGATGCTGGATTTGATTTTGACAAGTTTTTAGAAGGAAGTGCAAAAAATAGTGCTAAATTTTTGATTGAAATGTTAGAGGAATTAGAATGAAAAAAATTTTAATTCCTTTTGTTGGACTTTTTATTTTAATTTTATTAACTCCTTTTATTTTAGCTAAACTTATGAATTCAAATATTGATAAGAAGATTTCAGAGTTACAAAAACAAGGTTATCAAATAAAAGAAGTTAAAAAAGATATAGGATATTTATCTACAAAAAGAGAATTTTTAGTAACTATAAATGATAAATTAAAAAAAAGATATCATATTGATAATATTGAATCTGATGTAGTTTTAACTTTCAAAAATCTACCAGTAACGACTGCGAATTTTGATGTAGAATATAAAAAAGTAAAATTATTTAATCAGACTATTTTAAATGGTTATAAATTTAATTTAAAAACGAAAGATTTAAAACATTTTAAATTAGTTGGTGATGATTATAAAAAAGATGGATTAAATGTAATTGGATTGCATGGAAATATTATTATAGATAAATTTATTACAAAAGATATAAATGTTAAAAATATTTCGTATAAAGATAATTTAAAAATAGATAATTTGAAATTGAACATTACTCTAAAAAGTTATAATCCTATTGCTTTTGAAGGTGAATATAATTTAACAAAATTTGATTTTAAAGATAAAAATATTGAAATAAAAGCTAAAAATGCAGGAGAAAAGTTTAAAAATGCGTTTCTTAAAGAGTATAAATTTAGTGATAGATTTAATGCGGAAAAATTTGGAGTAGTGATAGATAAAGATAAATATGCAGTTGCGAAATGGAATGGTGATTTAATTGTAACTTATGATAAAAATTTAACTAAATTCAATATAAATACAAATTTTGACTTTGAACAAAGTGAATATAAAAATAAAATTTTAGGTGGTGCTGAATTTAATATTACTTCAAAAATTAAACGACCAGTAAATATTTTTGCAGATGTAAAAATTAAAGTAGATAAAGATTTATTTGAAAGCGTTACAAGTGAAATGAATCCAGATGTTGTGAACAAATATTTCAAAAATTATAAAACCCATTTTATTTTTAATAATGGGGAAATGAAACCTTATGAAAATTGAATATAGCAAAAAGATTTTAAAATATGTAGGTCGAGCAAATGGAGAATATAAACTTTTTGGCGAAGGTGATAGAGTTTTAGTAGGTCTTAGTGGCGGAAAAGATAGTTATGTTTTACTCCACACTTTAAATAGAATTAAACAAATTGCTCCATTTGATTTTAAACTCACTGCTATTACGATTGATTCGATGACTGGGATTGATTATTCTCCGGTGGCCGAACATTGTAAAAAACATGGAATAGAGCATATTTGGTATAAAACTCCGATAATGGAGATTTTAGAAGAGAATAAAAGAAAAAATTCATCTGCTTGTGGATTTTGTGCGAGAATGAGACGAGGAAGTATTTATTCAAAAGCAATTGAGCTTGGATATAACAAAATTGCCTTAGGACACCATTTTGATGATGCAGTTGAAACATTTTTTATGGGAATGTTTTATAATGGAATGATGAGGTCGATGCCTCCAAAATATAAAGCTTATAATGGAATTGAAGTTATAAGGCCACTTATTCGAGTGCGAGAAAAGTATATTTTAGGAATGCTTGCAAAGAATGATTTTCCAATAATTGACGGGGAAGAGAGTTGTTTAGCTTTCAAAGAGGGTGGAGAGAAGCAACCTTATGTGAGAGAACAAACAAGAGAACTATTGAAAGAATTAGAAGAAAAATATGATAGACTTTATGTTAGTTTTGAGGCTGCATTTAAAAATATATATCCAGAGACATTTTTAGATAGTAAGTTTTTAGAGGATTAGAAAATGAAAAAAAGAGTATTAGTAGGGATTAGTGGGGGAGTCGATAGTGCAGTAACAGTTCATTTACTTCAAAAACGTGGATTTGAAGTTGTTGGACTGTATCTTAAAATGCACGAAGATGTGCCACACGATGAAAATATTTCAAAGATAGAAAAATTATCAAAACTTTTTAATATTGAATATTTTGTAGAAGATATTACTGAAAGTTTTAAAAAGAAAGTTTATGATTATTTTGTGGAGAGTTATAAACAAGGACTTACTCCAAATCCTTGTGCGATGTGTAATCGTGAAATAAAATTTGGTGAATTTATCCCTTTTATGGACAAATATAATTGTGAATATATTGCGACTGGTCATTATGTTAGAAGTGACGGAGAATTTTTATACAAAGCTAAAGATTTAACAAAAGACCAAAGCTATTTTATGTTTGGAATAAAAAAAGAGATTTTAAAAAAGGCTATTTTTCCGCTGGGAGACTGGACGAAAGAAGAGATAAAAGCAAAAGCCAAAGAGATTGGGCTTGAAATTTTAGCAAGTGCAAGAGAGAGTCAAGATATTTGCTTTATTCCTACAAATTATATTGATGTTTTAAGCAGCGAATTTAACACAAAATTAAATGGAAAAATTGTAAATACAAGAAGACAAGTAATTGGTAATCACAAAGGTTATATGCATTATACGATTGGACAGAGAAAAGGTTTTACTCTTTTTAAATCTCACAAGCCTCAATATGTTATCGGAATAGATGCTGATAAAAATCAGATAATTGTAGGAGACAAACATCAACTACAAAAAAACAGGGTATTTTTAAAGCAGTGTAATATGTTTATAGATGATAAAAATTTTGAATGTGAAGTAAAAGTTAGATATAGAAGCGATTATGTAAAATCAAAAGTTAAGATGGATGGAAGTAAAGCAACGGTTTTTTTAAAGGAACCTGTTAGTGGGGTAGCAAAAGGTCAAGCTTGTGTATTTTATCAAGGTGATAAATTAGTAGGTGGTGGCTGGATAAGAGGAGCAAAAAATGGAAATTGAAGAGTATATAAAATTAGGTGAATTTAATAGATTAGAGTTTTACAAAGAAGTGGACTTCGGTATTTATCTAAGAAGTAGAGAAGAGAATGATGAGGTTTTATTGCCATCAAGATATGTGCCAGCAGGTATTCAAATGGGTGATACTTTGGATGTGTTCGTTTATAGTGATAGTGAAGATAGATATGTAGCAACTACTGAAAAACCTTATAGAAAATTAGGAGAGTTTGGAAATTTTGAAGTTGTGGATACTTCTAAATTTGGGGCATTTGTGGATTGGGGACTGCCTAAAAATCTTTTTGTTCCACTCTCTACTCAAAAAAGAAAACTAAAAAAAGGTGACTTTGTAATTGGAAAAATAAAATATGATGAAAAAACAGATAGACTTTATTTAGATGCAAAAATTGGTAGAAATATATCACCAGCTGAAAATTTCAAAGAAAATGATGAAGTTGAAATCTTAGTTTTAGCCAAAACTCCTCTTGGATTTAAAGTTATTGTAAATGATAAATTTGAAGGTATGATTTATGAAAATGAGATTTTTGAAAAAATAAATGTTGGAGATAGAAGAAAAGCGTATGTAAAACAAAATAGAGAAGATGGAAAACTTGATATTTCACTTACTCCAATAGGTCAAAGTAGAGATATTGCTTATGATAAAGTTTTATCTATTTTAGAACTTCAAAAAGAGTTACCACTTAATACAAAAAGTGATGCTGATGAAATCAAAAAATTAGTAGGAGTTAGTAAAAAAGCTTTCAAATCAGTTGTGAATAGACTAAAAAGTGAAGAAAAAATCGAAGTAAATGAAGAGGGTATTAGACTAATATGAATTGTCCTTGTGGAAGTGGAAAAAAATATAAAAAATGTTGCCAACCTTTTCACAAAGGAAAAGCAAAACCAAAAACTGCACTTGAACTTATGAAAAGTAGGTATTCTGCTTATGCAAAAGGCGAAGTAAAATATATTATCAAA
>JAUUDM010000029.1 GCA_030826765.1 Nautiliales bacterium
ACTGTTTATGATGTTCAGTCTCTTAAAAATTCATTAGAAATTCAAAACTTAGAAGTAGAAATTCAAAAATATAATATCACTCTACAAAAAATTGATTTATATTTTGATGTGAATGAAAAATAATTTTTTTCATTCTCAATTTTCAATTATTTAAACTTCCTTTATAATCAGGAACTATTTTAGCTAAAATTTTTGTATTTCCTTTTAATTGTTCTATATTATTTTTTAATTCTTCAAAGTCAATTTTTGGTTCATTTACTATCAAAATAGATTCATATTTTGTTTTTAAATCTGCTTCATCAATTAATAACTCTTCATAAAGTTTTTCTCCTGGCCGAAGTCCCATATATTCTATTTTCAAATCTTTTCCACTTAAAGCTATCATTTTCTTAGCTAAATCTTTAATTTTAACAGGCTCACCCATATCTAAAATAAAAAGTTCTCCACCTTTTGCAATAGCCCCAGCTTGTAAAACTAAACTACAAGCTTCAGGAATTAGCATAAAATATCTAGTTATTTCAGGATGAGTTACTGGTAAATTTTCATTATTTTTTATTTTTTCTTTAAAAAATGGAACAACACTTCCACTACTTCCCAAAACATTTCCAAAACGAACAGAAACTATTTCAGTCTCACCACTTGGTACATTTTTAGCGTATTTTTCAACTATTCTTTTACTCGCACCCATTACATTTGTAGGACGAACAGCTTTATCAGTAGAGATATTTACAAATTTTTTAACTCCATATTTTATTGACAAATTTATAACATTTATACTTCCAAAAACATTATTAAAAATACAACTTTTTGGATTTTCTTCACATAAAGGTACATGTTTATAAGCAGCCGCGTGAATTACAATTTCTGGTTTATAAGTTTTAAAAACATCTTCCAAAATAGGAGAATTAATTGAGCATAAAACTTTAATTGCTTTCACTTCATTTGCAATTTTATATAGATTAAATTCGCATTTATCTACCATAATTATTTGTTTTGCACCAAATTTATCACACTGTCTAACTATTTCACTACCAATACTTCCACCAGCCCCGGTAACTAAAATAATTCTATCTTTTATAAATTTTTCTATTTCAGTTGTATTTATATCTTTTGGTTTTCTTGCAAGTAAATCTTCTATAGAAATATCTTTTAATTTATTTTCAAAATTAGTTGCTATTTTTATATCATAAATATTTAATTTAGTTAATCTATTAGTTAATTTATCTAACTCTTTTTGAGATAACTCTTTTGTAATAATGGCTGTTTTTATATTTTTTATATTTTCCAATTCATTTATATCCAAAACTTTAACATTAGATAAATATTGAATATTCGGTCTTTCATCCAAAACTGCAATAGGATAAATATCAAGTTCTCCTCTTAAAGCAGACTTAATTAAATCTACACTTTTATTATTAATTCCAATAAAAATAGTAGGATTATGATCTGTAAAAGTAGTTTCAATTAAAATCCTTTTAAAAAATCTAAAACCACCTATAAAACTAAGTGAAATAAACATATCTATAATTGCAATACTTCTTGGAATATGAAATTGATTTAAGGTAATAATAAATAAAATAAATATAATTATATATGAAATAAAATGCGCTTTTACAAGATTTTTAGCATCTGAAAAAGAGTAAAATCTCCAAGTAACAGAGTATTGCCTAAATAAATATAAAAAAGGAATTTTAACAATTAAAATCAGTGTAATTGCAGTATGTAATGTTTGTAAAAATTGATTTGGAATATCAAAATTAAATCTTAATAAATAGGATAAATAGATAGAAATTATGGATAAAAAAATATCTCCTACCAAAAAGAAAATTATTCTTTTAAAATTAGTAGGTCTAAACAAATTTAATAATTTCACAAATATCCTTTACTTGCTCTTTTGTTAAAGTAGTTCCGCTTGGCAAACAAAGTCCTCTTTTATAAAGTTTTTCACTTCTACCGTTTAAATAGGCTTTTTCGTTTTTAAATAACGGTTGTAAATGCATTGGATTCCATAAAGGACGACTTTCTATGTTATTTTCACTTAAAACTTTCATCACTTTCCAAGGATTTTTATCTTTAAAAATTACAGTTGTAAGCCATCTCGTTCCTTTTGTTTCAGGAAGTTCTCGCATAAACTCTTCATCTAAAAACTCTTTATACCACTCAAAAATTTTTCTTTTTTTCGCAATTCTTTCATCTAAAACTTCCATTTGAGCAACCCCAATAGCTGCTAAAACATTACTCATTCTATAATTAAACCCAACTTCTTTATGAACATATTCTATAAATTCCGGCTCTTTAGCTTGAGTTGAAAGATGTTTTATTTTTTGAGCTATTTCATCATTATTTGTTACAACCATTCCACCACTTGAAGTAGTTAAAAGTTTATTTCCATTGAAGCTATAAACTCCAATTTCCCCAAATGTTCCAGATTGTTTGTTTTTATAAGTTGCCCCTAAACTCTCAGCTGCATCTTCAATTAAATAAATATCATTCTCTTTACATACTTCCAAAATCGCATCAATATTAGCAACTTGTCCATAAATATGAGGTAAAACTACAGCTTTTATATCGTTTTCTTTAATTGCTTTTTTTAGCAATTCAACATCCATATGCCAATACTTATCACTATCTATAAAAATTGGCTCATTTCTTTCATATAAAATTGGATTAACTGAGCCTATAAAAGTAAAAGTCGAAACTGCTACTTGAGAATTTTTGATTCCAAGTGTTCTAAGTGCTAAATGAAGCCCACTTGTAGCATTACAAAGTGCTACTGAGTTTTTTGAATTTACATAATTTCTCACTGACTCTTCAAATCTATTTATAAACTGTCCCACCGGTGCAATATAATTACTTTTAAATACCTCATCAATATATTTTTGCTCATTCCCGCTCATATGTGGAGGGGAGAGAAATATCTTATTGACATTTTTATCCCTTTTTGTTATACTATTATTACTTAATTGGACTAAGGTCCCGCCCTCCCTTTTGGGAGTAACAAAATCTACTAATCTTTGAACAATTTTATCATAAGTATTTTTTCCTATATTCCTATAAAAAAATTTAGCCCTTCTTATGTCAAAAGTCCTTATTTGATTAAACATTACATAACTTATTCTATTTTTATGATGAAATTCAAAATAGTAATCTTTTTTTGTACTTGTAAGTGGAATCCCTAAAAAAGTAGTTTTTGATAATTTTTTATAAACTAAAACAGGCCTTAAAAATTCTTCACCTTTTCCAAGTTGTTCGCTTCCTATATTTTTACCAATTGACATAAAAAAAATATCTCTTGGTTTAAATTTTAAATTTATTTTTTTATCATTTAATTTTTTCTTTAATTCATTCCATTTATTAAATTCACTGTTCACAATTAACCTTTAATAGTTTTTTTAATATATTCTAAATCTTTTTTTAATGACCAATTTTTAATATACTCTTTATTGATTTTAACTTTATCAGGCCAAATAACTTTATCATTATACTCTACTGGATTATCAACTTTTGCTAAAATCTCTTCTTCATTTTTATATTTTAAACTTGCTGGACCTGTAATTCCTGGTTTTATGCTTAAAACTATTCTATCATCCCCTTCTAACTTATCTGCATATCCTGGAACATCTGGTCTGGGTCCTACAAATGACATATCACCAATTAAAACATTCCACAATTGTGGCAATTCATCAATTTTATATTTTCTAAAAAATTTTCCATATTTTGTAATTCTATTATCATTTGCAGTAGTTATAGTCGTACCTTTACTTGATGTCATAGTTTTTATTTTATATATTTTAAAAGGCTTTGCATTCTCTCCAATTCTGATTTGAGAAAACATACCATTTGATTTAGTTTCAAAGCTAGCTAAAATCCAAGCAATTAAAATAATAGGCCAAGTCAGAAAAAGTCCTATCAATGATAAAACTATATCAAAACTTCTTTTTATAAATTTATCCTTTTTACTCATTTTAGTTTATAAATTTTCATCATAGGATTCATAATAACTGGTTCAAACAAATTTTTATCATAATTCTCAAACACAAACATTTGAATAAATGTTGAATTATAATAATAATCATCCACAATTATACCAGTACCATAACTATTCATGAGAATTAAGTTTAAGCCATTTTGATGAACTCTTTGAACTTTTTTGAATAATTTACCATTTTTTGAATATCCAACTATTGAAATAGTCTTTACTGGTACTTTATTTTTTCCAAAAAGTAAAACACCTTGTCTCAAATCCAAAGGAATTTTACCTATAAAAATATAATTTCCTTTTCTTCTAATAACTTCCTTATAAAAGAAATGATTTCTAAAAACATTTCCATTATTCAAATCTCTATTACTAAAATATGCAACTGTAGGTAAAATATCAAACATTCTATAAGGAAGCATTAAATAAATATTTCTATCTAATTTTATATTTAAATTTTTACTTCCTACTTTATCTAAATAGTTGCTCACATCAATAGGTTTTCCATTCTTAGTAAATAGTTGAGGTGCTACTGTTGTATTTGTTTCTATATATTTTTTAATTGAAATTTTTGATAAATTAGCTGCTAATTTTTGATTATCTGTTGTTAAAATTTTAGATACTAAAAAATTATCTTCATTATGTTTTCCACCATCAATTAAAGTATTAACATTTGCATAATACCAAATAGGATATCCATAATCCCACCAAGTGAGTGCATAATCTTTTGGCGTTGAAACTTTTTTTAACTGCTCTAAAACTTCTACTTCATTTTTATTAAAAGTAGTTGGAGTTAAATATGGTCTACTTTTTAAAGGGTAAATTTTTTGAATTGAACTTAAAAATGTACTATTTTCACAACATCCTACAATATGAGAAATATTTGGTGCAAGCAAAAAAAGTGTCCCAACTACTAAAATAGAATACTCTTTTATTTGCCATTTCATTTTCTCAAACTTACCTTTACTTGCTAACCATACAAAAAAATAAACTCCACTAATAGCAACAATAGGCACTGCATAAACTGTAAACCTAAGTCCTCCAACAAAAGCAAAAAATCCAATCCCCCAAAGAGGCAATGCAATTATAAACTCTTTATATCTTTTAACAAGTAAAATATATCCAATTATAGATATAACTATTCCAATAGTTGAACCAATTATTCTATCAAAAACAATATTCCAAGGAATATGACTTGCTTCACTAACTGTTCTATTTACATTTAAAAATTGTAATCCATTTGCTTTTTGAGTGAAAGTAGAATAAGATAAAATTTTTGCTAAAATAATTCCAATTACATTTCCCGTTATAAAAAATCCTAAAAATAGAATTCCTGATAAAATTTGTAAATTTTTAAGTTCTATTTTTTTAACTTTAAATAGATAAAAAAGTCCAATAATAGCAATTACTCTAATTTCCCAATTTATATCCATCAAAGCAACAGAAAAAATAGCAATAAATTTATAACTAAATTCATCTTTAAAATTAAAAACTAATAAATATAAAAATGACAAAATTCCCATTCCATAGACAATAGATAGGCCTTGATCATATGCCCAAGGATAAAAAATAGTAGTAATTCCAGCTAAAAGAATAAAAATTAATGATTTATTCTTAATAGATGCTAAAACAAAATATAAAATCAACATAGGTAGCATTGCAGAAAACATATCTGTATCATAGTATCCTGCCAATGTTCTATTGTAATAACTCCATCCAATACTCCCAATAAGAGAAGCAAAAAATCCCCAATATATATTTTTATAAAGTTTTCCAATTAAAATTATAGGAATAACTACAAGTGAAGAAATTACAGCTGGTAAATAAAGCATTAAATTATCAATACTAATGTGAAAAAATTTCGATAAATATGCTGTAATAACTGCTGTTCCATAACTATAAGTACCTGTTAGCCGTGGATTATATTCGTGTAAATGTTCAACAATTTTTTGAGCTTCACTTCCATAAAAATATCCATCAGGATTATTTATCATAAGTTGATTGTGAAAAAAAAATTGAGGATAATTACTCGCCCAATCTATCCAATAAATGTGAAACAGATAACTAAATATATAGGCTACAATAATTAAGCCTAAAACCATTTTATTTTCTTTTGTCATATTTTTCCTTTTATCTTAAATATTTATAAGCTAATTTTTTTAAATTTGGTGGTAATAGATTTACACAAAATATTCCAACTGCGTAAAAATAAGAATCAAATCCATAATTTAATTCTCTATTTACTTCTAATCTATTTTTGAAATCATACCACACTTTTTTAAAACTACTTCTTCTTCTGAAAAAATTTTTATTAACTCTTACATTTACTCCTATATAATTAATATTTGCAAATTTACAACCACTTTTAAACCCTTTAAGCCACATTAATGTATCTTCATTAGTAATATGATATTTTTCTGGATACAATCCTGCTTTTTCAAAAAAAGACTTCCTAAAACATACACTAACATGAGCTAAAGGAACTCTTTTTTTGAAAAAATTAAACATTTCATTATGTGTAAGTGGATATTTAACAATTTTTTCATACTCAATACCATCTCCAAATTCTTTTATAAAAGTTCCGCATATATCAATTTCTTTATTTTCTTTCATAAACTCAATTTGGTTTTTAAATCTATCTGCATTGCTTATATCATCTGCATCCATTCTAAAAAAATATTCATAATTTTGTTTCAATCCTTCTTGAATAAGTTCATTTAATGAAATCGCAAGCCCTCTATTTTCTTCTCTTTTATCAAGATATTTAATATTTCCTTTTTCTTTTTCAGACAAAAGAAATTCTTCTAATTTTTTATCAATTTTTCCATCAATCTTTATAAAAATATCAGCTTTTAATGTTTGAGTATATATACTATTTAATGATTCTTTTACATATTCTAATTTATCATTTTTATATATTGACATAATTACACAATATTTCATAATAAATCTCTTATTTTTCTTAACATTACTGCACTTTTACCCATAAAATTTATTTTAAATCTAAAAAATATATCATTAAAATATTTAATTTTCATCTCTTTGATTTCTTCTAATATTTCTTCTGGTGAAGATTTTTTTAATGTTTTTATAGACCTATATTCTGGATATAAAATATAAGTTGCTGCAACAAGTTGAGTTAAATTAAGTTTTCTTTTTCTTCTATCACATTTTCTAAAATCTTCAGTTAATCCCCATCCTGCATAAAAAGGCATTCCATATGTAAAAACTTTTTTATTTCTTATCAATGCTTCTAATCCTGAAAGAGAAGTTATTGTATGAACTTCATCACAAATTTCAAAACAACTATCTAAATTTAAATCTTTTACTACCATATCACAATATTTAAATATTATATTTTCATCTATTGCACCATCTCTAATTTTAGCAACTACATCAGGATGAGGTTTATAAATTATAAAATCTTTATCTGTTGAATTTTCTTTTACTTTTTTTAATAAAGTTAAAGAGTCTAATCCATAACCACCTAATTTAATAGACATATCATCATCAACTTGACCAATAACTAATTTTATATTTTTATTTGGAACTTCTATTTTTTTATAAGCTAAATGGTTATATTTTGAAATTTTATTTTTTGATAATAAAGAGATTAAATTTTCTGCTCTTGTTAAAACTTCATCATTAAATTCATAATAATTTAATAAATGTTCTAAATCACTTTCTCTTCTTGGATCAAAATATATACCCCTTGAATCAATAACTATAGATGCAGGTATAAAAAAAGAAGAACCCAAAGTTAAAGATCTAATAAATGCATCCTCAACTAAATAAACTTTAATATCATTCTCTTGACAATATTTTCTTATTTCTAAATCTTCTTTTGCAGGATACATATATACAATAGAATTTTTATCAATATTTAGCTTTAAAACTTCATCTAAAGATGATACTATAAATTTATCTCCTTTTGGAAAAAAATGTTTTATTAAATACAATCCCCATTTAGAAAATCCTATAAAAAACTGTTTCATTTAAATCTCCTGAAAATTTTATAAATTCTTTTTTTATACTTAATACAAGATAAAATATATTTAAATATTTTAAGTAATGATAATAGCATATATTTTGGATTATTTGGAATCATTTTTACTAATTTAATTAAAGATTTATTTTTTAAGATCATCAATCCAACCAATCTATATTTTCTTTGATTTATAGACATTA
The DNA here is from genome assembly GCA_030826765.1 of Nautiliales bacterium. GTDB lineage: Bacteria > Campylobacterota > Campylobacteria > Campylobacterales > JAADDX01 > JAUUDM01. The sequence goes on from JAUUDM010000029.1 coordinate 8,165, forward strand.
AAGATTTATGCTTAAAATACACTTGAAAATACCCTCGTATTTTATTTGATGAATTAGTAATTCTACTATCATTATCACTAATATTTACAATTTGCAAAGGCTCCTTAATAATTTTTGCAAACTGTCTATTTTTTAACAGACGAATCCACATATCAATATCTTGTCCTGCAAGAAGTTTTTCATCAAACAATCCACTTTCAATAAATTTTTGCTTTGTTGTTAATACTTGATTTCCAATAATATTACCATATAACACATCATTTAAATCAATCTGAGTTTTAAATGTTAAGATTTTTTTCTTAAGTACTTCTTTACTTTTTGTATAATATCTGGATGTCACAAATGCAATTTCATCATCATAAGCATTAACAAGTTTTTCAACTCTATCTGGCAACATCTCGTCATCATCATCTAAACCAGTAACAAATTTTCCCTGTGCCATTTTTATGGCTCTATTTCTTGCTATATTTGCTCCTGATGCTTTATCCAATATTATATATTTAAAATTAATATATTTTTGACTATACTCCTTCAAAAGTTCTTTAGTTCCATCACTTGAAGCATCATCGACAACTATAATTTCTATATTTTTATATGTTTGATTTAAAACACTTTCAATAGCTTTAACCACTAAATCCTTACGATTATGAGTTGGAATATAAATAGTTACCAAAGATTCATTCATAAATTTTCACCTCTACTTTTAATTAAAACATTCTTATAAGTTTCAAATATTTTAGAAGCTACAATATTTTCTGAAAAATTATCTAAAACATATTGCCTAATGAACATAGGATCACATTGCCTCTCCAATCCTATCATTTTCTGTAAAGCATTTGATAACGATACTTCATCAATATTACAAAGTATTCCAATATTTTCATTCACAATAATACTTTCCGGACCACCATATGATACTACCGATACTTTCCCGCTTTTAATTGTTTGATTTTTTACAAAAATTTTAAATCCAAGTTTTCTTTTGACAATTTTTAATACTTTTTTTGGTAAACCAACTATATAAAGCCCTAAAAAACTATTTTTTATACCTATATTTGTTATAATAGCCTCTTTATAAGCTACTCTATCTTGTCTATAAGATAGTAATAAAAATTTTTCATTTTTATTTTCATTCGATAAATTATTCCAAAAGTTTTTCAATAATTTCAAACTTTTTTGTTGAGGATTATTATCATCTATAAGCCAAATAAAATCATATTCTTCATCAGTATAAGCTTCTTCTAATCCCCTTTTATATCCACCAGTAAAACCAGTGCTTTCATTTAAATAAATCATTTTTAATATGTTTTTATTTTTATTTTCATATTTTTTTAATTCTATTTTACTACTTTCAATAGAATCATTATATACAACTATAATTTTAGATAAACTTTCTTTATAACAAGCATCCATAACTTGCTTTAACAAATAAAATATATCTCCATATGTTACTATTACTGCACAAACTTTCATAATATTTTCTTCTTAAAAAATAGCAATACTTTTAAATAAATAATTAAAAAAATTTTATATTTTGAAAAAATACTTTTATCTTTAGCTGTTTTATTTACAGTTTTATAAAAATAATAAAAACTTCTATCCCAACAAATCCATGAAGTATGGTAATATAATTGATGATTTCTCAAAATTAAACTTAAAAAAACAAATCTAAAATCATAAGGAGCAATACCTAACATAATTTTTTTATTTTTTGAAAACATCAAATTAATTAAAAATATAATATTTAAAAGCTGTTTTTTAAATAATTTTATATCTCTTTTCAAAATCGATTTCATTAAAAATTTTGCAATACTAAACTCTCTATAAATAACATTAGTATTTTTTGTATCACAAAGATATTGTAATGCTATATAATGATAATTTACACCATTTTCACAGAGAACGTATATTTCTTTAGTCATTTTTTATTCCATATATACTCTTTCAAAAAATAACTTCTTGATTTATAGTTTTCTCTAAATACAAAATTTAACTTTTTAAAAGAATTTTTCCCAAGCATTTTATTTGTAGATGAATCATCTTTATGAAATACTGTAACTTCATTAGTATAAAATATTTTTAAATTTTTTTGTAGTACTCTTTCTGCTAATATCAATTCTTCATTATAAAGAAATGTATTTGGATCTAAATTATTATAAAACTTAAAATAGCTTGGAGTAAAAATCATAAATGAACCATGTAATGCATAAATATATTGTGAAGGTATTAATTCAGTATTCACATTTTTTATTTTATTTCTAAAAAAATAATTTTTATATCCAAATATAAAAAAAACAAGTTTTCCAATAATATTACTAAATATTAATTTATGTTTAATAAATTTAATTAAACTACTTTTTTCTTGATTTTTAAGCATATAAGGATTTTGATTTATTCCATCAGGTGATAATATTTTAGGACCAATTATAGCAATTGAATTATCTTTATTAAATATCTCAATAAATTTATTAAAATCAATTAATTGATTATAAATAATATCATTATTAGAACATATCACAAAATTACATCCATTTTCTCTTGCTTTATCTATACCAATATTCATACCTTTAGCAAATCCTAAATTTTCTGAAGATGCAATATAAGTTATATCAAATTCACTATTCATATCTTGAATATTTTCTTGTAATTCTTTGAATTTATTACTATCTGATTTATTATCAACAACATATATTTTTAAATCAACATTTTTTACTAAAGTTTTATCAAGTGTTTTAATAGACTCTAATGTATCTTCATATGTTAAAAAATTCAATATAACTAATCCAATTTTATTCATTCCTAATTTCTCCTTTAAACTTCATTTTATGACCTCCAATAGTCTTTCTTTGAAAAAATTAAAACTACTCATATTTATATTTTCCATTTTTATATCTAATTTCATAGAGATATTTTTTGCTTTTGTAAGTTTAGAGTGTAAATCTCTAATATCCCAATTTCTCTTTTTAAACCAATAAGAAATATCTCCTTTCATCTGTTGAGATACAAAATCTAAACCTTGAAGAAGAGTAGATTTACCTGCACCATTAAGCCCAACTATACAGTTAAATTTTTCAAAACTTATACTAAAGTTCACTAATGATTTAAAGTTATCTATTTCTATCTGTTTTAGTTGCACTTATCACTCCTATTTTTCTGTTACTAGTTTATAAATCTTTAATTATTTAATGTAAAAATCTTTTTAATATCATTAATAAAATTATTTTGCTCATTTTTTATTTTCTTTCTATAAAAGTTAAATTTAATAGAATTTTCATCATAATTATTCATACATTCCTTAATTTTTTTGATAATTAATGGAATATTTTCTATTTTATCTTCAAATTTGAATTCTTCTTCAATAGCTACATCCTCATAATATTTTGCACTACCTTGTTTTCCTGTTATGACACAACATCCAGAAATTGCAGCTTCTCTTGGTATTCTATCTTTACCTGGATGATTTCCAAAATCAATATACACTTTAGCAGTAGATAATAATTTGGCAACTTCTTCTCTTGTCATATTTTCAATTGGAACAAATGTAATATTTTCTCCATGTTGAATAATTTTTTTTGTAAATTCTATTCCTTTTTTAGGATTGTATATTACAATATCTTGTTTTTTACTATTAATATTTTCTAATTGTTCATCTATAAATAATTCATTTAAATAATCTCCTAGAAAATAGATATTTTCAATACCTTTTTGTAATAAATGTTGTTTTGCATATTCTGATTGTACAAAATGTATTAAATTATTATCTTTTTGAAATCTATAAACTTTAAAGTAACTAAGGTTAAATAATATTTTTTTAACAACTTTTTTCCAAAGTATATTACTATCAAATCTTTTATAAAAATTATCAACACTTAACCACCATATAACTTTTTGTATCTTGTTATAATCATAAATTAAGCCCGTTTTTACTTCTGGTACAATCAAAATATTTAATTGATTATCTTCTATATTTTCAACATATGGATTACTGTATTTTACATATGCTGGATGAATTGGATTATTGTTTTCCATATCATAATAATACATATATGCATTAAAACCTAATTTCCTTAATTCATATACCAATTGATGAAGTAATTCAGGACCACCAGTTGCAACATTAGATGGACAAGCAACATAAATTTTACTATTAGTTTCTATATAAAGATTTTTCATTATTTAATTTCCTTTTCAAATACTTCCAAAGCTCTTTCAACTATATCATCCATATCATAATATTTATATTCTGCTAATCTTCCTAGTAAAATAAGGTTATTCCATCTTTTAGAGTATTCTAGATATTGATTATATTTCGTTTGATTTTCTGTTGTAAATATAGGATAATATGGAGTATCTTTACCTTTGATATACTCTTTTGGGTATTCTTTTAGTATAGTCGTTTTTTTACTATCGATAGGGTGTATATGTTTAAACTCTGTAATTCTAGTAAAATCATACCCATTTGGATAGTTTACAGTTGCAGCTTCTTGATAGTACTCTTTTTCTATAGTTTCAAACTTCATATCTACACTTCTATATGGTAAATCTCCAAACTTATAATCAAAAAGTTCATCTATCTGCCCTGTATAGATAATTTTACCATTAAATTTATTGTCTAAAAGATAAAAACCATCTTCTTGTAGTTCACATACCTCTTTAAAATCTGTATTTAGCAATAGCTTGATATTTTTATGATTTAGCATATTTTCAAATATTTTCGTATATCCATTTTTTGGAACTACTTGATATTTATCATTAAAGTATCTATCATCTCTACCTACAAAGATAGGAACTCTTGCTGTTACGGCACTATCCATATCTTCTGGTTTCATTCCCCACTGTTTTGCTGTGTAATGTACAAATATCTTTTCATATACAAAGTCTGCTAAAAATTGTAAATCTTTATCTGTTGATTTTTTAAGTTCTAAAATAGGCACTTTTGAGTTATATTTAAACTCATTTAAAAGTTTTTCTTCAAGTTTTTTTGCCAATGTCTCAGGGAAGACATCATTAATAGTATTAAAATTAAAAGGGATTGAAACTTCTTTACCATCTATTACTGCTAGTACTTTATGATTGTAGATATCCCAAGAGGTAAACTGTGATAGATAATCAAATACTTTTTTATTGTTTGTATGGAAAAGATGCGGACCATACTTATGTATCAAGATATTATTTTCATCTTTAAAGTCGTAACTATTCCCACCTATATGGTTTCTTTTTTCTATGATAAGAACTTTTTTATTTAGTTGCGTAGCAATTCTTTCTGCCATCACACTACCTGCATATCCTGCACCTATTATTACATAATCAAACATTTTTATTTTCTCCTATTATTTTTAATCCATTTTTTTGTAAATATATAAACATTGCAACTGTTATAAAAGTTTCCGTAATCAAAACAGATGTAGCTGAACCTATATGTTGATATAAAGGTACTAATATACATGATAATATAAGATTTAAAATACTCCCTGCTATTAAAATTTTACTAAAAGCTTTTTTTCTATCGAAGTTTAACATAGTTTGTATTCCAAAGATATTACTAAGTCCTATCAAAAGTGGCATTAGTGCCAAGATACGGAGAATAATAATGGAGTGAAAATACTGTTCGCCCAAAAGTAAATTGACTAAAAAGTCTGCAAATATAAATATAAATAGTGATACAAAACTAGTTGCAATTCCTATATAAAGAGCTACTTTTCGAATAAAATTTAAACCTTCCTCTTGGGATAAAGATACTTTTTTTGCTATATATGGATAGATTGATTGTGATATAGGTCCCATCAATCCTTTAAAAGCTTGTATAATCTTATCTGCTGCTGCAAAATAACCAACAAAAGTATTATTCGTTAAAAGCCCTAATATAAAAGTTGTAGATACTGTATAAAGACTTATAGCAACATTTGAGATAAATATATGATGTGCTTCTTTTAGATAATAAATAAGTGTTTCTTTATTTTGAAAAGTAAAAGATACATTAAACTCTTTTTTTACTAAATAAAGCGACCAAGCGCCTGATACAAAAGCCCCTATAGAAGTAAGTAATGGAACAATATAATAATCATCTTGCTGATGTATAAAAATAAATACAGAGACTGTAAATATAAATTTAACAGAAATATTTATATAAGTAATATACTTCATCCTCTCCATACCTTGAAAAAACCACTGCGGAAACAAAACCTGTCCTATAACTGTTCCAAATGTTAGAAAATAAATAAGAGCATTTTTACTAAATTTATCAAAACTAAATACCAAAATAGTAAGAAGTAAAAACGATACAAACATAAGTATGATTTTTATAGTCATCACTGAGCTAAATATTTCTATCACTTTTTCTTTGTTATCTCTATGTATACTTATCTCTCTAGTTGCCGTGAGGTTGAACCCATAATCAGTCAATATATTAAAATAAGCAATAGTAGCACTCGCAAATGCAAGAAGTCCAAAATACTCTACTCCCAAAACTCTTACTAAATATGGAAAAGTTATAAGTGGAAGAATATAATTTGCACCTTGTAATACAGATAATGAAAAAAAATTTGATAAAAGTCTTTTTTTATCTTCTGTATTTGCTATATTTTTTATTTTATTTATCAATTATTTTCCCATCTTATTATATTTATTTAAATACCACTCAATAGTTTTAACTATTCCACTATCAAATGTTTCATCAGCTCTCCAACCAAGTTCATTTTCAAGCTTTGTTGCATCTATTGCATATCTTCTATCATGCCCGGCTCTGTCGGCTACAAAGGAGATTAACTCCTTGTAGCTCTCCAATTTTGAGTTTTGAGTTTTGAGTGTTAAGTTGGTTTTAATGGGATACACTTCATCTAATATCTCACAAATAGTATTTACTATCTCTATATTTGTTCTTTCATTTCTCCCACCTATATTATATGTTTCACCTTTTTTACCATTATGATATACAATATCTATACCTTTACAATGGTCTAATACATAAAGCCAGTCTCTTATGTTTTTACCATCACCATATATTGGTATTGGATTTCCTTGTAGAGCATTTCTTATGATGGTAGGTATTAGTTTTTCATCATGTTGTTTTGGTCCATAGTTATTTGAGCAGTTTGTTATCACACAATTCATTCCAAATGTTTCTACATACGACCTTACTATCATATCACTACTTGCTTTACTTGCACTATAAGGTGAATTTGGTGCATAAGGTGTTTTTTCTGTAAAAAGTTCATTTGGATCTTCACTAAGTGTTCCATATACTTCATCTGTTGAGATATGATGAAATCTACAATCTTTATAGTCTTTTTTATATTTAAATGGTTTTTCCATCCAATATTTTTTTGCAACGTCTAAAATAGTATATGTTCCATTTACATTTGTTTCTATAAATACGCCAGGATTTTTAATAGAATTATCTACATGACTTTCTGCTGCAAAATGAATAACACCTTTTATATCATATTCATTGAAGATAAATTCTACTAGTTCTCTATTGCAAATATCACCCTTCACAAAATGATAACGATCACTTTGTAGGGTTGAGTTTTGAGTTTTGAGTTTTGAGTTATTTAAAATATTGTCTATTTCACTTAGGTTTTCTAAGTTTCCTGCATATGTAAGTTTATCAAGATTGATAATTCTATATTCTGGATATTTCTCTAAAAAATATGGTACAAAATTACTTCCAATAAACCCTGCTCCACCAGTTACTAAAATAGTTTTGAGTTTTGAGTTTTGAGTTTTAAGTTGATTCATTTGATATTTTCCTTTGACGTTTTTACTATACTTGTTATAATTTTTATTAACTCATTTATTTCTTTAAGTAAACTCTTTACATAATTTTCTTCTATATTCAAATAGTCTGTTTTTATAAGTAGTTCTATCCAATATTTTGTCTCTCTTGCTTCTTTTGAAGCTATACTCATTTTAGAAATAAAATCTGCCTTTGATTGTCCTGCTTGTGCTTCATTTACATTTGCACCTATTGAAGTTCCACTTCTTAGCAACTGTTTAGAAAGTGTAAACTCTTTTTTCTCATTACAAAGGTATTTATAAAGATTTACGACTCTAACTGAAAAATCAAAAGACTTATCTAATATTAAAACTTTTACACTCATAACTCAACTCTCATCATTCAAAATTTTCGTGATACAATCACGAAGAGAATCTTTCCAATAAGGAATATCCAAATTAAAATCATTTTTTATTTTTGCTTTATTTAATACTGAATAATGAGGTCTAATTGCAGGTGTTGGATAATCTTTTGTTTCTATTGGATTAATCTTGCAATTAAGCTTTGCCATTTTCATTATCTCTTTTGCAAAATCATACCAAGAACACACGCCCTCATTACTGTAATTATAAATTTTTACAGAGTTTTGAATTTTAAGTTTTGAGTTTTGAATTACATTATTATTTTTTTCATTCATAACTCTTAACCCATAACTCATAATTGAAACTATCGTTTCAGCAAGGTCTTTTGCATAAGTTGGTGTTCCAACTTGATCAAATATTACTCCTAAAGATTCTTTTTCTTTACCTAGACGAAGCATTGTTTTTACAAAGTTAGCACCATAGTAACTATATACCCAAGAAGTTCTTATTATTATAGAATTTGATGGATTTATCTCAATCATAGCTTTTTCACCTGCAAGTTTCGTAGCTCCATAAACTCCATTTGGATTTGTTTTATCTTCTTCAGTATATGGTTTATAATTTTTACCATCAAATACATAATCAGTTGAAATATGAATTAATTTAATATTTTTTTCTTTTGAAATTTTTGCTAAATATTTAACAGCAAGATGATTTACTTGATTAGCTAACTCTTTTTCACTTTCAGCTTTATCTACTGCTGTATATGCAGCACAATTAATTATCACTTTGATGTTATTTACTTCACAATACTTTTTCACTTCATCATGTTTTGTTATATCTAAAGAATCTGATGTAGTGAAGTGATAATTAAAATTTTGAGTGTTGAGTGTTGAGTGTTGAATTAGTTCCTTAATCTCAGAGCCTAACTGTCCGTTACTTCCAGTTACTAAAACATTAAGCATTATAATAATCTACCTTATAATCAAAAATATCTTCAGTTTCTGAAAGTTTAGCATGTTTAGTATCTTTTTCTGATAAAAGAAGTTCTTCTTTTGGAATTAACCAGTCAATACCTAACTCTTCATCATCAAATGCTATACCCCTATCATTCTCTGGCGAATAATAGTTATCTACTTTATATGCAAATATAGTATCATCTTCCAAAACTACAAATCCATGAGCAAACCCTCTTGGAACTAATAATTGTCTTTTATTTTCAGCAGATAATTCTACTGATACATGTTTACCAAATGTTGGACTTCCTTTTCTTATATCTACAGCTACATCTAAAACTTTACCATGAATAACTCTTACAAGTTTTGTTTGAGCTGCAGGATGAAGTTGATAATGAAGACCTCTTAAAACTCCTCTAGAACTTTTAGATTCATTATCTTGACAAAAGTTTATTTTATAACCTAAAAACTCTTCAAGTTTATCAGCTCTAAAAGTTTCTACGAAATACCCTCTACTATCTCCATGAACAACTGGTTCTACAATAACAACATCAGGAATATTAGTTCTTATAAAATTCATTATTTTTCCTTTTGATTAGCTATTGATATCAAATATTGACCATATTGATTTTTCTTTAGAGGCTCGGCAAGTTCAAGAAGTTTTTCTTTAGTTATATAACCTTTTTTATATGCTATTTCTTCAAGACATGCAACTTTTAGAGATTGTCTTTTTTCAATAGTTTGAATAAATTGACTAGCTTCCAATAAACTCTCATGAGTACCAGTATCAAGCCAAGCATATCCTCTACCCATAAGTTCTACTTTTAATCTATTTTCTTTAAGATACATTTCATTAAGAGTTGTAATTTCTAATTCACCTCTTTCGCTTGGTTTTACTTCTTTTGCTTTTTGTACTACATCATTTGGATAGAAATATAATCCTACTACTGCATAATTTGATTTTGGATTTTTTGGTTTTTCTTCTAGAGATATTACATTCCCTTGTTCATCAAATTCAGCTACTCCATATCTTTCTGGATCACCTACATAATATCCAAATACAGTTGCATTATTTTCTTTTGCATTTGCTACACTTTTAGCTAAAAGCTCTGTAAGTCCATGACCATAAAAAATATTATCTCCAAGCACTAAACAAGCATCATCACCATCAAGAAATTCTTCAGCTAAAATAAAAGCTTGAGCAAGCCCATCAGGAGTTGGTTGAATAATATATTCAAATTTCATACCAATATCACTTCCATCACCTAAAAGATTTATAAAATTTTGTTGATCTTGTGGAGTAGTTATTATTAAAACTTCTCTTATTCCTGCTAACATAAGAACTGAAAGTGGATAATAAATCATTGGTTTATCATAAATAGGAACTAATTGCTTAGAAACACCTTTTGTTATCGGATAAAGTCTTGTACCACTCCCCCCTGCTAATATTATTCCTTTCAAAATACTTGTCCTTTTTCCATTTTAACAATTCTATCACATCTATCAAGTGTAGAAATTCTATGAGCAATTATTATCATTGTTTTATTTTCTCCCACTTTATAAATTTCATTCATAATTTTTTCTTCTGTTTTGTTATCTAAGGCACTTGTCGCCTCATCTAAAACTAAAATTTCAGGGTTATTATATAAAGCTCTTGCTATCGCGATTCGTTGCCTTTGCCCTCCACTCAGTTTTACTCCATTTTCACCTATATGAGTATAGATTCCTTCATGGTATTTTTCTAAAAATTCTAAAATATTTGCTTTTTTTAAAACTTCTTTTACTTTTATTTCATCAATCTCATCTAAAAAAGCAACATTTTCAGAAACACTTCCATCTTTCAGATAAATCATTTGAGGGATATATCCTATCTTTTTTCTCCATGATTTTATATTTTTTTCATCAAGTTCATTTTTATCTATCAAAATTTTACCATATTTTGGTTTATAAAGACCAATTATAACATCAATTAAAGTAGATTTTCCACTTCCACTTTCTCCTATAATTCCTATTTTTTCACCTTTTTTAATAGTTAAATTTACATTTTTTAAAATTTCTTTTTCATCATAAGCAAAACTAATATTTTCTAATCTAATTTCTTTATTAAAAGATATATTTTCTGTACCTAAATCTTCTATTTCATATATTAAATCATTATGAACAATATCTAATGATTTTCTATAAAAAAGAATCTTATTATAACTTACCAATATACGATTTACAGATGGTAAAAGACAATATAAACCTAATATAAACATAGAAATTAAACCAAAACTATGCGATATATCTGATTGATTAATATATACTAAATATATAATGATTGACGCAACAATTGAAAATCCTATAGCTTCAAGAAAAAGTCTCGGAAAATTAGAAAGAGATTCATTGGCTATATATGTTTTAGCAAAACTATCTGTCGATTGAGAAAATTCTTTTAAAATATCTTTTTCTTCACCATGTAATTTTATCATTTTAAAATTACCCATAGTAGTATTTATAACCTCAAAAAAACGTTTTTGAAAAAGTTCTCTTTTTTGACCAAGTTTTTTTATCTTTTTAGATACTGTTTGTGTTAATAATAAAGCATTAAGGAGCAAAATAACACTAAGAACTAAAGTTATTTTCCAATTTATATATATAAATAGTGTATAGATTAATATAATAATAAAAATCTCACTTACCATAAATAAAAGAGCAGAAATTAGTTCAGTTACATTTTGAGCTTCACTAATAATTGTTTTTGTTAAATTACTACTATTTCTATCTATAAAACCTCTATATGGCATACTTAAATAATTTTCAAAAAGTTTATATGCTATAACATAGCATCTTCCCTTTGAAAATCTTGCTAATAGATAAAAATAAAATAAATTTACAATACTTCTAAAAATATAAAAAAAGATAAGTAAAAATCCAAAAATAATCACAAAATTTATATCATTATGAAATCCAAAATAATTATATATATGAATAATATTTATTAGTATGTATGAGTGTAAAATTACTCGCAACAGCAACATAAGGCATAATGATAGAAACACCAATAGTTTCTATAACAGAAATAAATAATGAAAATAATAATAACAATATTAAAAACTGTTTATCTCTTTTTGATAAAAGTAAATTTAATTTATTTAACATATCTAATCCTCATAAATACCGGAAACCTTGGCATTCCATTTTTAGTCATCTCTTTATATTTAAAAGTTACGATATCTCCAATTTTAGGTGGATTTTTTCTTTCCTCTTTTGTGAATCCACTTCCAATTTTAAAAATTTTACCATTTTTTAATTGACACTTAATCGCACCTATCATTCCTTGATATTTTCCTTTACCCTTTGTGTAACCTACGACTTTACATTCTGTATCATAAAAACTTTTAACTTTAAGTGCTTTACTTGTTCGTTTTGCTATGTAAGGAGCATTTGGGTCACGAACAACAACTCCTTCACCACCTTTTTTTTCAATACTTTTCAGAAATCTTTTCATATTTTGTTTTGATTTTACAGGTATTTGAGGAATAATTCTAATTATTTTACTTTCATAGGGTTTAACTTTTGCTAATCTTTCAAAAAGGTTACCTTTTGCATTTGGAACTTCAAAAATATTATAAGTTACTTTTCTCCATTCACTTGAAGGAGTTTTATCTCTAACAATTGATGAAATATTATTAAAATCACCTCTTTTTGTCCATAATTCTCCATCTATTTCAAATGGTGGAAAATTTTTCGTAAACCATTTTGGGGCGTGAATTATTTTACCACCTCTTGAGATAAGTTTTTTACCATTCCAATAACCTCTTATTCCATCTAATTTTTCACTCATTACCCAACCACTAATATTTTGGTCTTTATAAACTTTTAAAAGGAATAAATTTGGCTTATCTGCAAAAAGTATAAGTGGTAAAAGAAAAAAGAGTAAAAATTTATTTATTTTATACACCAAAAAACTCTCTATACCAATCCACAAAATTAGATATACCTTCTTCAATAGAAGTATTTGGTTTATATCCTAAATCATTTATCAAATCACTTACATCTGCATAAGTACTCGGAACATCTCCTGGTTGAATTGGTAGCATATTCTTTTTCGCTGTTTTACCAATTTTTTTCTCAAGTGCTTTGATAAAATCCATAAGTTTTACCGGTGCATTATTTCCAATATTATAAACTTTATAAGGTGCACTGCTACTTGATGGATCTGGATTTACTTTATTGAAGTTTTCATTTGGTTTTGCTGGATTATCAATTACTCTAACAACTCCTTCTACAATATCATCAATATAAGTAAAGTCTCTTTGCATTTCTCCATAATTAAATACATCTATTGGCTTATCTTCAAAAATTGCTTTTGTAAACAGAAATAGAGCCATATCTGGTCTTCCCCAAGGTCCATAAACTGTAAAGAATCTAAGACCAGTCGTTGCGATTCCAAAAAGATGTGAATAAGTATGTGCCATTAATTCATTACTTTTTTTACTTGCTGCATATAATGAAATTGGATGATTTACACTATCATGAGTTGAAAAAGGTTGTTTTTCATTTAGTCCATACACACTACTGCTACTTGCATAACTTAAATTTTTTACATCAAAATTTCTACACGCTTCTAAAATATTCATAAATCCTATAATATTACTATCCATATAAGCCATTGGATTTGTAAGAGAATATCTAACTCCTGCTTGAGCTGCTAAATTACAAACTGCGTCAAATCTTTCTTCTTTAAATAATTTATCTAAATTTTCTTTATCTTCAAGATTTAATTTTATAAATTTATAATTTTCATTTTTTTTAGAAGTGATTAATTTATTATATTCAATATCTTCTCCATCTTCTAAATTATCAATAATTCCAGCTCTTTCTAATCTTCCATATTTTACTCTAATATCATAATAATCATTTATATTATCAAGGCCAACTACCTCATCTCCTCTTGCTACTAACCTATTAGCTAAGTGACTTCCAATAAATCCAGCTGTTCCTGTTACTAATATTTTCATTTATTTCCTTTTTCAAACTATTTTATAATTATACAATAATCTCTAAATTATCTTTTGGCTATTTTTATAAATTCTTGAACTTTCAATAAATCTTTTTTGCCTTTTTCTTTTTCTACTCCACTACTCACATCCACTCCATAAAAACCTAAATCAATTACTTCTTTTAGATTATCAGGATTAAGCCCCCCTGCTAAAATTATTTTACTTTTATCAATACATTCAAACCACTCTAAATTGACTCTTTTACCACTTCCACCAAATTCCTCCACAAAGGCATCAATAATTCTATACTCATTTGGATATTTCCAAACATCTTCACGGCTTTTTGCACGAATAACTTTTATATGTTTAGTTTTTAGTTTTTCATAAAAATCTTTATTTGCTTCAAAATGAATTTGAGCATAATCAGCTCCTATAAATTCACAAATTTCATCAATTTTTTGGGGAGTTTCATTCACAAAAAGTGCAACTTTTGAAATAAAAGGCGGAAGCATTGAAATTATCTCTTTTGCTTTTTGTTGAGTTATGTATCTTGGAGACTTCTCATAAAACACAAATCCTAATGCATCAGCTCCACTATCACTTGCAAACTTTGCATCTTCAAAATTAGTAATTCCACATATTTTAACTCTCATTTTTACCCCTTAACCACTCTTTAATATAAGGAATTTCTCCATAATCAGTCATATCCATTTTGATAGGAGTGATTGAAACAAATCCATCAGAAATTGCTCCTAAATCAGAATTTTCTTCATATTCAAATTCAAGGGCTGGTAAACCTATCCAAAAATATTCTCTACCCCTTGGATCTTGATGGCGAAAAGCTTCATTTGAATAAATTTTATATCCGAGTTTCGTAACCTTAATACCTTTTATTTCATCATTTGGAATATTTACATTTAGAAATTTTCTCTCATCTTTAAATGGGTCATTTTTTAAAACTTTTTGCGTAATTGCTCGAACATACTTTTTTGTTTGTTCCCAATCTACAGAATCATCATTTTTGTGATAAGGTTTCAAAACTTGTGAAAAAGCAATCCCACTAATTCCCTGTAAAACCGCTTCCATAACCGCCCCGGCAGTTCCAGAATAAGTAATATCATCTCCTAAGTTGGCACCTTCATTTATTCCACTCAAAACTAAATCCGGTTTAACATTTTCAAAAATATCATTAAGAGCTAAATAAACACAATCCGTAGGCGTTCCATCATCAATTTTATAAAAATCATCATCAATACTTTGTTTAAAAAGAGGTTTTAAAATCGTAAGGCTATGCCCACACGCTGATTTATGAAGTGCAGGTGCAACTACATAAATCTCTCCTAAATCCTCTACAGCTTCAATTAATTTTCTAATCCCAACAGAATCAAATCCATCATCATTTGTAATTAAAATTTTTTTCAAAGTTTCCCTTTTTTTTGTTACAATTATACCAAAAAAGGCAGTTTATGCAGTTTAGCAGATGCAAAGAACTTTTTGATAATTTTGAAGATTTAAATAAATTAAAAATACTGATTTGTGGAATCGGTGGAGTTGGTGGATATGCCCTTGATTGTCTTTATCGTAGTGGAGTTCAAAACATAACTGCAGTAGACTTTGATACTTTTGAAATAACTAATCAAAATAGACAAATTGGAAGTGAATATTTAGACAAAAAAAAGACTGCTGTTTTTAAAAAGCTCTATCCTAAAATAGAAACTATTGATATTAAAATTACTCCTGAATGGGTAACAAATTTTGATTTTAGCAAATTTGATGTTGTTATCGATGCTATTGATGATATGGAAGCAAAAATCGCACTTATTAAAAAAACTTATCCAAAATTAATATCTTCAATGGGTGCAGCAAGAAGAATTAATCCAACGAAAATAGAAGTTGCTGACATTTGGAAAACTACAATTGACCCATTTGCAAAAATTATAAGAGTAAGACTTAAAAAAGATGGATTTAAAGAACATTTTAAAACTGTATATTCAACAGAAACTCCACTTAAATGCCAAAAAGGTAGTTTTGTAGCAGTTACGGGAAGCTTTGGTATGACAATTTGTAGTGAGGTTATAAAATCCTCACTATAAATTTAAACTTTTTTCAAAAATTCAGTTTTTAAATAAATTGAACCTATTCCATCAACTTTACAAGCAACATGTTCTGGTACATCACACATTCTAATATTTTTAACAGTTGTTCCTCTTTTTACAGTTTTTCCAGCCCCTTTTACTTCAAGGTCTTTAATAACTGTAACAGTATCTCCATTTTTTAATATATTTCCATTACTATCTTTTAATACTTCTTCTTCATATTCAGCCCAAGTTTGCTCTTCTGGTTCTAAATACATCATATCAAGTAAATCAGCTCTTCCTAGTTGTTTTAAAAGTCTATAAGTTAAAACTTTTACAGCACTATTTTCACTCCACATAGAATCATTTAAACAATTAAAATAACCTTCATCTAAATTTCCTGATTCTATTTGAGATTTACAAGTTTCACATAAATTAACTACTTCTTCTTTTGGTGCAACTTTATATTCTGTTACATTAACATCACTTCCACATAAATCACATACACTCATTTTCGTCCTTTTTTTTCGGAATTATACTACTTTTTTGTAAATATTTTAATTATATGATATCATTTAAAAAATAAAAGGATACAAAATTAATTAAAACATATTCAAGAATTGCAAATGAAATTCTAAACGAATATTTATTATTTGTAAGACCTAAAAAATATAGAGTAACAGCAATATAATTTTATTTTTATAATCTATATTGTTTATTAAATCTTTTACCATCTCGCTTCCTTCATGTAAAATTTTTCTTACTTTCTATTTCTTTCTATTTCTTATTTTACACAAAGTTTGAACCATTCCCCTTAATGAAAGGGAATAAGAATTTATTAAAGATTGGTTTTGACAAAGGGGGACATAATAGATTTAGAAAGTCTATTTATTCCAAAGGTTTTCTTATTAGAATTATTATTTTTTCTCAACAAACTTCAAACTTGCTGAATTTATACAATATCTCATAAAAGTTGGAGGTGGACCGTCATTGAAAACATGACCTAAATGTCCATCACATTCTCCACACCTAACTTCTATTCTCTCCATTCCATGACTTTGGTCTCTATATTCTTTGATTTTTCCCGCTTTATCCCAAAAACTTGGCCAACCAGTTCCACTATCAAATTTTTTAGAGCTATCAAAAAGAAGAACATCACAACAAGCACATAGATACTCTCCATCTTTTTTATTATCCCAAAACTCCCCAGTAAAAGCTCTTTCAGTTCCACCTTCAAACATTACATATTTTTGAAAGTCTGTTAATTTATTTTTACACTTTTTTTTCATTTTTTTGCTCTAAACATTTACCTATTGTTAAATAATTTTCGTCATCTAATATAAATTGAGCCATTGTAGCATTATCTTTATTAAATATTAAAGGTGCTTTAAAATTAACAACAGAATCAGTAATTGGATTATGTAATACAACAATATTATAAACTAAAATATTTGAATTTTCATTTAGATCAAGAAGAATTTGAACATCTCTTGGAATATCAAAAGAATACTCTCTCAAAGCATATGGATTAACTAATGTAAAACTTGGGATACTTTTATTTTCAGCTTCAAGTGTAGCAAACAATCTATCAACCTCTTCTAATTTTACTCTTGATACATTTTCAAATCCTAAAATCGGTTTTTTTACTTCAAATATCATTTTTATACCTTTTTTAAATTAAATAAGCAAATACTATTCCATTTAATTATAAATTATCTTTTAATTTCTGTTCCTATACCTTCACTTGTAAGAAGTTCAAGTAAAATAGAATGTTCTATTCTTCCATCAATTATATGTGCTTTTTCTACTCCCCTATCAACTGCATAAAGAGCTGCTTCTACTTTTGGAATCATTCCACCCCCAATTGTACCATTTCCAATAAGTTCTTTTACCTCTTCTTCTTTTAATGAATGAAGCAAATTTTTACTTTTATCTAAAACTCCTGGTGTATCTGTAAGAAATAGAATTCTTCTTGCATTAATTGCAGCTGCTACCTCACACGCCGCTGTATCTGCATTTATATTAAATCCTGGATGATTTACTCCTTCTCCACTCGCAATAGGAGCAATTACTGGTATAAATTTTTCTGAAATTAGATTATTTACAACTTCTGGTCTCACTTCTATAATCTCTCCAGTAAATCCAAATTTCCCATTATCTTTAGCTCTTGCTTTTAAAAATTCTCCATCTTTTCCACTAATTCCAATAGCTTTTGCACCATGGAAATTTAACATATTTACTATTTCTTTATTTATATCCCCACTTAAAACCATTTCTGCTATTTTGATAGCATCTTCATTCGTAACTCTTACACCATCTTTAAATTCTGTTTCGATATTCAATTTTCCTAAAAGTTCTGTAATTTTTTTACCACCACCATGCACTATAACTGGTTTTATTCCTATCATATACATCATCAAAATATCAATTGCAAATGACTCTTTTAGTTCAGGATTTATTTGAGCACTACCACCATATTTAATAACAATAGTCTCCCCATTAAATTTTTTTATAAATGGTAATGAATCAAGTAAAGTTTTAACTTTATCTACCTTTTTTTTCAAAATAGCGTCCTTTTTTTTGTTATAATTGTATCAAAAAAAGGTATAACAATGAAATATTTTATCGGAACTGACCATGCAGGAATAAATATAAAACTATATGTAATTGAATTACTTGAAAAAAGAGGTTATGAAGTAGAAGATTTAGGTTGTTATTCAAATGATAGAGTTGATTATCCTGATTATGCACACAAAGTTGCTGAAGCTGTTTTAGCAAATCCTGGAAGCAAAGGAATTTTAATTTGTGGAAGTGGAATCGGTATGAGTTTAGCAGCAAATAAACACGCAGGAATCAGAGCGGCACTTTGCCAAGAACACTACACTGCAAAAATGGCAAGACTGCATAATGATGCAAATATTTTATGTTTTGGTGAAAGAATCGTAGGAAAAGGTATGATTGAAGATATCCTTGAAGCTTGGTGTGAAACTGAATTTGAAGGTGGAAGACATATTCAAAGAGTGGAAAAAATAGATATATGAATTTTTTAAACTGGATAGTTTTAACAAGTTTTTTATTAATTGTAGGTACTCTACTTTTTAAAATGTATTATTATAAAAATTTATATGAGAAAGAGTCTGAATATAAAAAAATATTAAAAGCTACACTTGAAGAAGCTGAAATATTAATAAAAAAATATCAAATTCAGCTTCAAAGATCTCTTGGAAACTTAGATATTTTAAATGATGAAATGAATAAACTTAAAAATGATATAAAAGCAGTTAAATCTAGAAATTCTCAATATAAAATTGAAAATGAACAGTTAAGGAAAAAAATTAAAGAGCTTGAAAATAAAATCGAAGCTCTTTTATGATTTAATATTTCTTAAAAGTTTTTCTATATTTTTATCACACAATTCATCTTCTAAATCATTTTCATCCACTATTTCATCACCTCTATCAATTAATTTTTCGGTATTTCTTTTTTTACATAACATTTTTTTTAGATTAAATTCATCAAAAGTTGATTTTAGATATGGATAATAAATATCTAAAGTTGGAATAGGATCTCCATCTTTATGTTGATTTAATTCTCTATCCATTTTTCCCATGAGTCTATCAACTCTACCAACTCTTTGTTCATCATCACCCATTGTATGAGCTGCCCCAAAATGAAAAACTTTATTACAAAATAAATGTAAATTAACTCCTTCTTGCAATGTTGATGTTCCACATAATAATTTTGGGAAAAATGGTGAATTAAATCTTATAATAATTGTTTTGTTTTTTGTATTTCCCACATAAGGATAAGCTGGTTGAGAATCGTAAAAAATTGCTTCATCTTGTTGATAATTATTATTAAACTCTTCATTTTCATCAAATTGATTTTTATTAAAACTAAGATATTTTTTATAAGCATCAAAATTATCTAAAAATAAATCAATTTCTTGAATAAAACTTAATTCTTTCTTTTGAAATTTTTCTCTTACAATCTCTATAAATAAATCATAATGTGCTGTTCTTTTATTTTTTAAAGCTTCAATATAACAGCAATATAATTCTATAAGTCCTATACTTGAATGTAAAATTGCACTTTTAACTAATTTTCGAATATTATATTTATTATCTATAAATTTTTTATGAGTATATATTTTTACAAAATCTTCTTCAAAAAATTTAGAATAAGGACTAACTATACTTGAAAATTTTTGCAAAAATCTTGATGCATGAGTTGAAGATATTCCTTTTTTCTTTTTGAATAAATCTAATATTATAGATTTTGGAATTTTATTATTTTCAATTATTATTTCATCATTAAAAGAATTTATATTTTCTAAAAATTTAATAAATTCATCTTCATTAAATTCTTCATAGTTCTCAAAATATTCACTGATAATAAGTTCTTTGGCTGTATGAGTTTTCATATATTTTTTATCTTCTGGAATATTTTTTGGATTTGTTCTAAATTTTTCTACAATATCTTGAATCTCTTTTCCATCCCATAAATAACTATTTACTATTCTTTCAATCTCTTTATCTCTATTTTTTTCAAGATAGTTTTTAATTATTTTTTCAAATTCATATCTTGATTTAGGCATTTTAATATCAATCTTTGAATCTATTGCTTTATCTATTAAATTCCAAGCTTTTTTATCAAATTTATTGATATATTGACGAGAAATTTCATAAGCAGATGCTGTTCTTCTTACAAAAACTAATACTTTCTCATCTTCTTTTTCTAAAATATTTGATATTTCTTCTAAAACTAATTTATATTTATTGTTAGTTGGTTTTTCTTTTTTATTATAAGCATTTTTATACTCTTTTAATACTTTTTCTAATTCACTATTTTTTTCATTTATCTCTTCATCATTATTTTCTTCTTTAAAATTTTCATCAAATGTTGTTCCTTCTAAAAAATCAAGAAGATATTTACTTTTTGATAAATTTTTTGAACTTTCAGACTTTACATATTCCTTTTGAAGCATTGCAAAAAATAGTTCATTTTTAAAATCTTCATTATCTGTTAATAAAATGGATTTTGCTATTTCATTTCTATAATCATACTTATTTGCACCATTTGACATAACTCTTAATCTTCTAACCATTAAATGATTTAACATCTCTTTTTCTTCTTCTCTTGTATTTTTTCCTTTATATTTATTTTTAATACTTAATAAATTTCCATTATTTATTTTAAATAAATTCAATATTCTCAAAAAATCTCCATTTCTTGAATGTAATGGTGTGGCTGTCATTAATAAAACTTTAGCATCTTCTTTAAGATTACCAAACAAAATTTTAGCAGTTTTTATAATTAAAGACGAATTTTCATTATCATTGGAGTTTTCATTATAATTTCGAAATTTATGAGCTTCATCTATAACTATTAAATCAAATTTTTTAATATCTTCTAATAATTTATTTTTTCTTTTATTGAGATTTTCATCTGTACTAAAAGATGTTGCTTTTACAAATACTATTTTGACTTCAAGTTTTTCTTTTAAAAATCCATTCGCAAAATTTTCTATTTCAAGAATATTTTTATCACTATTTTCTGGTAAACATTTTTCTAATAGATGATTATTTCTAAATTCATTATATTCTTCTTCTTTCCATTGCTTTAAAACTTCTTTTCTAGGAGTAATTATTAATACTTTTGAAGATGGTTTTTGTCTAAATTGTTCTGCAACAACTGCAAGTGCTTGAAATGTCTTCCCCATTCCAACTTCATCTGCTAATAGTGCTATATTAAATTTGTTTAATCTATTTAGCGCCATTGCTGTACCTTCCATTTGTAAAGTAGCAAAATCACTTTTCCCCTCATCATAAATTTGTTTATCTTTATCAAATCTTATATATTCTGATAATTTTTTAATTAACTCTTTTTCTCCTTGAGTTACCTTTTGTCTATTCATAAAAAGCCTTTAAAAAATTTTTATCTTCTTTTGATAATTTTAAGTCAATATTTTCAATTTCTTCTATCTTTTTTATTTCATATTTTTTCTCTTCTATTATTTTATTTACTTCATTTACAAGTAGATTAAACTCTTTTATAAGCAAATAACTAAAAAGATTTTTCTTTTTTTCTTTATATTCTTCAATTACTAATTCTATTGAAGTTATAGCGTTTCCATTAGAAAAACAAATTTTTTTTAATTCTTCTTCATTGTTAACTTCATTAAGTTTATTTTTTAGATTTTCAAACCCTTTAAAAAGGTTATAATAATTTAAATAAGATGTGTCTTTTTGACTATTTTTCATTTCATCTTCATTATTATCATAATTAATATCTCTTTTCTTTAATTTTTCAGATGAAAATGGCTTTTCTTTATCTAAAAAGGAAAAAAATAATTCATCTATTGTTTCAACTTTAATAGGCTCCCTAAAACCTTTTGTTGATTCTTCAATAATAATACCTTCATAAATAATTTCATCATTCTGTTGAATTTTAAATATTTTATTTTTATTTAATACCCTAAATATTTTTTCTTTTTGGATATCTGAGAGATTATTTAAATTTTCTCTTGATATTTCTACACCTGATGGTAATACAATTTTAAAACTATTTATCTCGTTTCCTGCAATCTGTTTTATTTCAAAACTTCTATTTTCCCAATTTGCTATCAATTCAAATATTACACTAAAATTACTATTTGGTTTTAATTGTTCTTTTTCAAGTTCTGCTTTATTCATTTCATTAAAATCAATTTCTTCTAAATCTAAATCAATATTTTCTACATTTCCAACGAGTGCTGCTTCAAAATTTATTCCAAATAGTGCTTCATTTGTAAAATTATAAGAACCTATTCCTATTTTATTATCACTAATCCATACTTTTGAATGATTCATTCTTGAAGAGTCTTGATTTATCAATGAATAAAATTTAATTTTTTCTGATTTAGGCCTATTTTCAAGTCTTATTTTTTTATCACTTCCAACTAAATCTGGAATAATATTTATTTTTTCTATTTTTAGAAAATTTTCATTAACAATTTTGTCAATATCATGTGAAAAATATGGAGAAAAAACATAGAGATTTGAACTATTTTCAATATCCATACTTTCTAAAAAAGATAAATTTTTAGAATCTTCAGAACTATATATAAAATTACATTTTTTATCATAAGTTACATATTTTTTATTTCTTTTTTCTCCTTTAACATCTATAAAAAAATTATATATTTGTTTATATAAATTACTATTTTTTTCAACATCAACTATCTTAAATGCTTCTATATTTCTTCCCCAACCTTCGAGTGTCAAATTTCCTGAACCAACAAATAATTTTCCTTTTTTATTTTTATTTTCTAAATATATTACTTTTGGATGAAAAAGTCCTTTTGTTAATAAAATAGGTGTAAATTTTATAATTGTTCTTTTTTGCTCATTAAGTTGAAGCATATTTGCATCATAAAAAATTTTAATATCTAATTTTTTATTTTCAAGTTCTTTATTTAAAGATTCATACTGAAAAACATTATCTTGAATATCTATATCTAATAAAGGAGGTAAAATATAAGTTTCAAAAAATTCTGGAGATAAATTAAATGTTGTAAAATAAGCTTTTGTTATTGCACTATCTTTTCTTAACTTTTCTAAAGCAGATAAATATTCTTTATAAAGTTTCATTTTCCAAACCTCTTTTTATATTTCTTATACTATGAATGTAATAGTCATTTATCCAATCGTTTTTTAATCCATTAGAGAGCAATTTTTCTGTCTCCTCAGAATTTATATTTTTCATTAAATTACTTTTAATAGTTTTATCATCTTTTAATTCAATCCAAGGCATTTGAGCTCTTTTTTCCATAATAGTTTTATGATAATTTATAAACATTTTATAATCTTTTATTTCTTTTAATTGTTCTATTCTTGAAGATACTGAACTGTTATTTTTTATATCAAAGTTCCATTTGAAATCATTTAAAATTTTAATATATGTATCATTAAGTTCATCTATCTTATTTTCAGAATTAGATATTAAATAATCAAATAATAAATTAAAATAAGTTAATTGTGGTTCTAATTGATTGATATCTTCAAATATTTTACTTTGATATTTTTCTAATGCTTTTTGAAAAATTATTTTAGAATTTTGTGCTTTTTCACCTTTTTTAGGCAAATCAATTTCACCATATATTACTTTTGCTTCATTGTTTTTTAATCCCAAATATTCTTTCCAAAATTCTTTTTGTTCATTTGCTAATCTAAAATTTTTAAAACACAACTCAAAATTTTTTACTATTTCATCATTTTTTTCTATTTCTATAATAGAATTTTCTTGAACTTTTTTTAAAAATTCTATAACACTATCATACAATTCTTTAAAAGGAGTTTTTTCTATAAAAATTTTTCCTACTGATTCAAATATTTCAGAAGATTCTTTATATGAATTTTCATTATATTCTTTAAAAAATCCCATAGCTTTAAATGGACCTTTATATCTACCACTAACACCTAATCCTCGTTGATTTTTTAATACTTCAATTTTTTCATTTTTTTCATTAAAATTTATTTTATAACTCTCTTTACCTTCCCATAATGAAAATGCTTTATATGTTCCTAATAATCCACTTTTTTCTTTTTCTGACCACTTATCACGATTACTATACCAACTCCAAATTAACAAATTTTCTAAAATTATCAAAGTTTTTTCAATTTTTTCTTTTATAGTAATTTTACTTGTAATAAGTTTTTTAAAAGACATGCCTCCATTTTCTTGAATAATTTGATAAATTATATAATGATTAAAAAGATTTATATTATAATTTCTTATGTCTAAAGCTACCGAAGTGGTTTTATTTTGAAATATTTTTTGACCAAAATAAGTCCATACTATTTGAAATCCAAGGGGGTCTATATTTAACTTTTTAGTTAAAGTTTCATCATATTCTGTAAATATAGAATTTAAATTTTTTTTATTAATTATCATAAAAACTTTCCTTTTATTAAAAAGCATATTTTATCACTTTTCTACTCCCCTTTTAACAAATTCTTCCAATAAATCAGCAAGTCCAAAAACAATATGAATCATTTTTATATCTTTATTCGCTTCATTATTACAAAACTCAAGCATTTTAATAGCTAAAACTTTTAAAGGTATTTTATTTTTAATTAATTCTTCTAAAATCTGTTCTTTTTTTTCAAATGATGTAAAATCATATTCAGCACATAATCCATCAAAAATTACTCTGTAAAAACATTCATTTACTTCTTCATTATTTATTTTTATAACCATTATTTTTCCTTATTCTTTTTCAATTAGTTCTTTTAAAAGATTATAAATTATATTTTTTAATTTTATATAATCTTCTTCTGAACTCATATATGTTTTTTTATTTAATTCAATCATTATAGATATAATATCTTTATGTCCATATAATTCCAAAGGAACTATTGTACCTGAATAAGGTGTATTAATTCCAACAGAATAACCATTACTTTCAAAATGATTCTTTACTAATTCAATTATATCTTTTGGGGTATATATATCATCTGTTCCAATACAAATATCTGGAACATTTATAAAACCTTGTTCTTTTGCCTGTTCTTCTGAAAAAGAGTGAGCATCTATAATTATTACTTTATCAAAATATGCTGTTTGCATACTTGCACTAGCTAAAAGTTTTTTATGGTGTTCTTTATAAGTTTCTAATGCTTTTTGTGGAAACTTTCTAAGATGTTCTACATTTTTATATAAAATACCTAAACCATATTTTTCTTGGGGTTCATTTTCTTCTAATTTTTCTACATCACAAAACACTCTTGAATAAGGATATTCAATAATATCAGCACCTTCATAAAAAAACAGATCAGAAGTATTAAAATCAGTATATTTTTCTATCATTTTTTTAGTTATTTCACTTTCTTTCATCTTATCTTCATAATCTGGTATTTTTGTACTACTATGCGGTATATGGATAATCATTTTTTTTCCTTTAATAACTCTTTTAAAGCTTCTTCTTTTGATAATACTCTATAGTTATCAAAACTTACATCTTCTATTGTTGCATAATCACTATCATCTAAATCAATTCTTATTTCAATAGATGCTGAATAAAATCCCTCAACATAATCAACTTCAAAAATATTTGGAAAATCTATTATATTTTGCTGAAGATCACAAATATTTAATCTTGGAATATTTCTAAATGTTGCTCTAATTTTATCTAACTCTTCTTTTGTAAAAGTATTTAATAGTTTATAATGATATTTTATAGATGGATTTTCTATTGTATGAATAAACTCTTTTAAATCACAATTAGTTCTTAAATACTCACTTAAACTTCTTATAAATCTTTCAATTATTGGTTCATAATGTTCTTTAATTCTACAAATATCTTTTGTTTTATAATCTTCTATTTGTTTTAAAGGTACATATTTTTGTTTATCATTAGACCATCCATATAATTGAATGGTTATTATCAAATCATTTTCCTTTTTTTTGATAATTAATTTAAAATAAGCATAAAAAGAATTTTTATAATCCTTTGCATCTAATAAATACTTTTTTTTCCAATTTTTTTCTTTATCTTTAAAGAAATTTTCTATTAACAATTTATTCATCATCTATCTCCAATACAAAAGTTAAATTGTTTATAAATTTAATATAATTTTTTACTGCTTCTAAAACAACTTGTTTATTTTCTAATCTATGATTATCTTCAATTTCAATTATATTTTTTCCTTTAAAATATTCAATTGTTTTGTTTGGATTTAAAATTTCATCATTTTTTCCTATGATAATTGTTTGATATTCTTGTTTGCTAGCTTTTAATGGTAAATTACTAAAATCACACTTAGGAAATAAATTTTCTAAATCTTTTCTATCAATTACTGGATTTATTAAAACTTGAACTTCTGCTAATTCACTAACTATCAAACCACCAGTTGAACTTGCAACAATAATATTAGGAGACTCTTTTTTAATACAATTAATTATATTTTTATAATTAATCTTTCCATTTTCACATAACCATCTACATTCTATTACTTCTTCATCTTTTAAATTTTTTTTTAAATACAAATAAGTCGAACTTGGCTTATTTTCTGTTTTAAAACCATTTACATATATTATTTTCATTTATTATCCTTTTACTCAAAATCTTCTTCATATTCATACTCTCGTATATATAAATTTAATTTAGAACCATATTTTTCAACTATTTTAGTTATTGCATTTTCATTGCTTAATTGAGTTATCTCTTTTTTCTCAACATCAATAAATATAAATGGTTTATGTTTTTTTACAATATTTTTAATTATAAAAGAAATAAATTTTTTTTTATTATCTTCATTAACATCTATTTTTTTAACTATATCATCAAAAGAGACTTCATCCTCAAACTCGCCTATATCTGTATATAAAGTAGATGGATCAAATTCTGAATAACTTCCTTCACTTTCACAAGAAGCAAATTCTCTAATTTCCTCAACAATATCATAAGAAACATCACTATTAAACATATAAACAACACAACCATCAAATGATCCTTTTAATTTTTTAACTTCATAATCTAATAGTTTCATTTTTATATCCTTTTTCATTAAATTCAGTGAAATTATATTATTTAACTTAACCATTTTGTGTCGTTTTGATATAATTATCAAAAAGGTTACAAATGAAAGCAAAAAATTATAGTAAAACATTATCAATTTTGCTTGATTTAATAAATATGTTTTATGCAGGAAAAAGTTTGACAACTACAGATATAGAAAATATGTATGATATTTCAAAACGCTCAGCTCAGCGATATATAGGATATTTAAAAGAAGCAGGATTTAGAATAAAAAGTAAAAATAGAAAATATTATCTTGAAAATATTATTGATAAAGATAAAAAAATAATATTTGAGGCTATTGAATCATTAGCCAAAAATGCCGGAATAGAAAAAGAAATATTACCTTTACTTAAACAACTCAAGATTATAAGTGAAGAAAATATCTTTTATTCAAAACTTGATATTGAAAAAATCGAGCCTATGACCTTTAAAAAAATAGAAGAAGCAATAAAAGATAAAAAAATCATTAAAATAAAATATAAAATGAATGATAAACTTTATGATATGGAAATAAAACCTCTTAAGATTTCAAATTTTGAGGGTTATTGGTATGTAAATGCTTTAAATTATAAAAATCAATACCGAGTTTATCATATAAAAAGTATTGAGTATTTGAAAATTAGTGATGAAAATTTTGAAATTGAAAAAGATATTTTAAAAAATTTAGATAAAGCTGTAAATATTTGGTACGACCCAACTGTGAAACCTTTTATAGTCGAACTTTTTGCCAATAAAGATGCAACAAAATATCTTGAAAGAATCCCTATTTCTAAAACTCAACACATCATAAAAAATAGTGATGGAACTTCAACAATTTATCTTGAAATAACAAATACACAAGAAATAATTAAAACTGTTTTAATGTGGATTCCTAAATTAAGAGTAATTGCACCAAAATATTTAAAAGAAGAGATTCATAAACATATAAAAGAATATATTGATTCTAAGATTTAAAATAGATATTTATGAAAAAAAGAAGAAAAATTATTTCTTCTTTTTAGGATATACAAGCATATTGATATGGTTACCTTCTAATTTAGGTTCTCCATCTCTATCTGCATAATCTTTTACCATATCCCAAACTTTATTGATTACCTCAAATCCAGCTTGTGGAGTAGCAATTTCTCTACCTCTTAAAAAGATTCTAAATTTAACATGTTTTCCTTTACTTAAAAACTCAAGAGCATGTTTTACTTTATAATCAATATCGTGTTGATCGATTTTTGATGTAAATTTAATCTCTTTTACATCTATTTTAGCTTGTTTTTTTCTAGCTTCTTTTTGTTTTTTTTCTTGTTGATATTTGTATTTACCATAATCCATAATTTTAGCAACAGGTGGCTTAGCATTAGCAGCTACTACTACTAGATCTAGTCCTGCATTATAAGCTTTATCAAGTGCTTCACTTGTTGGAATAATTCCAAGTTCACCCTCTGGTGCAACACATCTAACTTCTTGGCTCAATCTTAATACATCATCATTCATTATTACTTTATCTTTTTTACTCATAATCTAACCTCATTTTCTTCCTTAATTTTTCTTATAAATTCATCTCTTGAGATATCATATTTTTCTTTTCTTCTTCTATCTCTTATTGCAAGTGAATTATTTGTCATTTCTTCTTCACCTACAATAATTACATATGGAACTCTTTGTTTTTCAGCATTTCTAATTCTTTTGTTTAATGAATCATTGCTATCATAAACTTCTGTTTTAATATCGTCAAAAAGCAGTTCTTTTTGAAGTTTTTTACAATATTCTACATTATTTTCACTAATTGGAACAATTATCGCTTTTACAGGTGCAATAAATACTGGGAATTCACCAGCAAAATGTTCTGTTAAAATAGCTGTAAATCTTTCAAAACTTCCTAAAATTGCACGATGTAGCATTACAGGTCTTTTTTTCTCATTGTTTTCATCGATATAGTGAATATCAAATCTTTCAGGTAAATTAAAATCTACTTGAATTGTTCCACATTGCCATTTTCTACCAATTGCATCTGTAATTTTAATATCAATTTTTGGACCATAAAAAGCACCACCACCTTCGTCTGTTCCATAATCTTTACCTAAATTATTAAGAGCATTTCTAAGTGAAGTAGTAGCTATTTCCCAAATCTCATCATCACCAATAGCTTTATCCGGTTTTGTAGAAATTTCCATTTCATAATCAAACCCAAAAGTTTTCATAATTTTATCTACAAAATCTAAAACTTCAATAACTTGATTCTCAATTTGTGACGGCATACAAAAAATATGAGCATCATCTTGAGTAAATTCTCTAACTCTTAAAAGTCCGTGTAAAACTCCACTTTTTTCGTGTCTGTGAACTGTTCCAAATTCAAAGAATTTAAGTGGGAGTTCTTTATAACTTCTAACTTTATGGTCAAAAATTCTAACATGACTTAAACAGTTCATCGGTTTAATACCATATTCTGCATTATTATCATCTTCGATAGTTGTAAAATACATATTTTCTTTGTAATTTTGATAATGCCCTGAAATTTTCCACATATCGCTTTTTAAGATTTCTGGACCTTTTACTGGTTCATATTCTCTTACAATATGAGCTTGAAATAAAAGTTTTTCTAAATTTGCTCTAAGAGTCGCACCTTTTGGTAGCCATATTGGAAGACCTGGTCCTACTTTTTCATCAAAAAACCATAAATCCATCTCGCTCCCAAGTTTTCTATGGTCTCTTTTTTCTGCTTCTTTTAGCATATCAAGATATTTTTTAAGTGCTTCTTTATCAGCAAATGCAGTTCCATAAACTCTTGTAAGCATTTCTCTATCACTATCTCCACCAAGATATGCCCCAGCAACTTTTTGAAGTTTAAATGCTTTAATTAGCCCTTGATTTGGTAAATGGGGTCCTCTACATAAATCTTCGAAATCACCTTGTTTATAAATAGAGACAACCTCATCTGGAATTCTTTTTAAAACTTCAAGTTTTAAATCATCATCTTTAAATTTTTCTAAAGCTTGCTCTTTTGTAATTTCATATCTTTCAATTGGAGCTTTTTTCTTAGCAATTTGTTGCATTTTTTTCTCAACTTGTTTTAAGTTTTTATCGCTAAATTCTCCATTAATTCTCATATCATAATAAAATCCACCTTCAACTACTGGTCCTACAAAAAATTTAGTCCCTGGAAAAAGCTCTTCTATAGCTTGCGCCATAAGATGTGCAGTTGAATGTCTTAAAACTTCTAATGCCTCTTCACTATTTCCGTAATAAATAGGCTCACCACCTTCAATATTTTTAGCTTCAGCAGTCTGTAAGTCAATTATCTGACCGTCTTTTTTTAGTGCAATTTGAATTTGCTCCACTTCTATCCTTTTTTTAGCTGTATTTTACCATAAAATTATAAATTTTTATCTTCATAATAAAAAGGATTTTCAACTCTTGTTAGTTTTTCTTCAAAATTAGCACTTGGAAAATCTAAAATTTTTTTACTCGCAATTGTACCTTTTCGAATATTATCATATGGATGAGTATAAAGATTATAGCCTAAATTATATAATGCAAAACGGATAGGAGTAGCCACTGAATAAGTAGTTATAATTTTTGGACTCAGTTTTTCAATATCCCTAAAATATTCAATCGTCCAAAGTTCACGATTTACTTTTGGAGAAAATGCATCTTGAAAAACAATATCAATTTTATCTAACTTTTTAATATATTCTCTTGCATCACCTACAAAGACTTCCACCTCTACCCACTCATCTTTATAAAATCCTTTTTCAGCAATAGCATCAATAATATATTTTATTTTTTCAAACTCTTTAGGATATTTAAAATCTTTAAGACTTTTAACTAATTTTCCATCAAATTCCGGTGAATAAATCTTTAGTTTGGAATTAATTGGTCTATTTAAAATTGCTAAAAAAGTATTATACCCAAGTCCAAAACAAATATCCAAAATCTTTATCTCTTTTTTATCTACAACACCAAAAGCTGGATAAATATGTTTATATAAAGTTTCTGTAACTGCGCCTTCAATTGAATGGTAACATTCATTATATTTATCATTTTTTAGCGTTATTGTTCCATCATCTGTAATAACTTCTCTCAAATATATCCTTTTTTGATATAATTTTATCATAAAAATAAAAGGATATATTTTATGATTGATTTAAAATTACTTGAAAATAATTATGAAGAAACAAAAGAAAAACTACTTAAAAAAGGTGTAGATGAAAATTTATTAGAAGAAACAAAAGTTTTATTTGAAATGCAAAGACCACTAAAAAAACAAATGGAAGAGTTACAAGCTAAAAGAAACAGTCTTTCAAAAGAGATTGGTAAATTTATGAAAAATAAAGAAATAGACAAAGCAAACGAAATAAAAAAAGAAGTTGAAGAAATAAAAAATAACATCTCTCTTTTAGAAGAAGAATTAAATAAAATAAATAATGAATTAACTCTAAAAGCTTTATCTATCCCAAATATTCCAGATGATGATGTACCAGTTG
This sequence comes from Nautiliales bacterium, assembly GCA_030826765.1. Classification (GTDB taxonomy): domain Bacteria; phylum Campylobacterota; class Campylobacteria; order Campylobacterales; family JAADDX01; genus JAUUDM01. Next base: position 40,295 of record JAUUDM010000029.1, read on the forward strand.
GAGCTGATGAAAATGATAATGTAGAAATCAAAAAAGTTCTAACTCCAAGAAAATTTGATTTTGAACCAAAACCTCACGATGAATTGGGAGTAAATTTAGATTGGCTTGATTTTGAAAAAGGTGTAAAGTTAGCTAAAAGTAGATTTACAGTATTCAAAAAAGATGCAGCAAGACTTGAGAGAGCTTTGATTAATTATATGTTAGATTTTAATAGAAGTAGAGGTTATGAAGAAGTTTATGTGCCTTTTATGGTAAACAGAGAAACAATGACTGCAACTGGACAACTTCCAAAATTTGAAGAAGATTTATTCAAAATTGAAAATGAAGATCTGTTTTTAATTCCTACTGCAGAAGTTCCACTTACAAATCTATTTAGAGATGAAATTATTAAAGATTTTGATAAGCCTATCAAAATGACAGCCTACACTCCTTGTTTTAGAAAAGAGGCAGGAAGTTATGGAAGAGATACAAAAGGAATAATAAGACAACATCAATTTGATAAAGTGGAATTAGTATGTATTACAAAACCAGAAGATAGTGATAAAGTTTTTGAAGAAATGGTACAAACTGCAAGTGATTTACTTACTTCACTAAATTTACCTCATAGATTACTTAATCTTTGTACAGGTGATTTAGGATTTAGTGCAGCTAAAACAATTGACCTTGAAGTATGGATTCCATCTCAAAATCAATACAGAGAAATAAGCTCAGTTTCAAATGTAAGAGAGTTTCAAGCTAGACGTGCAAAAATCAGATATAAAGACGGCAAAAAAAATATATTAGCTAATACTTTAAACGGAAGTAGTTTAGCGGTAGGTAGAACATTAGTAGCTATTATGGAAAATTTCCAAACAAAAGATGGAAAAATAGAAATACCAGAAGTTTTACATAAATATTTATAAGGTAAAAAATGGCTGAAGAAGAAAAACAAGATAATCAAGAAAATAGTGAAGAAAATGAAATTATCATTGAAGAGGATGAAAATTCTGAATCTGAAAATAATGAACAAATAGAGGAAGAAGAAAATAAAAAAAAGAAACTTTTTTTAATTCTTATTGCCCTTTTAATAACTATAATTATTCTTTTACTTGTTTTACTTCTAGTCTTAGTTCTTAAAAAGAAAAAAGAAGAAAACAATATTCCTAAAGAAAAAATAGAACAAATTACAAAAAAATTACAAAAAAAACATATTCAAAAAACAACAATTGATGAATTTGTAAAAAAAGCAAATATCCTTTTTGCAAAAGGAGAACATCAAAAAGCATTAAATTTACTAAATAAATTATCTGTATTTTCTGAATCATTATCTAATTATAATCTTGGAGTAATACAGATAAAAGAGAAAAATTACAAAAAAGCTATTGAATATTTCAATAAAGCTATTGCAAATAAAGATAATAGTTGTATCTCTGCAATTAATGCTGCATATTGTTCATTACAATTAAAAGATAAAAAAAGATTTGAATATTATTCACATTTAGCTGAACTATATTTGCCTCAAACAACTACTTTAAAAGGATATCCATACTATTATGCATTAGTTCACTACTATTTAGGTGAAGAATTTGAGGCATTAGCTGGACTTGATAAATCAAAATCATATCCTAAAATAACAAAAGAATTAAAAACTGCAATCTATAACCTATATGATGATCCATATCACGCTATCGATACTACAAAAGATGACTTTATTTTAGGTATGTCTTATGCAAGAATCGGTGAGTATGCTCTAGCTAAACCTCATTTACAAAAAGCTTCTTTAACTTATCCACTAAAAGCAGGTGTAGCTTTAGCTTTGGTAGAATTAAAACTACAAGAATACAAAAATGCATCAAATAATTTAAAAAATGCTGAAAAAAAAGATACTGTAGTTTACCCTATAAAAGTTAGTTTAAAACCAAAAATATTTGATATACAAGTAGCACAACAAAAATTCAAAAAGAAACCATTTAGTAAAGATGATTGGATAAATATAATTTTTTATTATGCTCCTTATAAAGTTTTTGATATAACTCAAACTATTCAGTTTTTACAAAAAGGTAGTTTTGGAATTGCTCTTGATGATATAAGTGGTGCCAATAAATATTTAGCCAAATCATCAACAATCTCAAATCTAAATCTAAAAATGAGCCAAGGGATAAAAGAGGCCCTTAATTATCACATAGTAATAGCAAATAAAATTTTTGCAAAACTAGCTAAGAAACATAAATATCACTCTATTTTACAATATGATTTAGCATTAACTTATGCTAACCTAAAAGATTATCAAAAAGCTTATATTCATTTTTTAAGAGCCTATCACTTAGATAGTAATAACTATTTAGCCGGTATATTTACACTTATTACAGGTAAAAGAATAGGAATAAAACAAAAATATTTAGATATTATCCAGTCACAACTAAATGCAGATATAGATTTTTCAAACCAAAAAAATAAAAAATATTCAGCTTTAATAAGTTTTGTAACAAATAATTATTCTGATTCTTTAAGCTTTGTTCAAAGTAATCCAAAAAATACAAAATTTAATCTAGCTATTGAACTGGCAACACTGTATGAATTAGGTGAAAAAACATATTTTACTCAAAAAGCCACTACACTTAAAACAATTGCACCAAAAGATGTAATATCTAATTTAATCTATTTTTATGCAACGCATAATGTAAATAATATTAAAAAGTTTGCACTTGATTACCAAAGAGTTTTTCAAAATTCTTTGAATAATTGGAATTTAAACAGTGTTTATTATGGACCTTTAGTTGCAGGTGAAATGTATATAAAATTTGCTAAACTCTCAGGTCAATTAGCAAAACTAAGAGATAAATTACAAAATGAAGTTTTATCTACAAATAGTGACTTAACTCCACTTCTTAAGAATTTAGCATTTGTTGAACTTTTTAGTGGTAACACAGAAGAGAGTTATTCACTATTTAATGATTTGATAGATAATAAACATCAAAATGATTCTAAAACACTTTTTTATGGTGCAGTTGCTTCAATAGCTGCTAATCATCACGCAAATGCCATAGCCTTACTTGCCTTAGCAAAAGCAAAAAATAAGCAAAATTATGAAGCAAGATATGGACTTGGACTTTTATACCACGAAGCCAAAAATCTTAGAGGTGCAACAGTTCAATATTCAAAAATACCAACTGGCTTTAAAAGTGAGTTTTTTGATTTTAAAGTAAAACCTTAAGGAAAAAAATGAATACTTTATTTGCTAAAAATTTACAATATTTTTATAATGAAATACCTGATTATTACGAATTAATTAAAAATATAAAAACAAGACAATTTAAAATAGTAACTAATAATGGATTTAATATTTTAGATACCATTACAAACACCTACTTTTATCCCGTAGAAAATGGTAAACATTTGATGCAAGAAGTAAGCCAAGTTTATGCTAATAATCCTATGAAAAATAATTTATGGACAAAATTTTTTTTAACAAAAGAGTTATATAAATATGATGATGAATTTTTAGTTACAACTGCTAACATTGTAAATAAAATTATAGATATTGCTAAACATTCTAAAGATTTTACAGATGGATATTATTATGACAAAAACTTTTTATACACAACTTCTATTTTTGGCTTAGGAAGTGGCCAACACATACAATATTTAATCAAAAAATATGATTTTCAATCACTTTTTATTTATGAACCAGAACCAGAACTTTTTGCAATAAGTTGTTATTTTGTAGATTGGCAAAAAGCATTTGAAAAACTTGGGAGTAATTTATATCTATTTATAAAAGGCCATATTGATACAAAAATTTTAAAAAGATTTTATGATTCAAAAGTAGTTACAAGTAACTTTTTGAGACTTGAATTTACTACTTATAACTCTCCAAAAATAGAAAATGCTAAAAAAGAGTTTTATTTAGCAAATATTTCAAACAAAAGAGGATGGGGAAGTTTTGAAGATGAGAGTGTTGGATTTAAAAATCATCTAAAAAATATAAATAAGAATATTAAAGTGCTTTCAAAAACTACTAAAATAGATGCCCCTATTTGTGTAATCGCAAATGGTGCAAGTTTAGAAAATGATATTGAATGGATAAAAAAAAATCAAAATAATTTAATACTTATTTCAGTTGGAACTTCTATTAGACCTTTGCTAAAAGCAGGAATTCACAGTGATTTTCATATAGAAATTGAAAGAATGCCGCTTCTTGTAGATATTTTAAGACCAAGTTTAGAAAAATATAAAGGTTATTTTGTAGGTGCAAGTGTAATTGATAGCGAACATTTTAAAATAGCAAAAAAACCTTTAATGTTTGTTCGTGACGCCTCTGCAACTACTGGTATAAGTAATTTTTTCTTAAGATTTTGTTCACCAATGGTTGGAAATACCGGATTTAGCTTTGCCGCTCATTTTAGTGATGAGATTTATATGTGTGGATTTGATGTTGGATTTCATAAAAACAAAAAAGTTCATGCAAGTGGCTCTTATTATGATGATAAAGATGATACAAAAGAAGGTTCTCCTGTAAAAGGTAATTTTAGAAATGAAGTTATGAGTGATGATTTACTAAATCTTTCTCGTCAAAATTTAGAAATGACTATCTCTATTCTTAAACCTAAAAAAGTTTATAATTTAAGTGATGGTGCTTTTATAAATGGAGCTATACCAAAACACTCAAATGAAATTAAACTAAAATCTATAAATAAAGAAAAATATATACAAGAAATAATAAAAAATTTTAAAATAGATAAAATAAAAACAATAGATTATTCACAATTTTTAGAACTTTATAAAGATAAAATAATAGAATTATTAGATAAACCAATTAAAAATAAAAAAGAATTAACCCAAACTATTGATTTAGTAAATGATTATACATTAGCATTTTTGAGATATGAACCAGCAGTGGGAACTTTGATGAAAGGAACTATTTGGCATATTTTGAATGCAATTTATATTTCTCTTCATAAAACTTCACTAAAAGAATACCCTAAAATGGTAAAAACCTTAAAAAAAGAGATAAAAAATTATAAAATTCCAAAAATCTCTTGACATAAGAAATGATTTTTTATATAATTTCAGCCTAATTTAGTTAGACGCGGGAGTAGCTCAGTTGGCTAGAGCGTCAGCCTTCCAAGCTGAGGGTCGCGGGTTCGAGTCCCGTTTCCCGCTCCACTTTTAAATTTCCCAAAACATTTTTATGTTTAAATTTAAAGTAAAATGACTAAATTATTGGCGGCATAGCCAAGTGGCTAAGGCAGGAGCCTGCAAAGCTCTGATCCCCGGTTCGAATCCGGGTGCCGCCTCCAAAAAAAAAATTTGAAAAAGTTTTTTTGAAATTTAAGCTTAGTTTAAGCTAAGTTTTATTATAATTTCACTCCACAAACAAAACCACCTGCCTGGGTGGTGGAATTGGTAGACACAAGGGACTTAAAATCCCTCGGTAGCAATACCGTGCCGGTTCAAGTCCGGCCCTAGGCACCATTACAATCAAAACAAAATTTAACTTAAATTTTATTTTGAAAATGTAACTACTATAATACTTGTTGGAGAGATGGCTGAGTGGTCGAAAGCGGCGGCCTTGAAAGCCGTTGAGGGTCACACCTCCCAGGGTTCGAATCCCTGTCTCTCCGCCACTTATCTGCAAATAAATCTCATAATTTTAAAAAATATGTTAAAAATACTAATTATTTATAAATTTTAAATATTATTTATGCTATAATTTTACCTCTAAATAAAAAACTTTAAAAGGAAAAAAAATGAAATCAATTTTTAAACTTTCAATCGCAAGTATAGCCGTAATGTTTTTAGCAACAGGTTGTACATATAGAAACTCAATTGGTGTTTCACAAGTTGATATATCTAAAACAGATATGTCAAAAATTAGCACACTAAAATCTGGTGAAGCATGCCAATCATGGTTTTTAATATTCCCAACAGGATTTGATTCTACAGCAAGACAAGCTGCTAAAAATGGTAACATTTCAAAAATTGTATATCAAGAAGCTTCAGATACTAATTTTATATTAGGTGGTTCTCACTGTATTAAAGTATATGGAAATTAAATTATTTTAATTTAATTTGAAAAATAATATTTCTCAATTACATATAGCAATTAATTTTAATTTGCTATATGTATAGAAAATATCTTCTGATCTAATAAATTAAATTTAAATTACACTACTTATTTAATATATCTTTACTCTAATAAATTTAATTTAATTTTTTGTTATAATTAGGGAAAAGGTTATCTTATATGCTCACAAAAGAAAAAATCAAACAATTATTATCACAAAAAATTACTGAACTATCTCCAAAAGATATTTATCATTTTTCACTTCTTAAAAATATGGATAAAGCTACAAAAAGAATAGTAAAAGCTATTCAAAACAACGAAAAAATAACACTCGTTGGTGATTATGATGTAGATGGAGTTACCTCTTCTACAATAGTTAATCAATTTTTCAAAAAAATAGACTATCCTTTAGAAATAGTAATACCTGATAGATTCAAAGACGGATATGGACTTACAGCAAAACTAATGGATAGAATTAATTGTGATGTTTTAATCACTGTTGATAATGGGATTACAAGTTATGAAGCGGGAATTATTTGCAAAGAAAGAAATATTGATTTGATAATCACAGACCACCACACTCCGACCTACCCTCTTCCTGAAAGCTACACAATAATCGACCCAAAACAAAAAGATGAAACTTTTCCTTTTATTGATATTTGTGGGGCTGAAATAGCTTGGTATTTATGTGCTTCATTAAATAGTGCTTTAAATAGCAAAATAGATATGAAAGAATTTTTAGATTATTTAGTTTTAGCAATTATTGCTGATGTTATGCCTTTAAATGATTTAAATAGAATTTTGGTAAAAATGGGACTTTCTCGCCTTTCAAAATCACAAAAGCCTTTTGCATTAGTTTTAAAAGAAGCTTTAAATAAAACTGAATTTAATAGCGAAGACATCGCTTTTAATATTGCACCAAGAATTAACAGTGCTGGAAGAATGAAAAATGCAAAATTAGCATTTGATTTTTTAAATAGTGAAAATTTAGTCCTTGCAAGAAAACTTTATGATAAATTAAATGAAACAAATGATTATAGAAAAGAGATTGAAAAAGAGATAAGTGAAATTTGTATAAATAGTAATCAAAATGAACATTTTATAATTGCAAGTGGTGATTTTCACGAGGGAGTAGTCGGAATAGTTGCCAGTAGACTTGTTCATCACTACAAACTTCCTGCAATTATTTTTTGCGAAAAAGGAGATATTTTAAAAGGAAGTGGAAGAAGTTTAGGAGATGTAGATTTATATGAATTAATTAGTAACTGCAAAGAGCTTTTAGAAGGATTTGGAGGACATAAACTCGCTTGTGGACTCTCAATCAAAAAAGAAAACTTAGACAAATTCACAACTAAAATAAACTATTTAACTTCACAAATTCCAAAAGACAATTTCTTTTTAGATGAATTTATTTTAGGTGAATTACCTTTAAGTGAATGTGATTTTGAATTATTAAATATTTTAAAAGAGTTTGAACCATATGGAGAAGCAAATCCAAAACCAAAATTCAGAGCTAAAGTAAAAATAGAAAATATTAGAAATTTAAAAGATAATCATTACAAATTAATTGTATCTCAAAATGGAATTTATAAAGATGCGATAATTTTTAAATATGATGGTGAGTTTGATAATGAAATGGAGATTATTTTTACAGTAAATGAAAATAATTGGAATGGAAACACAAATATCCAACTCATGATAGAAAGATTTGAAGAAATTAAATAATTTTACCTATTTCTTCTTTAAGTCCTTTACCCATTCTCATATTATGATAAGCCCATCTTAAATAATCAAAATCTCCTTGATTTGCAACTTCTTCAGGAGTTAATCCTTTATATTTTCCTACTTCAAATCTGTAAACTGGTGTTACTTCTTGCAAATAATAATTGATTGAATATCTAACATCGAAATCTAACTCTTGTTCTTGATTATTTAGTAAATAATCGATATATCCCATATCTTTTTCAATTACATCTGCAATATTTTCAAATTTATATTTTCCAAAATAGAATTTTTCATATAAAATTGGCTCTTTTGAAAGCTTTATAAGTTCTTCAATTGTATGTTCTTGTAATAAATGATCAAGTAAAAGTTTTAAAACTATAACATCACCGAGGGAATTATGTGCATTTATCTCAATATTATATTTTTCAGCTATCTCTTTTTCTTTTTTATACAATCCAAGTGAATATCTATTGATTTGCAAAGAATGACGTCCCTCTGGCCATAAATGCTTAATACATCTAAAAGTATCAATAATTTGCATTCTGTTTTCAAAATCTTCTTTAAAAAGCATTTCAACATCAAATTTTGCATTATGAATAACCATTACATTATCAGGTATATTTAATTCATTAAGTCTTTCCCACGGTTTTGTATTATGAATAACATCTGCTTTTTCTATCATTTCAGGAGTTATATGATGAATTGCCATAGCTTCACAACTTATAGGAAGTGGTGCTTTACATAAAGTATCATGAATTTCTTCTATTTCATTATTTTCATCTGTTATCAGGAAACTTAGTTGAATTATTCTATCTTCTTCTTTTGTTCCTGTTGTTTCTGTATCCAATATTACAAACTTCATTTATCACCTTCATAATTTGACGCTTCAAGTAATTTTTGAGAAAACTTAATTACTTTGTTTCTTCCTGTATTTTTAGCTTCATAAAGAGCTAAATCAGCATATTTTATTGCTTCCCAAATTTTAGTAGTATGTTTAGGGAAAATAGAAACTCCAACAGAAATTGTTTTTGTTAAAGTTTTACCATTTACTGTAATTTGAGTATTTGCAAAAGTTTCCCTTATTTTTTCAGCTACTTTTACAATTCCTTCTTCATCTTTTATATTTTGTAAAATAATTATAAATTCTTCCCCACCAAATCTAACTACAAAATCACTTTCTCTTACACTATTTACCATAGTTTTTGCTAACTCTTTTAACACAGCATCACCTGCATCATGTCCATAAGTATCATTTACTTTTTTGAAATAATCAACATCAACCATCAAAATACCAAGTAATGATTTTTCTCTAATTGTAGAAGCTGCTATTTTATCAAGTATTTCTTCTAAATATCTTCTATTATAAAGTCCTGTCATTTGATCGGTTAATGAATTTTCTTTCATTAAATTAAGAGTATATTTTGCTTCTACTATCGAAGCTGCTTCATTTAAATAGCTTTCAACATATGCTATTTCATTTTTATGAGTTTTCCACTCTTCTTTTGAAAAATTTATATTTACAATACCTGTAAATGTCCCACCAGTACTAAATGGAATACAAATATAATTACATCCTTCACAAAAATTTTCTTGACAAATATGTGGAAATTTAAAAGAATTAACTTCTGAAGCTGTTCTATATGCTCTACACATTTTAGGTAAATGAATCTCACAACAATTTTCACCTTTTTGATAAATAGTTTCAATTTTTTGTTTTTCATTTAAAACTGCATATATTTTAAAATTTTCTAATTTAAATTTATTTTCTAAAATATCAATAATTCTATTATAAATTTCAGCTGTATTTGAATCTTCTTCAATAATTTTTTTGAATCTATTTATATCTCCTAAAACTTGCATATTTTTTTCAACATCTACTATTCTATCACCACTTACTGAAGCATTAGGAATTAAAACTTTTAAATTATCTTCTATTAATTTAAAATTTTTATCTATTTGAGAAATAAATTGATTATAACTTTCAATTATATATTTTACTTGATTATTAAGTTTTGTACTTATTTTTTTAGAAAAATCTCCATGTTTAGCTTTTTTCAAACTTTGCCCAAATTCTTCAAAAATATTTAAATAAGGAGTTATTAGCCAGTTTAAAAGTAAATTTGAAAATAAAATAAATAAAATATTTATAATAACTGTTTCTAAAATAACCTGATATTTTTCATTTTCAAATTCAGCCAAAGATTTAAATTCTATTTGCAATACTTCTTTATTATTCAAATTTTCACATATAACATTTTTCTTTTTTTCTTTGCATAAATTTTTATCTGATATTCTTATATCTTTAATATTTGGCATATTTTTAATAAGATCAAGTGCTTCATTTTTATCTTTTGAATACAAATAAATATCTCTAACTGTATCAGCTGAATGTTTAATAGCAAGTTCTGTAATAGTTGAAAATCTATACGCAGTAAAAGCGGTAAATATAATTCCACCTACAGTAATAACTAAAAATATAAATAATAATATTTTCTTTTTCATTCAAATTCTCCTAAAATTGTATTGATTTTTTCACAAAATCTTGATGTTTTATTAATAATAAAAATATCTCTTACAATGTTTTTTTGTATAGAAATTTTGACATCTTCTACATCTATTTTGTATTTATCTAAAATTTTCATTATAAATGCTATTATACCATTTTTATTTTTAGTTTTTAGTTTTAAAGCTATATAATTTTTAGAATGATTACAATCTGTAATAAATTCCTCTTTTTTTAGCATAGGTTTACTAAATTTTATATCTTTATCTATTTTGAAACTATCTTCAATAATTTCATAAATTAAAAATTTGTCATCTTCATCTATATTTTCTTCATACTCTATTTTAAAATATTTTACATTATCAATTTTATAAATAGCAATGTGTCCTAATGATAAATGTGAAAGCTTTGCAAGTAAATAACCTAAATTAAGATTAATATCCTTTTTTATTATTTCTATACTTAAATGCTCTTTTGTATAAATTGAATAATTATATTTTTCACACTCTAACATTCTTTTAGCAATCTTTACTATTTCTTGTACACTATTTCTTAAAAACATTTGAATTGAAGGTGAATTTAATACTTTTTTTTGCCATAATTTTGGTAATATTAAAAACTCATCATTTTTTAAAAGTTGCTTTTCTTTTCGTTGTCTCTTATTTGAAGCTAAAATAAGTTCTCTATTTTCTAATACTTCAAGAGTATTATTATAAAAAGTTTTTAAAAGATTAGCTTTAAAATCATTAAAAATATTACCTACTGCATCCATATCTGCATAAGTTAAAATATAGAGCATTTTCAAAAACTCTTTTGTTTGAACTATATTTGCAAAATTTAATAAAACCCTATCATTATCAATATCCTCTCTTTGAGAAATATTTGACATAGTTGTATGATATTTTATAAGTTTTTTTGCTATTTCTATCTCTTCATTTTTGAATTTTAAATTTTGCATAAATTCTGCTACTAATTTTGCTCCAACTAAATGATGGTCTTCTTTTCTTCCTTTTCCTAAATCGTGAAAAAGTGCTACAATTTTTAAAACTTGTCTATTTTTTTCATTTAAACTATCAAACAACTCTTTTATATTCTCATATTTAATATTTTCTAAATTATATAAAGTTTTAATAGAATGAATATCTACAGGATATTGATGATATCCATCAAATTGAGCTAAATTTTCTACTTGTTTAAAGGCAGGAATTATGCTTGAAAGTTTATCTGCTTTATAAAGCGCTTTAATAACTGGATAAAGATTTTCTTTTTTAAATAGTTTTTTTAATTGTTTATTTGTAATATTTACTTTTTGATGATAAAAAAGATTTACCAAACTTACATCATAAGTTTTAAAATCATTTTCCAAAAACACTTTAAAACTTTCTCTCATAGAATCACTATTATGCCAATTTATATAAATTTTATCATCACAAATATAATACCATTTAGCAATTCTATTTATTTTACTAATGGTTTTACAATCAAATAAAAATGGTTTTAATATTTTCTTTATATTTATCGAAGTAAATCTATTTATTGTCCATAATGATTTTAATAAATCTCTTACAAAAATCCTTTCTGCCTTTAATCTTATAGAATCTTTATATCCAAGTTTTAAAGCTATATCTCTTTGATAATCAAGTAAAACTACATCTTTATGAGATTTTGTGATAATGTGTAAATGTGTTCGAACTCTAAAAATAAACTCTAAAGCATTTCTATACTCTTTATACTCTTCTTCTGAAGATAGAATCCCTACTAATTCGGAGTTGTTTTTTACTCCATAAATAACATTCGCTATCCAATAAAGAGTATTTGCATCTCTCATTCCACCAAAACCATGTTTAATATCTGGCTCCATTGAAAGAGGATATTTTTTATGATATTCTTGTATTTTTTTATATCTTGCAATTACAAATTCTTTTTGATTATCAAATCTGATTTTTTTCAGCTCATTTTCTACCTCAACCCACAAATAACGACTTCCAAAAATATATCTACTTTCTAAAATAGCAGTTTTTATCATTATATCTGTTTTACTAACTTCTAAAAGTTCATCTATTTTATGAACCCTATGTCCTATTTCCAATCCCAAATCCCAAAGCATTGTTACAAAAGTTTCAATAATCGGAGTTAAATTATAACCCTTTATCTCTTTATAAACTATCATAATATCAATATCAGAATATAAAGACAACTGCTCTCGCCCAAAACTTCCAAGGGCTGTCAAAACTATTGGCAAAGAGTTTATATTTGGTCTATAAAATCCAAATTTTTTTTGTAATACAAATTTAAAAACAATAGTTATAAATTCATCCATCTTTTTTGTATATTTTATAAAAAACTGTTTACCACTAGCTTCTAAATCAATATTGTCTCTATATTTTTTAATTTCATTTCTTAACTCTTTTATAATTTCAAATTCATTTTTATTTGAATATATAATTTCTTCTAACATTTTTGCCCTTTTTTGCTATAATCCATTAAAAAAAAGGATTATATTTGCAAACTATTATATCAAAAATAGAAAATAAAGATAGAATTAATTTTGATGAAGCTTTAAAATTATATGATTTAGATTTAGCAACACTTGGAGAATTAGCAAACAATATTCGTGAAGATAAATTTGGTAAAAAAACTTATTTTAATATAAATAGACATATAAATCCTACAAATATTTGTAAAGATGTTTGTAAATTTTGTGCCTTTAGTGCAAATAGAAAAAATCCAAATCCTTACACAATGAATATCGATGAAATTGTAGATACTGCTATAAAAGCCCACGAAAAAGGTGCAAAAGAGATTCATATAGTTTCAGCTCACAATCCAGACGCAGGACTTGAATGGTATCTTGGAATGTTTAAAGAGATTAGAAAAGCCCTTCCAGATATTCACATAAAAGCCTTAACAGCTGCTGAGATTAATTTTTTAAGTGAAACTTATAATCTAAGCTATGAAGAAGTAATCGATAAAATGATAGAAAACGGAGTTGATTCTATGCCTGGTGGTGGTGCTGAAATCTTTGATGAAAAAATAAGAGATATTATTTGTAAAGGAAAAGTAAGTAGTGAAAATTGGCTAAAAATTCACGAAATTTGGCACAAAAGAGATAAAAAAAGTAATGCAACTATGCTTTTTGGTCATATTGAAAGCAGAAAAGATAGAATTGACCATATGATGAGGCTTAGAAATCTTCAAGATAAAACAGGTGGATTTAATACTTTTATTCCTTTAGTTTATCAAAGAGAAAATAACTATTTAAAAGTTGAAAATTTTCCAACTGGAAATGAAATTTTAAAAACTTATGCAATAGCAAGAATTGTTTTAGATAACATTCTTCATCTAAAAGCATATTGGGTAACTTCTACTATAAATCTAGCTTTAATAGCTCAAGAATATGGGGCTGATGATTTAGATGGAACTATTCAAAAAGAATCAATCAACTCAGCCGCCGGAGCAAAAAGTGCAAATGGAATGAAATTAGATGAATTTATTCACCTTATAAAAGATAGTGGATTTATCCCTGTTGAGAGAGATTCACTTTATAATGAATTGAAAGTTTGGTGAGAATAAATATCATAAATTCTATTATTATAACTAAAATTAATTCTATGAGCATGAAGCATCAAACGGCTTGCTCCAGTGAATTTAATTCTTTCTTCTGGATTTAATTCCCCTTTTAGATATTTGTCCGCTATTTCACTTTCTACTCCATAAAGGGGGTCTCCAACAATTCTATGACCAATCGAATAAAGATGAACTCTTATTTGATGTTGTCTTCCTGTAAGAGGTTTTGCTACAACAAGTGTATTATCTCCTATAGTTTTAATTGGAGTGATTATAGTCTTTGAATTTTTACCTTCTTTATCAATTAAAACTTTCATCTTAATATCTAAATTTTTATTAGCAATAATTGGTTTATTGATTGTAAGTTGATGAGTAATTTTACCTTCTACTAACGCTAAATAATATTTTTGAATCTCTTTATCTTCAAACATTTTTTTGATAATCTTTTCACTCCACTTATTTTTAGAAGCAATCACTAATCCACTTGTTTCTTTATCCAATCTATGAGCTAAATTTGCATCTTTTCCATACAAAAATCTAACATCATCAAGCAAAGTTTGAGAATGAGTAAATCCTTTAGGATGAATAGCAACTCCACTTGGTTTATCAAAAATAGCAAACTGTTCTATTTCAAAAATTGGCTTAATTCCAAGTGGTTCAGGTTTAAAATAGATAATATCCAAAACTCCACTATAATTTTGATTATAATATTTAAGTCTTTCACCATTAAGCCCTACCCGACCTCTATTCACCATTTTTTTGGCTTCTCTTTCATTTAAATCAAAAGTTTTAGTTAAAAAATTAAGCAGTTTTTCATTTTCTATTTTAAATTTCTCTTTTACAAAACCCACTATAAATACTCCCTAAAATTTGGCATTATATTTTCTATAAAATTATAAAACTCTTTTGAATGATTTGGATGAATAAGATGCGTTAATTCGTGTAATACTACATATTCTATGAATTTTATATCTTTTTTCATAAGTTCTATATTTAAATTAATATACCCCTTTTTATAGTTACAACTTCCCCATCTTGTTTTCATTTTTTTTATTCTAATTTTTGTAACAGGTTTATTTATATAAACTATATATTTATCAATTAATTCTCTAAACAAAATTTCAGCTTTTTTATAATAAAACTGATATAAATCTTCTTTTAATTCATTTTTATTATAAAGTTTACCTAAATATAAAAACTTATTTTCTGGCACTTTTTTACATTTAGATAACCTTTTATCTATCCACTTTTGCTGTTTTTTTACAAACTCTAAAATAAAATCATCTTTCATTTTAAATGGTACAGTAACTACAACTTCACACTCAGAAGTTATTCTAAGTGTGAGATTTTTGACATTCTTACGAATTATTTGCACTTTGTAGTTCTTTTAACTTCTCTTTTACTTTTTCTACATGCCCTTTTACTCTTACATTTCTCCACTCATGTGCTATTTCACCTTCTGGATTAATTATAAAAGTACTTCTAATTACACCTTCATATTCTCTTCCATAATTTTTTTTCAGTCCCCAAGCTCCATATGCTTTTAAAACACTTTTATCTTCATCACTTAAAAGAGTAATTTTTAAATCTTTTTTTTCAATGAAATTTCTATGTTTTTTAGGACTATCAGGACTAACTCCCAAAATCACTGCATCAAGTTCTTCAAACTCTTCAAGCTCATTTGTAAAATCACACGCTTCAGTCGTACATCCTGGTGTATTATCTTTTGGATAAAAATATAATACTACCCATTTTCCACTTAAATCTCTAAGACAAATCTCTGTTTCATCCTGATTTGGCAGGCAAAATTTTGGTGCTTTCATCATAAGTCCCCTTTTAGATATAAATTCACAACTTCATCAGCTTTATCTCCGTGTTTTTTTCTAATTTTCACTATTTCAATATTAGCTTCTTTTAATGCTTCTTGCATATTAGGTCCAACTCTTCTAACTAAAACTTTATCAACATCAGGAATTGCTTTTTCTACTTGATGTTTATGCTCATTTGTGTGTTCTACGGTTGAATGATTATGATGCTCGTCGTGTTCATCGTGAGAATGTGAATGTTTTGGATTTTCTCTTAATTCTAAAAACTTATCATCTTCAAATATAGTAAAAAACGGAGCTTGTCCTGTTCTTTCAAAAATTTCTAATCCTTCATCAAATACTGGTACTGCTAGCTTCATTTTAATCCTTTTTTATTTTATTATAGCAAAATATGTTATAATTTTAACAAAAATCAACCCTTTAAAAGGATAATAATGAAATTTATAGGAACAAGAGGAACTGAAGAAAAAAAGAGTTTTAGCCAAGCGATTTTAAACCCGGCAGCACCAAAAGGTGGATTATATTCGCCTGAGAGCTTACCTTCAATTGATGAAGAATTTATTACAAAATATACAGATTATAAAAGTTTAGCTAAAGCTGTACTTAAAAAATTTGAAATTGATATAAGTGATGAAAGTTTAGATAAAGCACTTAAATTATATGATAAATTTGATACCAAAGATGTAGTGCCAGTAGAAAAAATAGAAGATGACCTTTTTATAGCTG
This sequence comes from Nautiliales bacterium, assembly GCA_030826765.1. Classification (GTDB taxonomy): domain Bacteria; phylum Campylobacterota; class Campylobacteria; order Campylobacterales; family JAADDX01; genus JAUUDM01. The sequence goes on from JAUUDM010000029.1 coordinate 56,688, forward strand.
AACTTTGGCACGGACCAACAAGAGCTTTTAAAGATATGGCTCTTCAACCATTTGGTTCAGTTTTAAGTGATTTAGCAAAAGAAAAGAATGAAAATTACCTTATTTTAGCAGCTACAAGTGGAGATACAGGTCCAGCTACACTTGAAACATTTAGAGATAAAGAAAATATAAAAGTTGCTTGTATGTATCCAGAAAACGGAACAAGTGATGTTCAAAGACTTCAAATGGTAACAATTGATGCAAAAAATGAAAAAGTTATCGGCGTTAAAGGAAATTTTGATGATACTCAAAATACTTTAAAAAAACTTTTAAATAGTGAGACTTTTAAAAACACTCTTAAAGAAAAAGATATCAAACTTTCAGCAGCAAATTCAGTAAATTTTGGGAGAATTATTTTCCAAACAATCTATCACATTTGGGGATATGCAAAATTATTGCAAAACAATGAAATAAAATTTGGAGAAAAAATTGATATTATTGTGCCAAGTGGAAATTTTGGAAATGCTCTTGGTGGATATTATGCTAAAAAAATGGGGCTTCCAATCGATAAAATAGTAATTGCTTCAAATATAAATAATGTTTTAACTGAATGGGTAAACAGTGGAGTTTATGATTTAACTACAAAACATCTAATAAAAACTGCTTCACCTGCAATGGATATTTTAAAATCTTCAAATGTTGAAAGAGTTTTATTTGATAAATTTGGAGCAGTTAGAACTGCGGAACTTATGGAAAGTTTAGAAAAAAATGGAAAATATTCTTTAACTGATGATGAAGTAGCAAAAATAAAAGAAGACTTTATCGCTACAAGTTGTTCAGACGAAGAAGGATTTGAATATATCAAAGAGTATGCTAAAAAAGGGTATATTATGGATACTCACACAGCAACTGCCATCAAAGCATACAAAACTCTAAATTCACAAAATAAACAAGTTGCTTATTCAACTGCAGAATGGACTAAATTTGCTCCAAGTTTATACAGAGCGTTAATCGAAGATAAACAAGTTCACGATAAAGAAGCACTTGAAGTAATTTCACAAAAATATAATGTTTCTATTCCAAATATGGTAAAAGAATTATTTGAAAAAGAGATAACTCAAAAAACAGTTGTTTCAAAAGAAGAAATCGAAAAAGAAATTATCAACTTTTTATGATAACTGTTATTGGAATTTACCTGTTCATCGTAATAGGTTTTATAGCAAAAAAGAAATTCCCTGAGATTCACGAAAAAAGTTTTGTGATAATGTCTGTATATTTTTTACAGCCATTTTTAACCCTCTGGGGACTTATGCTAAAACCAATTAATTTATCTACTGCAAATGCCCCCCTTAGTTATTTAGCCGTTATTTTTATTTCATTTATTTTTACATTTACTTTAGCTAAACTCTTTTTTAAAGGTAAAAATCAAAACATAGTAACAATTACTTCACTTGTAGGAAATACTGGAAATTTAGGGATACCTTTAAGTCTTGCTCTTTGGGGCAGTGAAGGAGCTTTTTGGGCAACAATTATAAATATAAGTAATGTTCTTTTTATATATTCATTTGCTATATTTTTCTATGCAGGAAAATTTAATATTGAAAATGCAAAAAAAATCTTTAAAATCCCAATTATTTGGGTAGGAATTATTGCAGTTATTTTAAATACAAATCATATTATGTTTAATACTGATATTATGAAAATATTGCAAATGGGTGCTTTTAGCTCAATGGTAATTCAACTTATAATTTTTGGAATCTACACTGCAAACATTAAAATTCATAAAATTGATAAAAAATTATCGCTTGCTATAGTTTTTGAAAAATTTATTATTTTACCAGTAATTGGATATCTGTTTTTACAACTTTTAGGATTAAATTCTCTTTTAATCAAAGTTATTTTATTAGAAGTTATGGTTCCAATTGCAGTTAGTAATGTAAATTTAGCAGCTCTTTTTGATACTGAGCCTGAAGAAGTAGCTTGGCTTGTAATTCTTACAAGTATTCTATTTATTCCCTATTTTTTAATAGTAGCAAAATTTATATAAAAAAAGAAAAAAGAAAAATTATTTTTTAGATTTTCTTTTTCTCTCAGTAGGATTAAGAATTTTCTTTCTAATTCTAATATTTAACGGAGTAATTTCAAGTAATTCATCATCTTCAATCCATTCAAGTGCTTTTTCAAGATTCATATCAACCGGTGGTACAAGTTTGATAGCTTCATCAGCACCACTACTTCTAACATTTGATTGAGCTTTTCCTTTGATTGGATTTACATCTAAATCATTTGGTCTTGCGTGTTCTCCAATAATCATACCAACATAAACTTTATCTTGTGGTTTAATAAACATTCTTCCTCTATCTTGAAGGTTGAAAATTGCATATCCAGCTGCAACTCCATCTTCCATAGAGATTAAAGCACCTTGAACTCTTGTATGATGAGTTCCATTAAATGGTCTATATTCTAAGAAAGATGAGTTAATAATTCCTTCACCTTTTGTATCAGTTAAAAATTCACCTCTATATCCAATAAGTCCTCTTGCTGGGATTTCAAATTCAATTCTTGTATATCCATCAGCCATAGGAGACATTGATTTCATTTCAGCTTTTCTTTTACCAAGTTTTTCAATAACAGCACCACTATATTCATCTGGAACATCAACTACAACATATTCAAATGGTTCTAAATGAACTCCATTTTCTTCTTTTACAATAACTTCCGGTCTTGAAAGACTAAATTCAAATCCTTCTCTTCTCATATTTTCAGCCAAGATTGTAATTTGAAGTTCCCCTCTTCCTGAAACTCTAAATTTACCTTCACCAGCATCTTCTACTTTCATAGCAATATTAGTTTCAACTTCTTTAAGAAGTCTTTCTCTAATTTTATTACCAGTTACGTGTTTACCTTCAGTCCCAGCAAGTGGTGAATCATTTACACTCATCATAACACTTAAAGTAGGTTCTTCAATATGAAGTGGATCAAGTGCTTCGATGTGATTTGGATCACATAGAGTATCTCCAATATCAATTGTTGCAAATCCTGCAACCGCTACGATATCTCCAGCTTCAGCTTCGTCAATTTCGATTCTATCTAAACCTTTAAAACCGATAAGTTTTGTAACTCTTCCGTTTGTTATTTCTCCATCAGCTTTTACAAGTGCTAAATTATCACCTCTTTTAATTTTTCCATTAAATACTCTTGAAATACCAATTTTTCCAATGAATGGATCAGAATCAAGTGTAAATACTTGAAGTTGTGCTGGATTATCAGCACTTCCTTTTGGAGCTGGTACTTCGTTAATAATAGTTTCAAAAAGTGGAGTTAAATCTTTGTTTTCATCTTCAAGATTAAGTTTTGCATAACCATCTCTTGCAGCAGCATAAACTACAGGAAATTCAAGTTGTTCATCATTTGCATCCATTGCAGCAAAAAGGTCAAATACCTCATCAACAACTCTATCTGGTTCAGCTCCAGGTTTATCAATTTTATTTACAACTACGATTGGTCTATGTCCAAGTTCTAAGGCTTTTTTCACAACGAATTTAGTTTGTGGCATTACACCTTCTTGAGCATCTACAAGTAATAAAACAGAATCAACCATTTTAAGAACCCTCTCAACTTCTCCACCAAAATCGGCATGCCCTGGTGTATCAATAATGTTAATTTTGTAATCTCCATAGTTAATAGCTGTATTTTTTGAAAGAATAGTAATTCCTCTTTCTTTTTCAATATCATTATTATCCATAGCTCTTTCATCAACTTGTTGATTTTCTCTAAATGTTCCTGATTGTTGTAATAGACCATCAACTAATGTAGTTTTACCGTGGTCAACGTGAGCGATAACTGCAATATTTTTAATTTTTTGCATTAAATTCCTTTAGTAATATTTTTCTGCAATTATACCACAATAAAATGATATAATTATGATAAAAAAGGATATTAAAATTCATTTTCTTATAAAATTCTTAAAAAGCCTAAATAGTGCAGAATCTTCAAAAGCACTAAGTCTAGCATTAGCGTCAGGAGTTATTAGTGGTTTTTTACCATCTTTCAATATAATAAATATAATAATATTATTAGTTGTTTTTAGTTTTAGAATCCCCATAGGTCTATATTTTGCAAGTAGTACAGTTTTTGCAATAGTTGGATATTTTTTAGACCCAATATTTCATTATACTGGACTTTATTTATTACAAAATCCAACTTTAAATTCTTTTTGGACTTCTTTATACAATACTCCATTTTTAAGATGGAGTGGATTTAACAACTCTATCATTTTAGGAAGTTTCGTATGGGGAATTGTTTTAGCACCAATTTTTTATATAATCTTAAACAAACTAAGTAATAAATATAGAGAAAAAATATTCCCTATTTTGAAAAAAAGTAAATTAACAAGTTGGATTGTACCAGAAGAAATAAAAAAACAAGGAATATTTAGAATTTCTGGACTTATAGGATTTGCAGTAATTTTTGGTGGTATAGCCTTTTTAATAATTACATTTTTAGATCCACTTTTAAAAAATTCACTTCAATATTCACTTTCAAAAGTACTTAAAAAACCAGTAATGATAGAAAATTTAAATACTTCAATCTCAAAAGCTTCTTTAAATATTACAGATATAAAAGTAGGAGACATCAAAACTGATAAAATATATCTAAATCTAAATTTGGACTATTTAGTATGGAAAAAATTTGATATTCAAAACTTAATAATTAAAAATATTCATACAGATAAAACATTAGTTTCTCTAATCAATTCTAATTCTAACACTACTGAAAAAGATAACTCTAATAAATCACATAATTTTACACTTCCTTCTATTAAAGTTCCAAAAGCCGATAAAATACTTGCTAAACAACAGCTAAAAACTACAATAGCTATTAAAAAATTAAAAAAAGATTATCAAAAATCAAAACAATTAATTGATAAGATTAAAAATCTAAAAAATGATAATAAAGTTGCTAATTTAAAAACTGAAATTGAAGAAATTAAAACTCTTGCAAACAAAATAAAAACTCCTCAAGATGTTCAAAATATCTTAGCAAAAATAGATAAAATTAAAAAAGAGATAAATTCTATAAAAACAAATGTTCAAAAATATAAAAAAGAGTTATCTCAAGATTTAAAAGCCATAAAAATTGCTTCAAAAGAAGATTATCAAAATTTATCAAGCAAATATGATATGTTAAAAAATGGAAAATATACAGAATTTACTGAATCAATTTTAACTCCAAAACTTGCAAAATATTTAAAAACAGCTGATGAAATTTATACAAAAATAAAACCTTACTTACCTCAAAAAGAAAAAACAAAAGAAACAAAATATATAAGAGGAAAAGGTATGAATGTTAAATTTACAGATAAAATCAAATATCCTTCATTTGTAATTGAACATACTGATATATCGTTTAAAACAAGTGATTCTAAATGGCAATTAATTGCTAAAAACATTACAAATAATCAAACTCTACTAAACAGACATACAACAGCTAAAATAACAGGAGTAAGTCCATATTTTACAAACTTACAAGCAAATTTAGATTATTATAAAATAGCTACTATTAATTCTACTGTTCTAAATTTAAAAACTGGAATAAAAATAATGCCTATTGTTAAAAAAGTTACATTAAATGGAACAATCAGTGGAACTTTACAAAAACCAATTATAAAACTAAAATCAAATTTAGATAAGATTTTAGCAAATTATCTAAAAACAAGAATTAATAAAGAAATAAATAAACAAAAAGCAAAATTAAATTCTTTATTAAATAAAAAATTACAAAATGAGTTAAAAGATATCAATCTAAAAGATTTAGATTTAGCAAATATGGATCTAAATAACTATAATAAAACTTTAGATTCCTTCAAAAATAAATTAGAAAAATATAGGAAAAAAGAGTTAGAAAAGAAAATTATGGGAAATGGATTAAATAAATTAAAATCTTTATTTTAAAGAGATTTTAAAGAGTTTAGAAAGATTTTCTAAACTCTGGATATGCTTCTATACCACATTCAACTGAATCAAGACCTTCAATTTCCTCTTCTTCATCTGCTCTAAATGGAGAAATTTTATTGATAATAAAAATAGTTATATAACTTAAAGAAAATGCTAAAATTCCTATAACCACAATTCCTTTTAATTGAGTCATAAATGAAGCAGTACCAAAAATAGCTACTGCTAATGTCCCCCAAATACCATTTATTAAATGAACACTAAGTGCCCCTACAGGGTCATCAATTTTTAATTTATCAAAAAATGGAACTGCATAAAAAACTAAAGCCCCACCAATTAATCCTACAATAATAGGTGCATAAATATTCATCACATCTGCCCCTGCAGTAATCGCTACAAGTCCACCTAAAGCACCATTTAAAATCATTGTAATATCAAATTTTTTATAATATATATAACTTAAAATCATCACAATAAGTCCACCTGCAAGTCCAGCAGTATTTGTATTCATAATAGTCAAAGCAACAACTTCTACATCTTTTTTTGTGGCAATACTTCCTACACTTCCACCATTAAATCCAAACCATCCAATCCAAAGTAAAAAGCCACCTAAAACAACTAAAGGAATATTACTTGCAGGAATAACTCTAACTTTTCCATTTTTATATCTTCCTTTTCTTGGTCCAATAACTAAAATAGCTGCCAAAAGCGCCCAACCACCAGTTGAGTGAATAACAGTTGAACCTGCTAAATCTTTTAAATTTGAAATATCAAACATTGTACCACTTAAAAAATTACTTCCCCAAGTTAAATTTACTGCTATTGGATAAATAACTCCAGCCATAGCTACTGTAAAAAATATAAGTGGAATAATTCTCGTTCTTTCACTAACACCTCCACTCATAATATTTACTGTTTTACCAACGAATGCCATTTGAAATAAAAACAGTGCCCAAGCAGACATACTTTCACTCCCAAAAGCACCAAAAGCTATATGATAACCAACCAATAAAAACATCATACTTGCCACTAAATAAATCATTGTATTTGTAGTCAAAACTGCAGTTACATTTTTTGTCCTTACAAGCCCTGCTTCAAGCATTGCAAAACCTGGCACCATTAAAATAATTAATACAAATGCAAAAAGTGTAAAAAATGTATTTAAAATATATGCTATATCCATAAATTCTCCTTAAACAAAAATTTTTTCTATTATAATATAATAATAAAATTTTTACATATATAAAATTGCTTAAATTTTAAGCAGTTAAAAATTTTGATAAACTAAAAATTATGATAAAATTACAATAAAAAAGGATATTTATGAAAAAAATAGAAGCTATTATCAAACCTTTTAAACTTGATGATGTAAAAGAAGCTCTAATGGAAGCAGATATTTCAAGAATTACAGTTAGTGAAGTAAAAGGTCACGGAAGACAACAAGGTCATAGCGAACTTTATAGAGGTAATGAATATGTAGTAGAATATCTACCAAAAATTAAAATAGAAATCGTTGTAAACGAAGAATTTGTAGAAAAAGCAATTGATGCAATTATAAAAGGTGCAAGAACTGGAAAAATTGGTGATGGTAAAATTTTCGTTTCACCTATTGAAGATATTGTAAGAATCAGAACAGGAGAAAGAGGAACAGACGCTGTTTAATCAATTATCTATTCAACTTCCTTTTATTTAATAAATTTTTCTTACTTCTTATTTATTATTTAAACAAAAAATTATAAACAGTTTTAGGGTTTATATAACCCCTAAAAACTTTTATTTATTATTCACTTAAAAATTTCTCAACTCTTTTAATAACTTCATCTTTTCCAAGAATTGCAAGTAAATTAGATAAATCTATTCCTTTAGTATCACCATTCATACAGATTCTAAGTGGTGGCATAATATCTTTTGGCTTAAGGTTATTTTGTGGAATAAACTCTTCCATCAAAATATCATGCCATTCTATTGGTAAATGTAATTCTCTATCTTTTATAAATTCTACAAATTTAGCTAAATTTTCTTTAACGCCATCTTTTATAAATTTTTTCACGGCTTTTGGATTATATTCACTTGGCACAGTCATAATATTTTGAATAATTTCAGCCATCTCTTTTAGAGTTTTAGCTCTATCTTTTACATCATCTAATAAAATTTCCAATTTATCGTGATTTTCAACATCAACATCAAAATCTTCTTTTAAAAGTCTTGCAACTTCTTTGTTTGGTTTGTTTTTGATGTAATGTTGATTTAACCATAAAAGTTTCTCTAAATTATAGCTACTTGCTGATTTATTTATATCTTTTGGATCGAATAATTTTATCATTTCATCCATACTAAAAATCTCTTGATCTCCATAACTCCATCCAAGTCTAACTAAGAAATTAAGCAGTGCTTCAGGTAAAAATCCTTCTCTTTTATAATCCATTACATCCACAGCACCATCTCTTTTAGACAATTTTTTGCCTTTTTCATTATTTATCATAGGCACGTGATAAAATTTAGGAACATCCCAACCAAATGCTTCATAAATCAAGATTTGCTTGAAAGTATTGTTTAAGTGGTCATCACCTCTAATAATCTCTGTCATTTTCATTTCATGGTCATCAATAACTACAACAAAGTTATAAGTAGGAACTCCATTACTTCTTGCAATAACAAAATCATCACTTGGTTTTATATCAACAGTAACTTTTCCTTTTACACCGTCATCAAGTGTTACACTTCCACATAATGGTGCTTTAAATCTAATTACATAATCTTTGTCAAGTTCACCTTTGAAATCTCTATATTTTCTGATGTCAAATGGAGCCTCTTTACCTGATTGAACAGCTTCTCTATACTCTTTTAACTCTTCTGGAGTTAAATAACATTTATATGCCAAATCTTTTTCAAGTAAAATATTCACATATTCTTTGTAAACATCAAATCTTTCAGATTGATATACAACCTCATCATCCCAATTCATTCCAACCCATTTAAAAGCTTCTAAAATTGCTTGTGTAGCTTCTTCTTTATTTCTTGCTAAATCTGTATCTTCTATTCTAAGTCTAAATTTTCCACCGTTTTTTCTTGCCCATAAATAGTTGAAAAGTGCTGTTCGAAGCCCTCCAATATGTAAATATCCTGTTGGAGATGGTGCAAATCTTGTAATTGTCATTGTTATCCTTTATAAAATCAAACTTTTTTGATATTATACTATAAAAAATTCAAAGGATAAAAATGAAAATAGTTTTGACACTTTTATTACTCTTTTTCTCATTACAGGCAAAAGTTATTGATAAAATTGCAATAGTTGTAAATGATATTCCAATCACAACATATGATATAGAGAAAATGACTAAACAGACAAAAGATAAAAATATTGCTATTGAAACACTTATAAATAAAGCCCTTATAAAATCAGCAATCAAAGAAAAAGGTATCTATGTAGATGACTTTGACGTAGAAAACAAAATGGAAGAAATAGCTAAAAGAAATCATATGAGTCTGTTTGATTTTAAAACTATGTTAATTAAAAAAGGGGAACTTGATAGTTTAAAAGAGCAAATAAAAAAACAATTAGAAATAAATAAACTTATAAGTTACTATAATAAAAGAGTTACAAGAGATGATATTCAAAACTATTATGATTCTCATAAAAATGAATTTATAGTAGCACAAAAAATAGATGCAACAGTTTATTCATCAAATAATCCAAATATTCTAAAACAAGTAAAAGAAAATCCACTTTTAAATTCATCAAATGTAGAAATGAAAGATATGAGCTTTGATTACAATCAAACAAATCCAAAACTTATGCTGTTTTTAAGTAAAGTTAAAACAAACTCTTTCTCTAAAATTGCTCCTATTGCTCCAAATAAGTTTTCACTATTTTATGTAACAAAAAAAGAAGGAAATATAACACTACCTTTTAATGCAGCAGCTTCTATTATTTATGAAAAACTTTCAAATAAGCAAAATCAAAAAGCTATTCAAGATTTAATATCTAAACTAAAAGCAAAAGCAGATATTCAGTTTTTAAACTGATTATCTTTTATCCTAACAAATTTTTCATCTGCTGTGCTAATAACTCTGTATTATGAACAGCTGCAAAAGTAGATGCATTTAATTGTAAATTATCTTTTTTAATATTATTTATATTATTTGCCATATCTGGTTCAAACTGAGCTTTTGAACTAGCTTCATTTACAAATTTAGAAGTTAATTCATTTGCCTTTTCAGTTGCACCTATTGTAAATGATGCAATATCACTTCTTGTATTATGTATAAATTTTTGAAAATCAGCTATAGACTTCGAATCATTTATATCTAAACTATCACTTTTTATTTCTAAACTCACATCTTCATCACCCAATCTAAAAGAATTATTAAATACATTAAGTCCATTATAAGTAGTATTTGATATAGTTTCAGAAATACTTTTTTTAATTTGTTGCATTTGCTCTCTTAACATACCTTTTTGATCATCGTTTAAAGCATCATTATGAGTAGCAACATCAAGTTTATTTAAAACATCTGTTTGCTTAGAAATACCATTTAAAACCCCATCAGCAATTTGCATATATCCGATAGCATCATTATAATTCATCAGCTCAGCTTTTGTAGAATTCATATCACTACTCATAGAATCGTGTAAAATTTTATCAGCAGAATCTGTATTATTTACTCTATTAGGCTCTGTTATTTGCACAAGATTCAATTGTAAGTTATTGAGTATATTATTTGTATTGATTTGCATAATTTCCTCCTTTTTGGCTTTATATATTTATATTATACCACTAAAAGGAGAAAAAAAAGAAGTTTTTTAGAAAAAATTATCTTTCTAAATATTTAGTATCAAAATTATTAGTTATAAAGTCAACATTATCCATCATTTTAGAATGAAAATCAATAGTTGATTTAATACCTTCAATTTTAAATTCTCGTAAAGCTTCTTTCATTTTAGCAATAGCTCTTTCTCTATCTTTATCCCAAACAATTAGTTTTGCAATTAAACTATCATAATATTTTGGCATTTCATAACCACAATAAATATGAGTATCAAGTCTTACATTTCTTCCACCTGGTGTGATTAAATGAGTAATTTTACCTGGAGTTGGATAAAATTTAACAGGGTCTTCTGCTGTAATTCTACACTCAATTGCGTGACCTTTAAGTTCAAATTCATCTTGACTTGGAAGTTTTTCACCTTCTTCAATTCTTATCATCCACTCAATTAAATCAAGTCCACTTACCATTTCACTTACAGTATGTTCTACTTGAAGTCTTGTATTCATTTCCATAAAATAGAAGTTTTTATCTGCATCTACTAAAAATTCAAATGTTCCAGCACTTTGATAACCAATATATTTTGCTGCTTTTACTGCACTTTCGTGAAGTCTAGCTCTTACCTCATCATCAAGTAAAATTGCAGGAGATTCTTCTATTAGTTTTTGATGTCTTCTTTGAAGGGAACAGTCTCTCTCACCTATGTGAATAACATTCCCGTGTTTATCTGCTAAAATTTGCACTTCAATATGTCTTGGATTTTTGATATATTTTTCAATATACATTGTTCCATCACCAAAAGCACTCTGGGCTTCTGTGCTTGCGGCAATATAAGCATTCTCTATTTCATCTTCACTTTCAACAACTCTCATTCCTCTTCCACCACCACCACTTGCAGCTTTTAGAATTACTGGAAATCCAATCTCTTTGGCTATTTTTTTTGCTTCATCAGCATCTTTTAAAGCTCCATCATTTCCAGGAACTACTGGAACACCTGCTTTTTTCATCACTTCTTTTGCAGTCGATTTATCAGCCATTAGTTTCATATTATCTAAACTTGGACCTATGAATCTAATATTGTGAGCTTCACAAATTTCTACGAAATCTTGATTTTCACTCAAAAATCCATATCCAGGGAAAATTGCATCAGCATCTGCTAATTCTGCAGCTGAGATAATAGCTGGAATATTTAAATAACTTGTAGTTGAAACATCTTTTCCTACACAAATAGAAGCATCAGCAAATTTTAAATAACTTGCCTCTTTATCAGCTTTTGCATATACACAAATAGCTTCTTTACCAATCTCTTTAATAGTTCTCAAAGCTCTTAATGCAATTTCCCCTCTATTTGCAATAAGAATTTTTTTGATTTTACTCATATTAAACTCTTTTTACTTTAAATAATGGAGTATCAAATTCAACTGCTTGACCATCTTCTACTAATTTTTCAACTATTTCACAATCAAATTCAGCTTGAATTTCATTCATAATTTTCATAGCTTCTACGATACATACAGTTTGACCAGCTTTTACTTTATCCCCTACTTTTACATAAGCATCACTTGTCGGAGATGGAGCTTCATAAAATGTTCCTACCATTGGTGAAGTAATATAATCAGCATTATCATCATTTTGAGCTGAAGCTGAAATCGAAGTTTGTGGTACTACAGGAGTAGATACTGGAGCTTGAACTGTTTGAGCTACTGGTGTAGAAGCTACTACTGGAGCTGCTGTTATATTTTTATCAAGTTCTATTTTAAATTCACCCTCTTTTATACTTAATTTTGATAATTTACTTTCATCAAAAACTTCTATTAATTCTTTAATCTCTTTAAAAGTCATATTTTCTCCTTGGATTTACCATAAATTTTAATTTTATAATTTTAACATAAATTGATATAATTTTACAAAAACTTTATAAAAGGATTAAAATAATGGGTATAAAATCAGATAAATGGATAAGAACTATGTCAAAAGAGTTTGATATGATAAATCCATTTCACGAAAAACAAGTAAGAGAAGGAATAGTGAGTTATGGTGTTAGCTCTTATGGATATGATATTAGAGTAAGTGATGAATTTATGATTTTTACAAATGTAAATACTACAATTGTTGACCCAAAAAATTTTGATAAAAAAAATGTAGTAGAAGTAAAAGGAGATTGTATAATTCCACCTAATAGTTTTGCGTTGTGTAGAAGTGTAGAATATTTCAAAATGCCAAGAGATGTTTTAGCTATTTGTGTTGGTAAATCAACTTATGCAAGATGTGGAATTATTGTAAATGTTACTCCAATTGAACCTGAATGGGAAGGTCATATTACTATTGAAATTTCAAATACAACTCCACTTCCAGCCAAAATTTATGCAAATGAAGGAATAGCACAACTTTTATTTTTAGGTGCTGATACAATTTGTGAAACAAGTTATGGAGATAAAGGTGGAAAATATCTAAAACAAAAAGGTATTACACTTCCAAGAATTGATAAAAAATAAAACGATATATTTGTAATCAAATTGTTATTTAAAGTAAGTAAAATAACCTAAAATAAAAGGTTCATTTTATGAAAATAATGAAAAAATGGCAAAAGATTATAGATGAATTAGATTTTGCTTATCAACCAATTATAAGTTTTGATACTGGAAAAGTTATAGGTTTTGAATCACTTTTGCGAAACACTGAAAAAACTGAATTTAAAACAATTGATGAATTTTTTGACAAAGCATATGAAGAAAATATTTTATATGAAGTTGAATTAGAACTGAGAAAAAAAACAATTAAAAAATTTCTAAAATATAAAAATCCTAATAAATTTAAACTTTTTTTAAATATAGATAACAGAATTATTAATACAAAAAAATTTGAAACTGGAAAAACTAAAGAATTTTTAAAATCTTTAAATGTTGAAGATTCATTTATTACTTTTGAAATATCTGAAAAACATCAAATTAATTCTTTAAAAAATTTAAAAAAACTTTTTCGTCATTATGAAAAACAAGATTTTCAAATAGCAATAGATGATTATGGATCTGGTTTTTCTAGTATGGAACTTCTTTATCATACGGACCCTGAATATGTTAAAATTGATATGTTTTTTATCCAAGGTATTGATAAAAATCTAAAAAAACAGATTTTTCTAAAAAAAATAGTAGAAATTTCTCATCTTTTAGGATATTTACTAATAGCGGAAGGGGTAGAAACTAAAGAAGAATTTTTGTATTGTAAAGATTTAGGAATAGATATGATTCAAGGATATTTCTTAGAAAAACCAAATATCAAACTAAAATCATTACCTGATCATTATGAATTAGTGCCAAATTCCAAGAGAATAAAAAAAGAAAATAATGATATTACTGATAATATTGAAATATATCCAAGTATTCACTATAAATCTCTATTTAGTGAAGTATTTACTATTTTAAAAGAGAATAATTTTGTAGTAGTTGTGGATGATGACAATGTCCCATTAGGTGTATTAGAAGATAGAAAATTAAAAGAATATATCTACTCACCGTATGGAAACGAACTATTATCTAAAAAAATAATTTTTGATAAAATGGACAAATTTATTACAAAAAGTTATGTAGCAGATATTAATGAACCTATAGAAAAGCTTATTCAAATTTTTAGTCATAATAATGGAAATAATTTTTCATCTATCATTATTAAAAAAACTGGAAAATACAAAGGTATTTTATCTGCGCAAAAACTATTAGAAATTATTCACAAAAAACAACTTTTTGATGCAAGAGACCAAAATCCTCTTACAAAATTAGGAGGAAATAGTACAATTAATAAATATATGCAAAAATGTATGAATAAAGATGAAAATTATTTACATATATATTTTGATTTAGACAATTTTAAACCATATAATGATACTTATGGTTTTAGAAATGGAGATAGAATTATTCTTTTGTTTGCTGATATTTTAAGAAATTTTGCAAATAATAACAAAAATATTATGATAGGACATATTGGAGGAGATGATTTTTTCTTATCAATTTCTTTAAAAAATAGAGATATTGAAGAAACTTTAAAATTCATTCGAAAAATAATAGAAAAATTCTCGAAAGATGTAATAAGTTTTTATAATAAAGATGATATTAAAAAAGGACATATTGAATCAAAAGATAGAGAAGGAAATATAAAAAAATTTAATTTCTTAACTGTTAGTGCTGCTATATTAGAAGTAAATGGGACTAAATCTAAATTTAAAAATAAATATGGAGATGTTTTAGCAAAACTTAAAAAAGCTGCAAAACACTCTCCTGAACATTATAGCATAGCTACACTTTTATAAGAAAGAGAATTAATCTCTTCCAAATTCGATAAGTCCTTCGATAGGAGATGAAGCAGTTGCGAAAGGTTTTTTAGCGATTCTTCCAGCTAAATAACTTTTTCTACCAGCTCTAACAGCTTCTTTCATAGCTTCTGCCATTAAAATAGGATTTTTTGCCCCAGCAATAGCTGTATTTGTAAGAACTGCATCTGCTCCAATTTCCATAGCAATTGCCGCGTCACTTGCACATCCAATTCCAGCATCCACTACAACTGGCACTTTTACAGCTTCTTTTACAAATAAAACATTATATCTATTTTGAATACCAAGTCCACTTCCAATTGGTGCAGCAAGAGGCATAACTGCTGCAGCACCTGCATCTTCCATTCTTTTAGCCATAATTGGATCATCATTTGTATAAGCCATAATTGTAAAACCTTCTTTTGCCAAAACTTCACATGCTTTTAAAGTTTCCATTACATCTGGATACAGAGTTTTTGCAGTATCTCCAATTACTTCAAGTTTAATCAAATCAATTCCAACCGCTTCTTTTACTAATCTAAAAGTAGTAATAGCTTCTTCAGCAGTTGTACAACCTGCACTGTTTGGTAAGATTTTTACATTTGTATCTTTGAAATAATCCATCAAATTTTCTTCATTTGGATTTGTAATATTTACTCTTCTAACTGCAACTGTAATCATTTCAGCTTCACTAGCAAGTGTTGCATCTCTTGTTGTTTGGAAATCTGGATATTTTCCACTTCCTACAATTAATCTACTTGTAAATTCATATTTACCTATTTTTAGAATATCACTCATAATCTATCCTTTTTTTTCGAATATTACCACAATTTTTTAAAATATTTCAAATTATTTCCATTCATTTTTCTTTTTTTCTAAAAAATAATACAAAATAAACATACCAATACTAAAATCTATCATCACATCTGCAAAATTAAATACTGCAAAATTAAAAAGTCCATGATAATAAACATAATCAACTACACCCGCCCGATTAAATCTATCAAAAATATTACTAATCCCTGCACCAATTAATATTCCGCTAATTATAGGATGTTTTTCTAAAATTTTTTCTTTGTAAATAACAAATCCAATTACAAAAATTAAAATCAATTGAATATACTTCAAATACTCTTTTAAAAAGGCAAACATACTAAATGCTACACCTTTGTTATAAACCAAAATCAGACTTATCGGGTCGCCATCATATCTAAATCCATTTATAAAAAGTAATTTTATATATTGATCAATTACAAAAATAGCAACTATTGATACTAAAAAAATAATTAAAGCTTTTTTCATCCGAGCTTACTTTTGAAAAATTTAACTAAATCATCTAATAATTCTTTTGCTTTTTGTTTATTAGCACCTTCAACTAAAAGTCTAAGTTTATTTTCAGTCCCTGAATATCTTACAATATGATTATATCCTTCTTTCTCAACTGCATCTAATTTTTCTTGTGCTCCATCTATTTTTTCTAATGGAGTTTTCTTTATTACATTTATATTTGTTTGTACTTGCGGATATAATTCAAAAAGATTAAACGCCTCACTTGCCTTTTTACCACTTTCTATCAAATAAGCCATTGCTTGAAGAGCTGACACTACTCCATCACCTGTTTTAGCAAAATCTCCAAAAATTATATGACCTGATTGTTCTCCACCAAAATTCAAATCTTTTTCTTTCATAACTTCTAAAACAAATTTATCACCTACTTTGCTTTTATAAGTTTTTATTCCGTGTTTTGCTAAAAAATCAACCAATGCAGAATTACTCATAATCGTTACAGCAACTGCATCATTTTTAAGTTTTCCTTTGTTATGAAGATATAAAGCTAATGCTCCTAAAAGTTTATCTCCATCAATAATTTCACCTTTTTCATCTACAACAACTAATCTATCCGCATCTCCATCAAATGCAAATCCAATATCAGCTCTATATTCTCTAACTTTATTTGCTAAATTTTCTGGATGCATAGCACCACAAGTTTCGTTAATATTATATCCGTTTGGTTCATCTGCTAAAGTTATTACATCAGCTCCTAATTCATCAAAAACAATAGGTGCAACTTTATAACTCGCACCATTTGCAGTATCTAAAACTATTCTAAATTTACTTAAATTTTTATCTTTTGGAAAAGATGATTTGATGTGAGCAATATATCTTCCAATAACATCATCGATTCTTTTTGATTTTCCTATTTCTTTACCAGTTTTTAGTTCAAAATTTTCTTCAAAATAGATTTTTTCGATAGCCTTTTCAACTTCTACATCCAGTTTATTTCCTTTTGAATCAAAAAGTTTAATTCCATTATCATAAAAAGGATTATGACTTGCACTTATCATTATTCCTGCATCACATCTCATATCTTCCGTCAAAAATGCAACAGCAGGTGTTGGCATAGGTCCTATTTGAATCACATTATAACCCACAGCAGTTAAACCTGCTACGATTGAATTTTCAATCATATATCCACTTTTTCTCGTATCTTTTCCTACTAAAATTTTATTTGTTTTAGAATTTTTTCTAAAATACATTCCCATACTCATAGCAAGTTTCATTGCTAAAAATGGAGTTAAAACTTCTCCCGCTTTACCTCTTACTCCATCTGTTCCAAATAATTTCATACAATTCCTTTTTTTAAAAATAATAATATGTTGATATTATACTAAATTTTATTTGTTTTTTTAAATTTTTTTTGATATAATGTCACACAAAAACTAAAAATTCAAAGGACTTAGAAAATGGCTAATCATAAATCAGCTAAAAAAAGAATTATTCAAACAATAAAAAAAACTGAAAGAAATAGATTTTATAAAACAAGAATTAAAAATCTTACAAAAGCAGTAAAAGAAGCAGTAGAAACTGGTGAATTAGAAAAAGCACAAGAAGCTTTCAAAAATGCAAACAAAAAACTTCACCATTTTGTAAGCAAAGGTATTTTGAAAAAAAATACAGCTGCAAGAAAAGTAAGCAGACTAAACAAACTTGTAAAAGAATTAGCTCAAAAATCAGCTTAATTTTTTTCCCCTTCCCTTTTTACCAAATTTAATTAAACTCACAAAGGCAATTTAATGCTAAAAGATAAACTTCAACCATTTTTAGATAGATATAATAAAATTTCAGAACTCTTATCAGATGAAAAAATCACACAAGATATCAAAAAACTTACAGAACTTTCAAAAGAACAATCAGATTTACAAAAAATTGTAGATAAAGCTAATGAATACATACAAACTTTAGAAAATATTGAAGAAAATAAAGAATTACTTTCAGATAAAGAATTAGGTGAACTTGCAAAAGAAGAACTTAAAGAATTAGAACCAAAAGTTCCTATTTTAGAAGAAGAAATTAAACTCCTACTTTTACCAAAAGATCCAAATGATGATAAAAATATCTATTTAGAAATTAGAGCTGGAACTGGTGGTGATGAAGCAAGTCTTTTTGTAGCGGATCTGTTTAGAGCATATGTAAGATATGCAGAAAACAAAAAATGGAAAGTTGAAATTGTTAGCCAAAGTGAAAGTGATGTTGGTGGTTACAAAGAGATAATTTTACTTATAAAAGGTGAAAGTGTTTATTCAAGACTTAAATATGAGGGTGGAACTCATAGAGTCCAAAGAATCCCTTCAACTGAAAGTCAAGGACGAGTTCATACCTCAGCTGTTACGGTTGCAGTTATGCCAGAAGTTAGTGATACTCAAATCGAAATCCCAGCAGATGAAATAAAAATAGATGTAATGAGAGCTGGGGGAGCTGGAGGACAGCACGTAAATAAAACTGAAAGTGCCGTAAGAATGACACATATTCCAACAGGTATTCAAGTTTCTATGCAAGATGAAAGAAGTCAACAAAGAAACAAAGATAAAGCCTTAGCTATTTTAAAAGCGAGAGTTTTTGAAAAATATGAATCTGAAAGGTTAGCAAAAATTGCAGATACAAGAAAATCACAAGTTGGTTCAGGAGACAGAAGTGGAAGAATTAGAACTTATAATTATCCACAAAATAGAATTACAGACCATAGAATTAATTTAACACTTTATAGACTTGAAGCTATTATGAGTGAAGGACTTTTTGATGAAATAATTGATCCATTAATTGCACATTATCAAGGAGAAGCCCTTAAAGAAGCTGGACTATGACATTTAATATTTTATTTAATAATGTCAGAGGAGAAAAAGGTTATCAAACTTTATGGGGGTTTTCTTGTTACATTCCCGAATTAAATCTACTTTTTGATACTGGAAGTAATGGAAGATTTTTACTTAAAAATGCTAAAAGAATGGGAATTGATTTTAAAAAAGTAAAATATCTTTTTATTTCTCATTCTCATTGGGACCATATTGGTGGAATTGATACAGTTATCGAAGAAAATCCAAATATTACAATTTTTGTACCAAGTTCACTTTCAAAACATTTAATAAAAGATTTAAAAACTTTAGCAAAAGAAGTAATTATAATTAATGATAAATTCTCTGAAATTTTACCAAATGTTTACACTACTGGAATTATGCCTCCAATTGAAGAGCAATCAATGGCAATCAATACTCCTAATGGACTAATTATAATAACTGGTTGTGGTCATTCTGGAATTATAAATATCCAAAATAGAATCAAAGAAAATTTAAATAAAGAAATTTATTATATTTTAGGTGGATTTCATCTACTTAGAAGTTCTAATGAAGAGATTGAGAAAGTTATTCAAAATCTTGATACAAAATTCATATCCCCTACTCACTGCACAGGTGAAAAAGCTATCAAAATGATTAAAACCAAATTTCAAGATAATTTTATAAAAGCAGGAGTTGGAAATATAATTAATTTAGAGATTTAAAATAATCTACCCCCCCCACCGATAATTCGGGAGAAAATTCAATAACAAATTCAGCTCCATTTTCACTATTTTTAGCATAAATATCTGCTTGCATATTTCTTAAAATCATTTTTGACATATATAAACCAATTCCAGTTCCTTGCACACCTTTTGTAGAAAAATATGGCTCAAAAATTTTATTTATATTATCTGTTTTTATTCCACCACCATTATCTTTGATATATAATTTTTTATTATTTTTATCTAGAATAATAGTTATTTTACCTTCTTTTATTTTGTTTTCTAAAATTGCATCTTTTGAGTTTGTTATTAAATTCAAAATCACTTGTGCAAATTGATTTTTATACCCAATAACTTCAAAATCTTCGCCTAAAATTTCTAAATCTATATTATGAGTTTTAAGCTGTGCAGAAACTAAACTACAAACTTTATCTAACTCTTTTTTTATACTAAATTTTTCTTCTTTTTTATCACTTTTAAAAAAGTTTCTAAAATCATCTATAGTATTCGACATAAATTTAATAGTTTTCATATTTTTTTTGATAAACTCTTCACACTCTTCATTTTCTTCACAACATTCAAACATTTCAGGAAGAGATTGAATATAAAGAGCAATAGCATTTAAAGGTTGTCTCCATTGATGAGCAATCATTCCTATCATTTCACCCATTTGTGCAAGTTTTGCTTGTTCTTGAAGCATTTTATCTTTTTTTATAGATTCTTTTACTGCTTTATCGATTCTATTTTCCAAATCATCTTTATAAATATTAAAAGCTTTTTTTGTTTTTTTTGATAATCTGTATGCAAAAAATAATACAATACTTAAAACTAAAAATAAAACACCAAAAAATATAAAATAAAGCATTGTAGTTTCTTTTTCTATTTCTTCTTTTTGTTTATCTATAATTTTATTTATCTCACTTAAATAAACTCCTGTCCCTATAATCCAATTAAATTTTGGATAATACTCTACATAAGATATCTTTTCTTCAATTTTATTAGTTTCTGGATTTTTCCAATAATATCTAACAAATCCTCCACCATTTAAAGCAACTTCTTTAAATCTTTTTGCAAATAAATTTCCTTTTAAATCTTTTAAATTACACCAACTTTTTCCAATTTTTCCCTTTGCATTTGTATCTACTAACATTATACAATTTTTAGCATTCATAATAAAAAAATATTGATTTTCCCCATATCTTTTATTGTTAATTTTATTTAATTGTTCTTTTTGAAACTTTTTTAATGAATTATCAATATAAAATCCTGTCCCTACTACCCAATTAAGCTCCGGAATATATTTTACAAATACTACTTTTTTATATGCTTTTTTAGTGTTAGTTGGTTTTATATAATAAATATTGAAAAACCCTTCTCTATTTTCTTTGATTATTTTTTTACTTTTTTTGAAAACATAAGTTCCTTTTGCATCTTGAAAATTTATCATATTCTTACCTATTAACTTTTTAAAGGCATGCACTAACATTATATTTGTATCATAATTATAAACAAAATAATAACCATCCCCATTTTTAAATCTAACTGCACTAACTGTTTGTTTAATTATATTTTTTAGTTGTTCTTTTGATAAATTAGGATTATTTTTAATAACTCTTTTTATAATATTATCTGCTTCATAAACCCTATCTTTTATATATTTTTTTTCTTTGTTTATTAAGTGTTTATAATCATTATCTATTCCAGCAATTGTACTTTTTACTTCCATTTTTGCTAACTCTTTTTTAGAATATAAAAGTATAGTTTTATAATCATTTAACTCTTTTGCTTTATATTCACTCACAATAAAAAATAAACTTATACCTAAAAGGAGTGCGAATAATAAAAGTGAATAAATTGGTAATCTTATTATATTTTTTGTTATTTCTTCTGATTTATCCATGAAGTTTTCCTTTTAAATAGTTTTATTTAAAATAATATCATATTTTCATTACAATACAATACAATAATAATTGTAAAAACTATTCTACTCAATAAAGCTAAATATATTGTGAAAAATTTAATACTTACGATATAAAAATGAAAAATTATCTAATAAAAGTTTCGAAAATTTTGATAATAAAGTAAAAGGCCTTTTATTCTTCTTTTGATTTTGTTAAAAATATTAGCACAGCTAAAGATAAAATGATAAAAGATACACCACCCATTAAATAAAGGGCATTTATCATTTTTTCATAATTATGAATCGAAATTTTAAATACAATTATTAATGTTTCAATAGAAAGAGCAATTAAAATTGTTACTAAAAATTTTGTTAATACTTTAATCTCTAATTTTGATTCTTTTGAATAACTTTTAAAAAATACTTCTTGTTCTAAAATAGTTCTTGCTAAATCAAATATAGCAAGTCCCAATGTAGTTGCTATAACTGGTTTAAAAATTCCATCAATATTTATATCACTACCTTGTATAAAATGATTTATAAAGTTATATCCACCATAAATAATTGTTGAAATTGAAAGTATCATCATAAAAAATCCTGCAATAAAATAAAAACTTTTAATGATTTTACTAAAATAAATATGTTTTTCTATAATCCCCACGCGTTCAAGTAGCTTTTCTAAATCAAAATCTAAAAAGATTATATTATCCCCATCTTTTTTTGAGACTGTGATACAAAGTGTTCCAGTTGAACTTTGATAAGGTTTTGTAAAAGCAAAACCATTATTTTTAATTGTAAGTTTATTTATAAGATAACTTCTATCTTTATTTTTTTCATCATTATCACTATTTTTTTTATATATATTTGGTGAGATTTGAATATTTGTTTTGGCATCTACTATGTAAATTAATTCAAGAGAGGGGAAAGTTAAAAAAAGTTGTTTATAAAAATCATCTGATTGATTTTCTAATTTTCCTAAACTTTCAATACTATTTTCTATAAAATTTTCAATCTTTCCTTTATTTTTAATATAAAGATCAATATATTCTTTCAAAAAATATCCTTTAATTTAAAGAAGAAAGAATTAAAGGTGAAAACCTTCTTCTCCGTGAATTGTTGAATCCAATCCTTCAACTTCTTCTTCTTCGCTAACTCTTGCTCCACCTGTAATAATTGAAGCTATTTTTAAAACAACTGCTGTCATTACAACTGTAAAAACGACTGTTACTGCTACTGATTCTAATTGAACAACCATTTGCCCTATTCTATCTCCTTTATCATGAAGAGGACTTCCAGCCCATGCTAAATCTTTAAGTGCAAATAATCCAGTTGCTAATGCTCCCCAAAGCCCTGCTATAAAGTGAACTCCAAAAGCATCTAAAGAATCATCATATTTAAAAAGTTTTTTAAGTCCTGTAACTCCCCAAAATCCAAATAAACTACCACCCATTCCTATAATTAAAGCTCCTACAACATCTACAAATCCTGCTGCTGGTGTAATAGCTACAAGTCCTGCAACTGCCCCACTTGCTGCACCTAAAAGAGTTGGCTTTCCATATTTGAAATAATCTAAAATTATCCAAGTAACTGCTGCCGCTGCCGCTGCAAAATTAGTCATAAGGAATGCACTTCCTGCAATAGAGTCTGCTGCAAATTCACTACCTGCATTAAATCCGAACCATCCGAACCATAATAAAGCGGCACCAAGTGCTGTTAAAACAATACTACTTGGCATCATTGCTGTTTTCATAAAACCTTTTCTTTTTCCTATCATTATAGCTGCAACTAATCCTGCTAAACCTCCGTTCATATGGACAACTGTTCCACCTGCAAAATCAAGTGCGCCTGCATTAAATAAAAATCCTCCACCCCAAACCATATGAGCTATAGGAGCATAAACAAGTGTTACCCATAAAACGACAAATGCAAGCCATGTTGAAAACTTAGTTCTCTCAATTATACTTCCACTTGCAATTGCCACTGTAATTGCCGCAAAAGTTCCTTGAAATGCAATAAATACATATGAAGGATAACCATTACTCTCTAAATTAGAATATGATATCCCATTTAAAAACATATGTTTTAAATTTCCAATAAGTCCTAAAACATCATTTCCAAAAGCTAATGAATAACCCCATAAAACCCATACAATTGTTGCTAAAGCATAAGCACTAAATACCATCATTACAGTATTTAAAACATTTTTAGCTCTTGTCATACCTGCATAAAATAGTGCAAGTCCAGCTGGTGTCATTATCATAACAAGTGCTGTTGCCATCATCATCCACGAAGTATTTCCACTGTCCAATTTTGGAGTATCAGCAAATGCTAAACTTGCAAATGCTAAACTACTCATAACTAATTTAAATAGCATCATTTCCCCTTTCTCCTGTTCTTATTCTAACAACATCTTCAATAGGTGATACAAAAATTTTACCATCACCAATTTTTCCAGTTTTCGCACCATTTGTAATTGCTTCAATTGCTTTTTCTACAAAATCATCATTTACAACTACTTCTATTTTAATTTTAGGTAAATATTCTACTACATATTCATTACCTCTATAAAGTTCACTGTGTCCTTGTTGTCTTCCGTGTCCTTTTACTTCACTAACTGTAATTCTTGAAATATCTGCTTCCATTAAAGCATCTTTCACATCATCAAGTTTAAAAGGTTTGATGATTGCTTCAATCTTTTTCATGAATTCTCCTTTGTTTTGTTTGTAAAATTATAATATTATTTAGATTAATTTTTATATAGATAGTTGCTTAAATTTTAAGCAATCAGAAGAATAAATTATAAATATTGGAATTTGTTAAATTATTTTAAAAATGGAGAAAATGGAGAAAAATTAAGAAAGTTTAGAAAAATACTCCTCCAAATTAATTTTATGAAATAGATTTGGATACTCTGTTTTTACTTTTTCAACAGCTTTATCAAGAGGTAAATTTTCTTCTTCCATCTCTTTTTTGACAACCAATTTAACATCATCAAAATCAATAGGAAATTCATTCATTATTTTAGCTTCAATTTTGTATTCTAAATTTTCTTCTAAAATATTTCTTAAAAGAAGAATAAGTTTATCATATTGCTCTTCTTCAAGTAAAACATAATTTTTACCTTCACTTTCAATTAACCAAGGCTTCTCTTCTAAATCCCCCTCAATTAATTCAACATCAATATTTTTTATTTTTACTTTTGTTTTAGGGTCTAAATTTAATTCATTAACCAAACCATCAATCCTTTTTGAGCGTGTAATCTATTTTCTGCTTCACTAAATATTTCATCTGCGTGAGATTCAAAAACTTCTTCACTCACTTCATAACCTCTATAAGCTGGAAGGCAATGTAAAAACAGAGCATCATCTTTTGCTAAACTCATAAGTTCATCATTTACTTCATAGCCTTTAAAATCTTTAATTCTTTTTTCTTTTTCTTCTTCTTGTCCCATACTTACCCAAGTATCAGTTGTAACTACATCAGCATCTTTTACTGCTTCTTTTGGGTCATTTGTATAAATTAATTTTGCTCCACTCTCTTTTGCGAACTCTTCACACATCTCTTTTACATCATCAAGAGGTTCATAACCTTTTGGAGTGGCAATTCTAAGTTCAAGTCCAAGTTTTGAAGCTAAAATCATCCAAGAGTGAGTCATATTATTTCCATCACCTACATAGGCACAAACCCCGTTTTCTTTTTGAAACTCAATCATTGTCATATAATCTGCTAAAAGTTGCACTGGATGATATTTATCAGTAAGTCCATTAATTACAGGTACTTTTGAAAAAGAGGCAAATTCTTCTAATCTATCTTGACCAAAAGTTCTAATCATAATCAAATCTACCATTCTTGAAATAACTCTTGCAGTATCTTTGATAGGTTCACCTCTTCCTAATTGAATATCTTTACTTGAAAGAAAAAGACCATTCCCTCCAAGTTGATTAATTCCAGTTTCAAAAGAAACTCTCGTTCTTGTTGAACTTTTTTCAAAAATCATAGCTAAATTAATATTTTTAAGATATGGTTGAAAAATTCTGTTTTTTGTCTCTTTTTTAATTTTTAATCCAACATTTATAATTTCAATAATTTCTTCTTTTGTAAAATCTTTTAGACTTAAAAAATGTCTCACAATAATTTCCTTAAATTTTTTGTTATAATTATACCAAAAAGGATAATTAATTGAAAACTTCAAAAATTGCTAATCTTCCTACAAAATTTGGTCAATTTAAAATTCAATCTTTTATAGAAAATGATAAAGAACATTTAGTCATTTTTAAAAAACCTTTTGGAGAAATTCCAATAGTTAGAGTTCACAGTGAATGTTTAACAGGTGATGCATTAGGAAGTTTAAAATGCGATTGTGGTGAACAACTACAAACTGCTCTAAAATTAATTGAAGAAAATGGTGGAATGGTAATTTATCTTAGACAAGAAGGTAGAGGAATTGGGCTTTTTAATAAAGTAAATGCCTATAATCTTCAAGATAACGGAGCTGATACAGTTGAAGCCAATCATCAATTAGGTTTTTCAGCTGATATGAGAAATTTTGATATTGTAAGTAAAATCTTAAAACACTTCAACATCTCAAAAATAAAACTTTTAACAAACAATCCAAAAAAAATAGAAGAACTTAAAGATATTGAAATTATCGAAAGAATTCCTATAAAAATAGAGCCAAATAAATTTAATGAGAATTATCTAAAAACTAAAAAAGAAAAAATGGGACATATGCTGTGAATAAATATGAAAAATATATAGAATTACTTCTAAAATGGAACAAAACTCACTCTGTTACAAACTATAATAAAAATGAGTTAAAAGAACAAATAAAAGAAACTATTAAACCTATTAAATATTTAAATCAAGAAATAAAAACTGCTATTGATATTGGAACGGGTGCTGGAATACCAGGATTAATTTTAGCAATTGCAATGCCTGAAACTAAATGGTTTTTAATTGAGCCACTACAAAAAAGATATAGTTTTTTAAACTATGCAAAATTATCTTTAAAACTAAACAATGTAAAAGTTATTCCAAAAAGAATAGAGCAAATTGAACCTTTTAAAGTTGATTTAATAACTTCAAGGGCTGTAAAAAATACAGAATTTTTAATAAATCTTTCTTGTGAATTTATTGATGAAAAAACAGAGATGCTTCTTTACAAAGGTGAAAAAGCAAAAGTTGAGATAAAAAATATAAATGCTGATAAAAAAATAATCGAAGATAAATTAAATTATGTAATTTTAAAGGATATTAAATGTTCAAACTGATAATTTTAATAGTAATTGGTTTTATAGTTTATAAAATGTTTTTTGATAAAAAAGTAGAAAACAACTCTCAAAATACCTCAAATGATAGTGATGAATTAATAGAATGTTCTAAATGTCATACTTTTGTGCCAAAAAATGAGTGTAAATGGACAAATAGTGGATGTTTATGTAAGGATTGTCAATGATAATTTTAAATGATAAAAGATTTAGTGATGAAAAATTTTTTGAAATAAAAACCAAAGAAGATATTCAAAACTCAAAAAATAATTCAACTTTGCTTTTTCAATACAATGAACAAGATATAGAATTATATAAATTTTGTAAAAAAAACAATATTCCTTACGCTGTAGAAATAACTTCTATAACTGAATTTATTTTTATTAGCACTTTAGATGCAAAATATGCTTTTTGCTCTGATTTAGAAATAGCTAAAAATTTACAAAAAATAGCTGATAATTATTTAAGTGATACAAGAATAATAGTAAAAGCACCACTAAAAAAAATAGAAAAAATAGCTATTTTTGAAATTGATGGAATTTTTGTGATATAATTTTATCATTACGAAAATATATTGAATGTAATATAAAAAAGGAGAAAAAGTATGAGAAAACCTCACGTAAAACCTACTGATAAAGAAACTATATTAACAGATAATGATTTTATAGTTTCAAAAACTGATTTAAAAAGTAGAATTAAGTATGGAAATGAATATTTCATTAAAATTTCTGGTTGGCAAGAAAAAGAGTTATTAGGACAACCTCATAATATTTTAAGACATCCTGATGTTCCACAAGTTGCTTTTAAAATTTTATATGAAATGCTTGATAGAGATGAAGAGTTTTTGGGATTTGTTAAAAATCTAAAAAAAGATGGAGGATATTATTGGGTATTTGCTTCAATATCTTGTGATTATGATTCAAATGGTAAAAAAGTAGGATATTATGCAGTTAGAAGAAAATGTAGAGATGGTTTTAAAAATATAATTGAACCTCTATATGCAAAACTTGTAGAAATTGAAAAAACTGGTGGAATAGATGCAAGTTATGAAGCTATTCAAAATTTACTAAAAGAAAAAAATCTTACATTTAATGAACTTACTCTTGGTATTCAAAAAGGAGAAATAAATGAACTCTAAAACTATAATAAGAATTGCAAATATACTATTTTTAATATCTGCAATTATTGATTACTCTACGACTGGTGCTTATTATGGATTTATGTTATTTGCTATATCTATGATTATTTCAATATATTATTGTTGGTTTAGTAATCCATCTGACAATTCTAAGTCTGATCTATCTAAAACAATTGAAAAAGTTTTATTAAAAGCAGAAAATGGAGATTTTACAGATAGAATCACTCATATAGATAATTCTAGACCATTAGCAAAAACAGCTTGGGCTCTAAACAATCTACTTGACCAGTTAGAATCATTCCAAAGAGATATTACATCTGCAATTAATGCAGCTCAAAAAGGATGGGAGAGAGGAATACTACTTAGTGGATATAGAGGTAACTTTAGAATAAGTGCCGAAAATGTAGATAAAGCTGCAAAAGCAATTGGTGAGAGCCAAAAAAATCAAATTAAAAATAATCTAAGACTTACACTTAATGAAATTGGTGGTGGTATAAGAGCAGAACTAAATACTATTAAAGGTGATATACAAGGAAGTTTAAGCGATTTCTTAAGTACTATTGAAAAACAAAGTCAAGAAATTTATGAAAAATCATTACAATCAAATGAAGGTGTAAATAATATTTCTGATACATTACTTCAACTTATAGAATTTATAGACCATACAAATGAATCAATTAATATGCTAAACCAAAGAAGTAATGAAATTGGGAATATTGTAAATTTAATTACTGATATTGCTGATCAAACAAATCTACTAGCATTAAATGCTGCTATTGAAGCAGCAAGAGCTGGTGAGCACGGAAGAGGATTTGCTGTAGTTGCTGATGAAGTAAGACAACTTGCAGAAAAAACTCAAAAAGCAACTGCAGAAATTAGTATTACTATTAAAACTCTTCAACAAGATGCAAGTGAACTTCAATCAAATTCTGAAAAAATTACAAACATTGCAAATACTTCAAGAAATGATATAGGTGAGCTAGAACACACAATTAATGAATTTAGTCTATTATCAGATAAAAATTCTCAAATAGCTCTTCTCGCAAACCAAAAATTAATTATGGATTTAGTACAAATAAGTCATTTAATCTATAAATCTACTATTAAAGAAGCTATTGTAGATGAAAAACAAATTAAAAAAGTAAAAGATACAGAATGTGAATTTGGTTTATGGTTACACTCAAATGAAACAAAAACAATGTTTGCATGTCATGATCAATTTAAACAACTAATAGAATTACACCATGCAATTCATGATAATGTAAATAAACTTCTTGAATGTATAGATACAAAAAGTTGCATAGACAATTCAAAAGAAATTATAGATAAAATAGGACAAATTGAAGAAATTTCTAAAAAAATGAATGGAGTTATGAGTAAACTTTTTGAAAAGACAACACAAAATCCTTGTAATCAATGACAAAAAAGATCATTTATCATTTTGATTTTTTACTTCCTCTTATGCTTTTCCCCTTTATGGGGATTTCTCTTTTTTTAGTAAATGAATTAAATCATCATCTTTTTCAAAAAGAAATCGCCTATATGGTAATAGGTTTTATTGCTTTTTTTATTGCTTTTTTATTTCCTATTAGAAAATATATTTGGCTTATTCCTTTTTTATACTTTTTAAATATAATTTTATTACTTGGTGTTGATCTGTTTGGTATAAGTATATTAGGTGCTAAAAGATGGCTTAAAATTCCAATGCTTGGTTTAACTATTCAACCAAGTGAATTTATGAAAACAAACATGATTTTAATGCTTGGATATTTAATATACAAAAATCCACCAGATAAAAATGGATATAATTTAAAACAACTTCTAAAACTTTCTATTTATATTCTTATTCCTTTTCTACTTATAGCCAAAGAACCTGATTTAGGAACTGCTTTGATTCTTTTTATTATAGGTTTTGGAATATTAGTTATAGTTGGAATTAGAATGAAAATCATTCTTTTTGGAATTTTATTTACAATTATTTTTATTCCTTTTGCTTATAAATTTATATTACACGATTATCAAAAACAACGAATTAAAAATTTTTTAGGTCATCATAGTTATCATGTAGAACAATCCATAATTGCAGTAGGAAGTGGAGGTTTAAGTGGTGTAAGCAAAGAAAAAGCAACTCAAGCACAACTAAAATTTTTGCCTGTTGCTTCAAGTGATTTTATATTTGCATATTTTACAGAAAGATTTGGATTAGTTGGAGTTATATTTCTTTGCTTAGGATATTTCTTTTTAGTCTATTATCTTTTAAGTTATACTGAAAAACTAAAAAATGATTATTTTGCAATGCCTATTTTTGCAGGAGTTGCTATTATTATTTTTGTATATTCTTATGTGAATATGGGAATGACTATTGGACTAGCCCCCGTAGTTGGTGTACCACTTCCATTTTTATCTCATGGAGGAACAAGTTTTATAAATTTTATGATAATTTTTGGAATTTTAGAAAATTTACTTGCATTTAAACACGAATTTATATATAATTTCAATTCAGAAATGTAAGGGTCTTTAGCTCAGTTGGTTAGAGCACTCGGCTCATAACCGAGTGGTCCGGAGTTCGAGTCTCCGAGGACCCACCATTTATTTTCTACTTATACTTGGAGCAAAAATGAAACTCCCTCAAAATTCCGAAGAATTATTATCTAATCTTGAATATTTAATCAATCAAACTTATGAAGTCGAAAAAGAGTTTAAAGAATTAAAAAATATCTTAAATGGTGTAATTGAGTTTTTACCACAAGCTATTTGGGTAATTGATAAAGAAAATAACATTATTGCACAAAATTCAAAAGCCAAAAATTTACCTGAAATTTTAAATACAAAAGAATCAGAAATAGAACTTAATAATCAATTTTACTTAGTTCAAAAATCAAATCTTGAAGATAAGATAATAATTTCTGCTACAAATATCACTGAACAAAAAAGAAACCAAAGACTTATATCAATGGGACAAATGGCAGCACATTTAGCTCATGAAATTAGAAATCCAATAGGAAGTGTTTCTATACTACTATCTGTATTATCCAAAAAATGTAATGCAAATAATATAATTATGGAAATAAAACAAGCTATATTTAGAGTTGAAAGAATCATCAAAACTACTCTTTTATTTTCAAAAGGTGTTATTATAAAACCTAAAACTTTTTATATAAGTGAACTTGAAAAAGAGCTAAAAAATGTAATAAAATATTATAGTTATTCTAAAAATATAGAATTTATTTTTTTTATGCCTGATATTGAGATAAATGCTGATTTTGAATTATTTTTATTAGTTTTACAAAACTTAATTTTTAATGCAATTGATGCTATTGAAGAAAATAGTGAAGATGAAGGATTAATAGAAATCATATATGAAAAAAATGAAGATAATCATCTATTTCATATTTATGATAGTGGAATTCCTTTTGAAAATAAAAATATACTTTTTGATGCTTTCAAAACTACCAAAACAAAAGGAAATGGTTTAGGTTTGGCTCTTTCTTTACAAATTATACAAGCTCATAATGGGAATATAACTCTTTCAGAAAATAAAAAAGGATTTGATATACAAATTCCTTGTAATATATAATTATTTCTTAAAAAATTTCTTATTTTTAGGATTATTGGCAAAAACATCAAAAGGATTTTTTTCCTCTTTTTTTGGTGCTGATGCAGTAACATTTATAAAAATAGGAGTATCACCTATTACAATTTGTAAAATTCTATCCATATCCACATATACCATAGCCCCTATATTTTCAGCTCCAAATCCAGCTTCAAATATAAATGTATCATTTTCTATAAATGCACTTTTAAATGTATATCCAGCTATTGCAAAAACAGTAAAATCTCTAAAACCTGAGCTGATTTCTTCTGGTAAAGGAGGATTGAAATCAACTCCATTATCCATATGAACTATTATTGAAAATTCAGTATTACTTTCTAACATATATCTTATTTGCTCTTTTACTTGTTTAGTCATAAGTTCTTGATATTTTGTATCATAAATTATTTTCATTATTTTCTCCTTTCATTAGTTTTTTAGTACTAAATTAAATAAACGAAACAACTGTAAATTTTAACGAAAAAAAGCGTTAAAAAAAGTGTGCTTCAAACCCGAAGGGCGCTTGCGTTGACACTTTTTAGCTTTTTATAGTGTTAATAAATTTGCATTATTGTTAAGAGTTTTAATTAAGTACTAATTTCTTGAATTCATTTAACATACTTCTAATAGAATTAATTCCTTCAAGCCAAAATTCTTCATCATCTATATTTTTACCAAACATTGCTATTTGCTCTT
Organism: Nautiliales bacterium; assembly: GCA_030826765.1. Classification (GTDB taxonomy): domain Bacteria; phylum Campylobacterota; class Campylobacteria; order Campylobacterales; family JAADDX01; genus JAUUDM01. The sequence goes on from JAUUDM010000029.1 coordinate 89,118, forward strand.
TTGGGGCAATACTTCCACCACTTTTTAGGAAATTTATATATTTTTCTTCAAAATTTTCATATCCATTTTTATAAAGATTATATAAGCTTACCACTAAAAGTTGAGCATAAGAGTATGAATAACAATAAAAAGGTGAATGAATAAAATGAGGAATATAACTCCACCAAATTTTATAATTACTTGTTAAAATCACAGAATTTCCAAACATTCTTTGATTTTCTTCTTGCCAAATTACATTAAATTCATTTTCACTTAGTTCCTCACTATTATGTACTCTTCTTTCAAAATTTGTAAATACAATTTGTCTAAAAAGTGTAGCAAACATATCTTCAAGTTTATTTGCATAAACACTAATCAACTCTTCTTCACTTAAACTTTTTTTGATATTTTCAAAAAGCATCATTTCAGAAAAAATAGAAGCAGTTTCAGCAGTTGTCAAAGGTGTATGTTGATTTAAATACCCCACTTCTTTTGCTAAATATTGATGAATTGCATGTCCTAATTCATGTGCTAATGTAAACACATCTCTAATTTGATTTGTGTAGTTTAACATAACATAAGGATGAGCTTTTGGAGTTGCTCCGTGTGAAAATGCACCTCCTCTTTTTCCCTCTTTTGGATATACATCTATCCATTTTTCATCAAAAGCTTTTAAAGCAATTTCATAAAAAGTATTGCTAAAATTTTTGAATGAATCTAATACCATCTCTTTTGCTTGCTCAAAAGGTATCTCTTTTTTCACTTCTTTAAGTGGAGCATATCTATCATAATCATATAATTTTTCATATCCTAAAAGCTCTTTTTTTATATTATAATACTCTTCTACGATATCAAAATTTGCATTAGTTGCATTCACAAGTGCATCTACTGATTTTTGACTTGCTTTATTTGATATATGTCTTGGCTCTTCTGGTGTTTTATAATTTCTAAGTTCACACTCTATTTTCCAATCTTTTTTGATGTTATTATAAATAAAAGCAAAAAGTTTTTGTTTATCTTTAAGTCCATTTGTCAAGGCAACTGCACCTTTTTTTCTAATATTTCTATCACTTGAATAGAGTTTACTTAAAATTTCTTCTTCACTTACATAATTTCCATCCCAGAAAAATTTACTGTTTGAAATAGTTTCATCAAAAAGTCTGCTAAATGCGCTACTTGAAGTTAAATCTTTTTTCATTAAAATTTTTTCTTCATTTTCACTAAGTTTATGTTTTGCTTCTTTTTGTAAAGTTTCTAAATATAATTTATTAACCCCACTCTCTTTTATAAATTCACTCTGTTTTTCAAGTGGTAATTTTGTAAACTCAAGTTCAAAAAACAGTAACTTTTCTTCAATATTAGTTGCAATTGTTTCATATTTACTAAGTAAATTTCCTTTACTTGTATCTGTTGCAAACTGTAAATAGATATAAGTCATTACTCTGCTTACTTTTTCACTTATATCAATATAACTGTTTAATGCTTCTAAAAATTCATAAGCATTTAAATTTGATAATTTACCCTTATATTTATTATTAAACCAATTAGCTTCATTTTGAGCTTCATTCAAAAGATAATCCACATCTTCTATCGAATTAAAAAGTGCTTTTAAATCCCAATTCATTTTTATCCTTTTTATTTTTATTATATCAAAAAACTATTGAATTTATATCTATTTCATAAAATCCAATAATCGCATTCATCATAGCTACTTTTTGATAATTTTTAATTTCCTCTATTTTAATTTCTTTCTCTTTTAAAAAACCTTTTTGAAGTAATTCTTCTCTTTTTGTTCCTTTTAAAAGTGGTGTTTTTGGAGTTACCCACTCATTCCCATCAAAAAAAGCTAAATTTGAAATAGTTGTATCTGTAACTAAGTTATTTTTAACGATTATAACCTCATCAAATCCTTCAACTTTCAAAGAATTTAGCTTTTCTCTATCTTCACTTTTATAATCATATTCAATATCATCACACTCTACTACTTTCAAACTATTAAACTTTCGTTTAGTTAACTCAAAATATTCTATTTTTTTTATTTCTTTTTCATAAACTACACGCACTCTTTTATTTGGAATAATTTCTATATAATCTACTAAATTAATTGCACTTGCATTATAAAAAACTTTGCGGGTTTTATTCATTCTATCATTATGATATTTTAAATTTTCTATTTTATCAGTTATTAAAATTGTTTCGATATAGCCCATTTTTTACCTTTTGATTAAAATTTAATCACTTTTTTATACACTTTTACTTAAAATCATACTATAATTATTACAAATTTTAAATAAAATAAGGAGTTTAAATGACTGCAACAGAATTTATGAACGAATGTAAAGAAAAAGAGATTGAATTTATCGATTTTAGATTTACAGATATTAATGGAACTTGGCACCACGTAAGCTATGATATAGATGCTATTGATGAAGATACATTTAAAAATGGATTACCATTTGATGGAAGTAGTATTCCAGCTTGGCAACCAATCAACGACTCAGATATGGTGTTAATGCCAGATATTGAAATAGGTACTCATTTTGAAGATCCTTTCACAGCTGATCCGACTATGGTAGTATTTTGTGATGTATTAAATACAGATTATACTCCATATCACAAATGTCCAAGAGGAATTGCAAAAGCAGCTCTTAAATATTTAGATGAATCTGGAATGGGTGATGTTGCTTATTTTGGACCAGAAAATGAATTTTTCGTATTTGATGATGTAAAAATTACAGATAAAATAAATTCTCAAGCTTATTATGTAGAAACAGAAGAAGGTGAATGGAACAGTGATACTGAATTTACTGATAGTTACAACACAGGACACAGACCTGGAACAAAAGGTGGTTATTTCCCAGTAGCTCCAATTGACAGTATGGTAGATTTAAGAGCAGAAATGGTAAAAACTCTTAAAGAAGTTGGACTTGAAACTTTCGTTGTTCACCACGAAGTTGCACAAGGACAAGGTGAAATCGGTGTTAAATTTGGAACACTTGTAGAAGCTGCTGATAATGTTCAAAAACTTAAATATGTTATCAAAATGGTAGCTCACTTAAACGGAAAAACTGCTACATTTATGCCAAAACCTCTTTTTGGAGATAACGGAAATGGAATGCATGTTCATCAATCAATTTGGAAAGATGGTAAAAACTTATTCTTTGAAGATGGAACTTATGGAAATCTAAGTGAAATGGCAAAACACTATATCGGTGGTATTTTCCATCATGCAGCAGCAGTAGCAGCAATTACAAACCCAAGTACAAACTCTTATAAAAGATTAGTTCCAGGATTTGAAGCACCTTCAATTTTAACTTATTCTGCAAAAAACAGAAGTGCAAGCTGTAGAATTCCTTTTGGAAGTGGAGAAAAATCAGTTAGAATTGAAATGAGATTCCCAGATAGTTCATCTAATCCATATTTAGCATTTGCTACTCTTCTTATGGCTGGACTTGATGGTATCAAAAACAAATATGAACCAGTAGGACCAATGGATATTGATTTATTTGAATTAAGTCTTGATGAAATTAGAGAAAAAGGAATCAAACAACTTCCTCATACTCTAAGAGAAGCAGTAGAAGGGTTAATTGCAGACCACGAATTCTTAACACCTGTATTTAGTAAAGAATTTATCGATACTTATCAACACTACAAATTCGAAACTCAAATCTGGCCAGATGAAGCTAGACCAACTGCATTCGAATTTGCTTCTACTTATTCTTGCTAATAACTTTCCCCTTTGGGGAATATTTCAAAACTCATAAAAAGGATTTAAATGCAAAAAATTCATACAAAAAATGCCCCTGAAGCAATAGGTCCATATTCACAAGCTATCAAAATAGGTAATTTCATCTATACATCAGGACAAATTGCACTTACTCCAAACGGAGAATTTTTAGGTGGAAATGTGACAGCTCAAACAAAACAAGTATGTGAAAACCTAAAAGCTGTATTAGAAGAAGCTGGTGCAAGTCTTCAAAATGTAGTAAAAACTACAATATTTTTAGCAAATATGGATGACTTCAATGATTTAAATATTGTATATGGAGAATATTTCTCTCACAAACCTGCAAGAAGTACAGTTGCTGTAAAAACTTTACCAAAAAATGCTCTTGTAGAAATAGAGTGTGTTGCTTATATAGACTAATATAAACTTACTCTCTTTTTGAGAGTATTTAAAGTAATATCTTTAAAAGAGATTTTATGTTTCAACTTAATTTAAGCTTAATTTAAACTTTATTTTGATAAAATACCACACTAAAAAATCAAACCACTTCAAAGGTGATATAAAATGTATGCTATCGTAAAAAATGGTGGAAAACAATATAAAGTTCAAGAAGGTGATATTTTACTATTTGATAAAATGAATTTAGAACCAAAAACTGAAATTGAACTTGATGTTTTACTATTAGATAATAATGGTGATGTAAAAATAGGAACTCCAGTAGTTGCAAATGCTAAAGTTAAAGCTGAAGTAATCAACGAAGGTAGAGGAGAAAAAGTTATAATCTTCAAAAAAAGAAGAAGAAAAGATTCTAAGAAAAAAAGAGGTTTCAGAAGAGACTTCACAAGAGTTAGAATTACTAAAATCGAAGCGTAAAGGAGACTGATATGGCTCATAAAAAAGGACAAGGGTCCACTCAAAATAATAGAGACTCAGCTGGTAGAAGATTAGGTGTCAAAAAATTTGGTGGTGAATTTGTAAGAGCTGGTAATATCATTATCAGACAAAGAGGAACAAAAGTTCATCCTGGAAATAACGTAGGAATCGGAAAAGATCATACAATTTTTGCTTTAACTGATGGATTTGTAAAATTTGAAGTTAAAGATAAAAAAAGAAAAAAAGTTTCAGTTTATACTGAAAAATAATTCCCCTTCTTCTCTCTTCGGAGACTTTCAAAAATTCCCCTAATTTATGTTATAATTATTAAATAATTTATTATTTTAAAGTCTATACTTATATATTTTAAAATAATATAAAATTAAATCAAAGGCAATTAATGTTCGTAGATAATGTAAAAATAAAAGCAACAAGTGGAAAAGGTGGTGCAGGATGTGCATCTTTTCATAGAGAAAAATTTATCATCAAAGGTGGTCCTGATGGTGGAAATGGTGGAAAAGGTGGAGATGTCTATATTTTAGCAGATAAAAACTCTCATACTTTATCACATTTTACTGGGACTAAACATATAAAAGCACAAAATGGAAAACCAGGAAAAAGTAGAAATTGTTATGGAAAAGGTGGAGAAGATGCTTATATCATCGTACCACCTGGAACGCAAATATTTGACGAAGAAACTGGTGAACTTTTGGCTGATATGAAAGAAGATGGACAAAAAGTTAAACTTCTTGAAGGTGGAAAAGGAGGACTGGGAAATGTTCATTTCAAAAGCCCTACTAATCAAAGACCAACATATGCACAACCAGGACTTCCTGGAGTTACAAAAGAACTAAGATTAGAGCTTAAATTAATTGCAGATGTAGGACTTGTAGGTTTTCCAAATGTTGGCAAATCAACACTTATTTCAAGTATCTCAAACGCTGAGCCTGAAATAGCAAACTACGAATTTACAACAATTACACCAAAACTTGGAGTTGTAAAAGTTGGAGATTATGACAGTTTCGTAATGGCTGATATTCCTGGAATTATAGAAAATGCAAGTGAAGGAAAAGGACTTGGAATTGAATTTTTAAGACATATAGAAAGAACTCAAATTCTTCTTTATATGATAGATTTAGCAAACTATAGAGACCCTGTAACTCAATTTAAAACTTTACAAAAAGAAGTTAAAAAATATTCAGAAGTTTTATCAAAAAGAAAATTTGCAATAGCTCTTACAAAAGCAGATTCAACAATTCCCGAAATGGTAGATGATTTCTTTGAGAAAATAAACATAACACCAACAAATTCATCTAAATTTGGACTAAAAACAGATTTATCTAACTATTTTGGAGAAAATCCTGAATTTATTATTCCAATTTCATCTGTAACTCACTACAATATAGAACCGCTGAAATGGGCTTTATTTGATATTGTTAAGGAAAATAGAAAGAATGCGAATAGTAATTAAAGTAGGAACTGCAACACTTTATCAAAACGAAAAACTTTCAAGTAGAATAGATAATTTAGTAGAATTTCTCTCTACTTTAAATAAAAAGAATGAAATAATTTTAGTTTCAAGTGGGGCAGTAGGTGCTGGATATACCAAATGTAAACTCGATAAAAGTAATATCTCAAACAAACAAGCACTTGCTTCTATTGGGCAACCACTTTTGATGAAAGAATATAAAACAAGATTTGAGAAATATAATCAAATTGTAGCTCAAGTTTTATTAACTGCACAAGATTTTGATAGCAGAAAAAGAACCGAGAATGCTAAAAATATGATAGAAGTCTTACTCGATAATAAAGTAATTCCTATTATAAATGAAAATGATGCTGTTTCTATTGAAGAGATAGTTTTTGGAGATAATGACCAATTAAGTGCCTATGTTGCTCACTATTTTGATGCAGATTTATTAGTTATTTTAAGTGATATAGATGGACTTTATGATTCAAATCCAAAAGAAAATCCAAATGCAAAACTATTAAAAATAGTTACTGAAATTGATAAAAGCCTAATGCAAACACCTTGTAATCCAAATGATAAATTTGCGACAGGTGGAATAGTTACAAAACTACAAGCTGCTGAGTTTTTAATGCAAAAAGGTAAAAATATGTTTTTAGCAAGCGGTTTTGATTTAAGTGATGTTAAATCATTTTTAATTGAAGGTATTCACAAAAAAGGAACACTTTTTAAAGGAACTAAATGAAAATAGTAGCAAGAAATAGAAAAGCTTTTCACGATTATGAAATTTTAGATAAATATGAAGCTGGAATTGAACTTTTAGGAAGTGAAGTAAAAGCTATTAGAATGGGAAGAGTCAACCTAAAAGATAGTTATGTAAAAATCCATAATGGCGAAGCGTGGTGGATGCAAGGACACATCTCAAATTTAGAAACTACAAATGTTCATTTTAGACACGATGAAACAAGACCAAGAAGACTTTTATTACATAAAAAAGAGATTGGAAAATTAGCAGGAGCTACAAGTGAAAGAGGATACTCGCTAATTCCTATTGATTTACACTTCAATCATAAAAACAAAGCAAAACTAACTATTGCAGTAGCCAAAGGAAAACAACTCCACGATAAAAGACAAGCTCTAAAAGAAAAAACTCTCAAAAGAGAAGCACAAAGTGCTATGAAAAAGTATATATAACAATTATGTTGGGACTATTCCTCAGTCTGTGTCAAGCCATTAGATAATTGGCAAAAATCTATCTCAAATTAGGCTGAAATTATCTCTCAATTTGCTATAAGATTAGAGAAATATCTGTAGTGGTTTTTTTCAAATAATTTTTAATTCACTTCTTCCATTTTCTTTTTTAATAACTTGAATTTGTTTAGGAATCTCCTCTTTTAGAGAATCAACGTGTGAAATAATTCCTATCATTTTACCTGCACTTGCATCTTTTAAAATATTCAAAGCATTACTTAATGTATTATTATCAAGTGAGCCAAAACCTTCATCTAAAAATAGAGTCTCTATTTGAACCTTTTGTCTAATCATATCACTAAGTCCAAAACTGAGAGCCAATGAAGCTAAAAATGATTCTCCTCCAGACAAAGTAGCCACTCCTCTTTTTTGATTTTCATTAAACTTATCTATTACAAACAAATTAAGTTTTTCAATATCATCATTATTTTCAAAAACATATCTATGATTTGAAAGTTTATCTAAGTGCATATTTGCAATATAAATTAACTCCTGCATCATAAAATTTATTGCGATTTTTTTGAATTTTTTACCATCAGAAGAGCCAATTAAATCATTTAATTTCGTATATAATTTCAAATCAACATTTAATTTTTCTTTTTGACTGTTTAACTCTTTAAATTTTTCAATATCTTTTTGAATATTTGTAATAATTTGAACTGTTTTTCCAAGTTCTTCTGAAAAATTTCTAATTTTCCCACTAATTTCATTTTTTAATGTTTCATAATCTTTATCTTCAATAGTTATATTTTCTAATTTTATATTATTTTGAACTATTTTCTTAGATTTTTCTTCTTTTAGTTTATTATTTGTATTTATTTTATTTTCTATTTCATTTAAACTCTGTAATTTATTATTAAATAACCCATTTAATTCTTGATTTTTTTGAATTAATTCATCTTTTTTATCATAAACATTATCAAACTGCCCTACTTTTTTTGCTAATTCTTCTTTTAATACACGGGCATTTTGCAAATGCGTTTTATACTTTTTTTCTAAATTTTTAACTCCATCTTTTATTTCATCTAATTGAATATTTTTTTCTTTTATTATTTTAAAGTTTTCTTCTATTCTTGTACTTAAAACTTTTATATCAGATTCAATTTTGTTTTTGATTTCTAAATTTTTATCACTCTCTTCTTTTTGTTTTTTTAATTCATCAAATTCAAAAACTTTTATATTTTTATTTTCAAAACTTTTTTCTATCTCTTCTATTTTATTTTTAGCAACTTTTAACTCTTTAGAGTTTTCTTCACTCCATTTATTAATTATACTAATCTCTTGTTCAATCTCTTTTACTTCTTTTTCATCTTTTTTTAGCTCTTCTTGAAGCTTTCTATACTCTTTTTCATCCACTTTTGGTGCATTTATTTTATAAGGATGATTCAGGCTACCACATAAAGGACAAGGCTCGTTATCTTGAAGCTCCATCCTATCTTTTTCATATTTTAAAACTTTAATCTTTGCTTCTAAATATTCCAATTTTTCACTATTATTAGAAATTAAATTTTTTAATTTTTCTTTTTTATTTACTAATTTTTTCTTTTTTTGTATATTTATATCTAAATTTTTATTTAATTCAATTTTCTTTTTTTGTAAATTATCATATTCAACTTTTACAGGAATTAATTCTTGAATATATTCAAATTTTTTATTATTTTTTATATTTAAAGAATTTAATTTTTTATTTAAATTTTCTATTTCTTCTTTATGTTTTTTAATCAATTCATTTAAATTATTTATCTCTTTTTGCAACTTTTCTTTATTACTTATTTTAATATCTTTCTCTTTTTTTATATTTTCTAAAAATTGTCTTAGTTCTATTGCTTTATCAAGTTTACTTAGATTATTTGATAAATCCTTTTCAAAATCTGTTTTTTCTTTTTGTAAATTTTCAAACTCTTCTTTTAGAAGTAAACTCTGTTTTTTTAAATTAATATTTTGATTATCTAACTCTTTTATATCTTCTTTTGATTTTTGATTTTCATCTAATAATTGATTTTTTAAAGTAACTTGTTTTATATTTTCTTCTACATTTTCAAGTTCTATTTCTAATTTTTCTAAATCTTTTTTAAGCTGTTTTTCTTTTTTTATATTTTCATCTAAAATAGATTTATCTTTATATTCAATATCATCTATAAATTTATTTATATCAATAATTGAATTTTCTATTTCTCTTTTCTTAGTAAAAATCTTTTTAGAAATTAATTCATACTCTTTAATTGGTAAAATTTTTTCTAAAACTTTTATTTTTTCATCATCTTTGGCTTTTAAAAACGCATCAAATTCACCTTGTGCTAAAATTATAGCTTTTGTGAATTGCTCAAAACCTAAATTTAAAATTTTACTAATCTCTTTATCAAATTCTGTTGTTTTATCCGCAATTTGTGATTCATTTTTATAAAGAGCTCTTTTAATATTTCCAATTGTTTTATCTTTTTTTCTTTTTACTTCCCAAATAGCAGTAAATTTATCATTTTCTACACTAAAATTAAGTTTTATATAAGCTTTATCACTGATATTATTTAACAAATCCTTTGGATTATTTCCAAGTCTTGGAGTTTTATTATAAAGCACTGCACAAATAGCATCAAAAATAGTTGTTTTTCCACTACCAGTAGCACCTGTTATCAAAAACAGTTCATTTTCTAATTTTGTAAAATCAATTTTTTTCTCTCCAACAAAAGAGTTTATATTATTAATTACTAATTTTTCCAGTTTCATCTTCTACCTCTTTTTGGATTTGTTTAAAAATATTTACTATTTCTGTGCTACTTTCATCATCTTTTAGCATTTTTTCTATAATATTTAAAGGAGTTAGCGTTTCTATTTCTTCTTTTATCTCTTTTGGAGTGTAAGGAATTTGAATTTTTACAATATGAATATTTGGATTTATTTTTCTCATATCAGTTAAATCACTACTTGATACTATTTCTTCTAAATTAATTTCTACAAAAGAATCTTCTTTTAATTCTTCTAACTTCTTACTAACTTCTAACAAAGTTCCATTTAAACTTATAAATTCTCGAAATTTAGGAACTTCTATTTTTTCTATTTTCCAAATACTAGTGTCTAAAATAATCATAGATTTTTGGTAATTTTCTGTAAAACTTAAGCTAAGAGGAGAGCCAGAATAATAAATATTTTCTTTTATTTTTTGAGATTTGTGAATATGTCCAAGAGCTACATAATCATATCCTTCAAAAATATCACTCCCGATACTCTCTAAATTTCCTATATAAATCTCTCTTTCACTATCTCCTAAAACTGAGCCATAAGCTGTTAGATGTCCTGTAGCTATTACTTTTTTACCATATTTTTTAGCTTCTTTTAAAGCATTTTGATAAATAGATTTTATTGCTACACTTAAATTTTCATCAATCTTTCTTAAAATTCCTTCTCTTAAAAAAGAGACAGCTACTACAACTACCTCATCTAATTCAATTATTTTTAAATAATCATCACTAGCCCCACTTATAACTTCAATATTCATACTTTTTAGTAATTCTTTTGGAGCTCTTAGTGTATTTGCACTATCGTGATTACCTCCGACAATTATTGTTTTTATATCAACTGATGCTAAAAAATCATAATATTGTTTTAATGCACTGTTTGAAGGAAAATAAACATCAAAAATATCTCCACTAACTATAAATAAATCAATATTTTCTTTTTTTATAGTTTGTTTTAAAAATTCAAAAAATTTTTCAAATTCATCACTTCTATCAATTCCAGAAAAATTATGTCCAATATGTAAATCACTTGTATGTAAAATTTTCATCTTATTCCTTAGAAAAGTTTTTATGATTATAGCTAGTTAAATTGAGATAGTATAAAAGAAAGTAAATAAGTAAAGTGTTAAGAACAACCTAAATTTATAGGTTGTGTTCTTTTTTGTATTCTAGAACCATAGCATAAGCTTCATCTTTTAGAGCAAGTTTTTCTTTTTTTAGTTTTTCAAGTTCTAAATCATCCAATGGAAGTTCTCCACTTTCAGCTTTTTGAATTTTATCATCTAGTTCATTATGTTTTTCAAAAATTTTATGAAAATGTGCATTTTCAACTTTTAATTTTGAAACTATGTCTTTGTATTCGTGTAACATATAATCTCCTTCTTTTTTTAAAATTATAACAAATAAAACTTAAATATTTATATTAAGTTCTATAATCTGCATTAATTTTTACATATTCATAACTCAAATCACATCCATAAGATGTAAATTTACCTTCACCTAAGCCTAAATCACAAATTATTCTAAATTCATCTTTTTTCATAACTTTAGCAGCTTTAGCTTCAATCTCTTTATCAAAATAAATTTCACCCTTATCATAAACTAAAATATTTTCAAATGATATTTTTAGTTTTTCTTCATCACATTCACATCCACTAGCCCCTATTGTAGAAGCAATTCTTCCCCAGTTTGGATCTTCTCCAAAAATAGCAGTTTTTACTAAAAGTGAATTAGATAAAGCTTTTCCGATTTTTTGAGCTTCTTCTTTTGTTTTAGCACCTTTAATATCAAAAGCCACTAATTTATTTGCACCTTCTCCATCTTTAACAATATCAAATGCAAGTTTTTGAAGTGTTAATCTAAGAGCTTCTTTAAAAGCTTCTTTTTCATATCCAGCTTTTTTAGTTGTAAGTAAAAAGCAACTATCATTTGTAGAAGTATCCCCATCCACACTAATTGCATTAAAACTCGTCTCAACCACTTCTTTTAGTAATTCTTGCTTATCATCAGTTATATTTGCATCAGTTACCACAAAACAAAGCATTGTAGCCATTGCAGGATTTATCATACCAGCACCTTTTGCAATAGCCCCTATTCTAAATTTTTCACCATTTTCTAATGTAACTTCAAAAGCTATCTCTTTTTCATAACTATCTGTCGTCATTATTGAACGAGCTACTTTTTTATCATCTTTTTCTAATTCAAACTTTTCAATACCTTTTTTAAGTTTTTCTTTATCAAGTCTTACCCCAATTACACCAGTTGAACTCATAATTGGATTAATTAACTCTTTATTAAATTTCTCTTTTGTAAATTCTAATAATTCTTTTATATCTTCTATTCCTTTTTTACCAGTCATAGCATTTGCATTTTTAGAATTTAAAAGTAAAAAATTAGTTTGTTTTATATTATTAGCTAAAACATATTTAATTGGAGCTGCTTGAAATTTATTAGTTGTAAAAGTATAGGCCACATCACATAAATTTTCACTATAAATATAACCTAAATCATAATCATCTTTTTTGAATCCACTTTTTACACCACTTGCATAAAATCCATCAACTGCTGTAATACTTCCATTTATTGGTATAATTTTAAACATATTGTGCTTCCTTTGGTTTTTTCGAACTTCTAAGTAAAATTCTTGCTCTTTTAAGGCCATCTTTTGTTCCCATTAAATATAATATATCATCTACATTAAGTATAATATCACCTTTAGGCATTGGAATAAATTTAGAATTTTTATCTTTTATCCCCACAACTGAAACATTTGTTAAATCTCTTAAATGAGTCTCTTTAAGTTTTTTAAAAATAACCCAAGATTGTTTTGGAATTCTAAGTTGTTCTAAATTTATATTACTTTCTGAATATAAAAATTCTTCTAAAAGATTTTTAATTTTATTATCTTTTGCAATAGCAGTTGCTCTTTGTGCCATTAATTTACTTGGATTTAAAACTTCATTTGCTCCAAGTTTTTTCAATTTTTCTACATCTCTATCTTTTTCACCAATACTCATAATATAATAAGGAATTCTTCCTAATTCTTGTTCAAATAACCTTACAGATGAAATCATAGCAATATTATCTGCTATATGTTCTGAAAGTGTTATCATTCCTTTTGCACTACTTAAATGAGATTTTTTCATCGCTATATCTGTATGAGGTTCTTCTTGGAGATAAAATGGATAATTATACTCTTTTGCAATTTCTTCTAAGTCTTCTCTTGGAGAAACTACAACAAAAGGTATATGAGCTTTTCTAAACTCATTTGTAAGTTCAATTGTAAATTGTGTATGATAGCAAATAACATAATGTTTTTTTAATCTTGCAATTTTATAAAGCATTCTTCTTTCCTTTAAAAGGTTTATTAGCGTACCTCTTCTAATAACTTCAATAACAACCCCAACAGATAGTGCAAATACCATATAACCAACAATGATCAAAAATACACTAAAAAGTCTTCCATTATCACTCATAGGATAAATTTCACCATATCCAACTGTTGTAAAGGTAATACCTGTTTCATAAAAAGCCATAAATACATCTACATTATCAATAGCAACATATCCAAGTGTTCCAAATAAGAAAACTAAAATAATTAAAATTACAGGAAGTCTAAAAGGTTTTAATTCTGAATAAATTTGTGGGGAGATATTATATTCTGGTTTAGGTGTTGGTTCCCAATGTAGAAATTTTTGAAGTTTTTTAATCATTAAAACTATTCCCAAAAGGGAAAAAAAGTTAAACTGATTTTTTCATAGTTCTAAGACAAGTAGAACAAACTTTCATTTTTTCTCCATCAATTCTGATAGAGTGTAAATTTGGTAAAAATTTATGTCTAGTCTTGTTATGAGCATGGCTCACTCTATTTCCAAATTGAGGCCCTTTTCCGCATATATCGCATTTTCTTGCCATTTTTTATCCTTAGTAAGTTTTTAGTGGGGTATTATACTAAATTTTTTGCTATAATTCAAGATATTTTAATAAAAAGGATAAATTATGTTAGTAGCACCCTCAATACTTTCAGCAGACTTTGGAAAATTAGATAATGAAATAGATGCAATTTGCAAAGCAGGTTGTGATTTAGTTCATGTAGATGTAATGGATGGACATTTTGTTCCAAATATGACAATAGGGCCTGTTATCGTAGATGCAGTAGCAAAAGTCGCTACAAAACCACTTGATATTCACATAATGGTAGAAAACAACAACTTTTTTATAGACCTTTTAGCACCTTTTAAACCTGAATATCTTTCATTTCATTACGAATCAGAGAATCATCATAATAGAATCATTCAAAAACTTAGAAATTTAGAAATAAAACCTTCAATAGCAATTAATCCTGCAACAAATATAGATGTTTTAGAATATATGATAGAAGATTTAGATATGGTACTTCTAATGAGTGTAAATCCAGGATTTGGTGGTCAAAAATTTATACCAAATGTTTTAGAAAAAGCTAAAAAATTAAAAGAGATGATTGAAAGAAAGAATCCTAATTGTTTAATAGAAGTTGATGGTGGTATAAGTGATAAAAATATAAATGAATTAAAACAAGCTGGAGTTGATGTTGTTGTAGCTGGTAGTTATGTATTTAAAAATGATTATAAAACAGCTATTGAGAGTTTAAAAGTATAAAAGTGTGAAATTTATGGAAAAGCCTTATTAAGCTAATAAGAAATTAAATTTATGATATAATTTCATTCTAAATTTTCTTAAAAAGAGCTAAAATGATAAAATATATTTTATTTTATTTCTTATATATAAATTTACTATATGCACATCCACACGTTTTTATAGAAGTTCATCCTACAATAGAAGTTAAAAATAGTAAAACAACTAAAATCCATTTCGAGTGGAAAATAGATGAAATGACTTCTTCTATGTTAATTATGCAACTTGATACAAATGGAAATGGTAAAATTGATAAAAAAGAAAATTCAATTGCTTATAGTGATTATTTTTCATCGTTAAAAGAACAAAATTTTTATACAAATATGAAACTAAAAAACAGAGTGCAAAAATTTAATCCTACAAATTTCAAAGCAACTATTGAAAATCATAAAGTTTGTTATTCATTTGATATAAAAGGTAATTATAATATTAAGGATTTAAAATTTTATTTCAGGGATGAGACCTTTTTTGTAGCAATGATTTTAAAAAAGAAATTTATGAAGATAACAGGTGTAAAAGCAATAATAAAACCACTTGGTACTGGTGGTTATGAATTGGAGTTTAAATAATGGAAATATACAGTCACTTTTTACAATATTTTATTAATTTGCAATATACTTTAAATAGTTATATTGCCTCAACAATAAGAAGTCTTAATGATGGTCATAGTTTAACTACTTCACTACTTATTATAGGTATTGCATTTATATATGGAGTAGTGCATGCAGCAGGTCCAGGACACGGAAAAACTTTAGTTGCTTTTTATTTTACTTCAAATAAAGGAAGTTACAAAAAGGCTTTTAAAATAGGTTATCTTATTTCTATAATACATGCAATTTCTGGGCTTACTGTTACTTTTGCGATATTTTTTACACTTAAAGCAATGTTTAGAGAAAAATTTGATAATGTTTCTGAATTAACTATGCAAATAAGTTCTGTTATGATTATGATGATAGGAATTTATCTTATATATGAAGCATATAAGAATAGAAAAGCAAAAGAATTGCAAATAAAAAAAGAAGATAAAAGTGAATACGCTGTTGCACTTGGTGCAGGTATTGTACCTTGTCCTGGTGTTATGAGTATAGTATTATTTTCTATTTTGCTTAAACACTATTTATTAGGAGTTTTAGCAGCTATTTTTATGAGTATTGGAATGGGACTTACTATTTCAGTAGCAGGAATTTTATCAATTGCTGTAAATAAAAAAGCGGGTGGTTTTTTGGATAAAAAAGGTTATATTTTAGAAATGTTAGGGGCAGTTTTAATTTTTAGTTTAGGTCTTTTACTTTGGTTTGCAAGCAATAGTCACATTACTCAACATAAAATTATTTAGAGAAAAGAAGCATAATCACTTCTTTTTATTTTATTACTCTTCTACTTTTTATAAAATCCATTATTTTAAAGAGTTAAATAGTGGATACGGATTTATATTAGCTTACAAAAGTTGATATAATTATGAAAAATCAAAAGGTTTTAAATGCAAAGAGTAGGAGAATTAAGTTTAAAAGAAGTTTTTGATAAAGATTTATATATACCAGATTTTCAAAGGCCTTATAGTTGGAGTAATGAACAAGTAGAACAACTTATAGAGGATTTAAAAGAAGCTTATGAAAATAAAAAATTATATTTAATTGGTAATATGATTATTTATGAGAATTATGAGAATAAAGAAAAAAATAAATTAGAAATTATAGATGGACAGCAAAGAATTACTACATTAGCATTACTTTTATATATTTTAGGAGAAAAGACAAATTTTTTAAAAAATAAAATTAATGTTTTATCAGCAAAAAAATTAAAAGATAATCACAAGCAAATTAAAAATTATTCGACTAAATATTTTACAAATAAAAAAGAATTTTTAGAATTTTTATTAGAAAAAGTTAAAATAACTTATATAATGGCTTCTTCTCTTGATGAAGCGTTTGTTTTATTTGATTCTCAAAATACAAGAGGAAAAGCTTTAAAAAGAAAAGATATTTTAAAAGTTCATCATATAAATCCTATAAAAGAAAATAGAAAAATGTATGCTAAAAAATGGGAAGAATGGGAAAAAATAGATAAAACTGAAGATTGGGATAGATTAGAAGATGTATTGTATTATGTTTGTTTTGTAAGAAAAGGAATACAAAGAGAAATAAATGTAGATGATTTTGATTTTATTGATGTATTTAAAGAACTAAAAACTCAAAGTAGTGGATATAAACTAAATAATTATAACCAGCCTCCAATTTTTGAAAATTTTGAATTTGATTTTGAAAATAATGAAATTTCTTTTATTACAAAGCCAATTAGATATAAAAACAATAAAATTTTTGAAGGAATTAAATATTTACCATTTGAACTTAATAGTTCTATTGTTGGAGGGGAAAAGTTTTTTATGTATGTATTTAAATATTTTGAGTTATATAATAAACTTTTAGAATTTGAGGTATTTAAAAAATTAGATAATGTTTATGGAGGAAATAGATACTTAAAAATTGTTTATAAAAGTTTGCTTTTATTTTTTTATGATAAATTTGAAGAAAGATTAGAAGAATTTGCTAAAAAAGTTTATACTCTGCTTTTATATTTTAGAATTAAAAAAGATTCAATTAGAAAAGATGGAGTTAAAAAGTTTGAATTTGATGATGAGGGGCATAGACTTGATTTATTTGATTTGATTTTGAAATCTTATTCTGTTGATGATGTATTTAAAAAAATTGATAAATATATATCATTTAATTTATTATATAAAGATGAGTTTAAAGATGACAAACTTAGTAAATTAACAGGCGTTAAAGCTAATTTTTTAGTAGAAGAATTAATAGATTCAGGAGTTAAAAATGAGCATAATTAAAGAAAAAAAAGTTTTAGAATTAAAAGAAAATTTTAGAATTCCTCTTTATCAAAGAGAATATGCGTGGGGAGAAGATGAGGTAATACAATTATTAGAGGATTTAAAATTATTTAAAGAAAAAAGAAATCAAGAAAATTATTTTTTAGGAAATATTGTTGTATCTGAAAATGATGGTTATTTAGATGTAATTGATGGACAGCAAAGACTTACTACTTTATTTTTAATTTTAAAAATCTTAGATAAAAATAAAGAAATATTTAATTTAAATTATGAAATTAGAGAAGAAGATAGAGAATTTTTAAAAGAATTTAATTTAGATAAATTGAAAGCGGATAAAATAGATAAAAAAGATATAAATTCAAATCTCAAAGAAAATATTAAAGTGATTTTAAAATGGAAAAGAGAAAATAAAGACATTTTTAAGTCTATTTTAGAAAATGTTGTAGTTACTATTACAAATATTCCAAAAGAGGTAGATGTTGTAAAATATTTTGAAGTTATGAATAATAGAGGAAAACAACTTGAAAAACACGAAATTTTAAAGGCAAAATTTTTAAAAGTTTTACAAGATGAAAAAACAGATTATGCAAAAATATGGGATTATTGCAGTGCAATGGATTCTTCTATTGAAGATTTGATTTATTATAATGATTATACAGATGAAAAGAAAAAAGGTGCAATAAGACAGGAGTTGTTAGAAAAATTTACTCATTCTAAATTTGAAAATAAAGATTCTATTTCTCATAAAAGTATTTTGAAATTGATTGAGGAAGAAAATAGTGATGAAAAAAAATTACATTCAAAACATTCATATAGAGGTATTGTAAAATTTCCTATATTTTTAATTCAAACGCTTAAAATTTTTAAGGCAAAATATAAGTATGATAAAGTAAAAAATTTAGATAAAATTATAGTTAATGATAGATATTTATTAGATTATTTTGATGATGAAAATGGATTTATTTTTAAGGAAGATAAAGAAAATGCTAAAAAATTTATAGAATTGCTTTTAAAATTAAGAATTTTATTTGATTATTTTATATTTAAGAGAGATTTAGATAAAGATGAAAAACCTATATTTTTACCTTTAATTGGAGAAGATAAAAATTTATTAATGATAGAACTTTTATTTAATGTTTCAGCTCCTCAATATTTTTCTCAAGATTGGATTGTTATTTTGTTGACTTGGCTTGATAAAAAATTTGATGATGGAGAAATTAAAATTGAAAATGGAGAAAAAGGTGATATTGGTGAAATTGTTGAATTTTTAGAAAATTTTGATAAAGAATTAGCAAAAATTAGGTTAAGCGATAAAAAAATTATTGAATTTATCAACGAAAAGTTAGAAAATATTTACAACAACAAAAAAAATAATATTTCAATAAATTACGATTTAAATAAATTAGATGATAAAATAAATCAAGGAACATCAACCCCTCATTATTGGTTTTATAAATTAGATTATTTGCTTTGGAAAAATAATCTTAATCAAGATAAGCAAGATAATCAAGATTTTCAAAATAAATTTATTGAAAATGGTAAATTTAGTTATAAAAATATTGAAAAATTATTTAGATTATCAAGACTTAATTCAATAGAACATATTTATCCTCAAAGTAAAAGCGAAGAATTTAAATCAAATGATTGTAATATTGATGATTTTGGAAATTTGGCTCTTATAAGTAATCATCTAAATTCTGCCTTATTGGATGAAACTTTTGAAAATAAAAGAACTATTATTCAAAAACAATTAAATAATGGAACTATTGAAAGTTTAAAAATGCTTTTAGTTTATTCAAAATATAAAGAATGGAATACTAATAATTGTAAAGATCATCAGAAGAAAATGATAGATCTTTTAGAAAAAAATATTGAAAAATAAAAAATTGCAAAAATTTATGTATCCTAATATTTTATAAACGACACAATTTAGTTATTATTTTTTATAAAATAATAAAAAAATTTAAGGATATAAAATATGACAATGATAAGAAAAGTAAATAAAAAAATGAGTTGTAGTGTTTGTGGAAAATATATTGAAATTGAAGAATATAAGCTTCTTTCATATTGTTTTTGTGATGAAGATTGGCCAAATTATCTACCAGAATGGGCAATGAGAATTTTATACAGAAAGACATTTTTAAATACAGTAATTAAATATGAAAAATTATATGTATGTCCTAATTGTGGATATTGTAATATTAATTTAGAGAAGAAATTTAAAAAAACTGATATTATTTATAATGAAAATTATCAAAAAGAAAAAAATGAATATATTAAATATTTTATGCTTTTAAAAGAAAATCAATTTTATATTAAAGCTATGAAATATTTATTTGCTGCTTATAAAGAATATTCTGATGATAAAGAAAAAACTTTAAATTTAATAAATGATTATTATAATTTTTTAGAGAGTTTTATAAAACAAGAAAGACTACTTTTTATAAAATTAATTCTTATAGATTTATTTAGAAAAAATAAAAAGTTTGATTTAGCACTTAAATTTTGTAATAAAAAATTTCCTAATAAATATAAAACAATAATTGATTTTCAAAAGAAATTAATTGAATTAAAAGATTATGATGAATATACTATTGATGACATTAAAATAATTTGTAAAGATTGTAAGCCACTTCAACTTTCTTTATGTAAGCCTTCAAAAAAATTCTTTTTTGAAATAGCATTGATTTGAAAATTATTTTTGGATACAAAAATATAATTGTATCCTTGATTTTTTTATCACAACAGCTATATAAATTTTTCAATGAGCCCGCTTCATAGTTTGTGTAAGCCCTAAAAACCCACTACAGATATTTCTCTAATCTTTCGTCAAAAATTATAGCAAATTGTGAGATAATTTCAGCCCAGTTTGAGATAGATTTTTGCCATTTTTTTGAAATATCTTTATAAACTAAATAAACAAGTTTTGTTAATGAAT
>JAUUDM010000034.1 GCA_030826765.1 Nautiliales bacterium
AACTACACCAATTTTAACTGAAGTATCAGCAATCCATTTAATTACTTCTGCAGCATCACCTCGAGCACTATCTAATACATTTAAATGTATAACAGGAAAAGTTTTGATTTCAGCACCATTGTCATATTCAATCGTATCTTCATTTACTTTGAAAGATTTGGCACTATCAATGATACTTCTTGGCACACCTGTAAAAAAATTATTATTAAATAAATTACTTTTAGTCAAATCAAAAATTGTTTTTACACTAATATAATTATATTGTTTTGCAAGTGCTATAAATAAAGCAATTTTATCTAAATTATCACTCGTAATATATCCTTCTTTTTTAAAGGTATTTATATTTTCTAATTTAAATCTATTGATTAAAGTTCTATAAAACATATAGTTAACATAATCTTTAACAATATTTTTATATTCAGTTAGATAATTTTTTATTTGCTCTACCCCCATATCAAATAATAATACTTCTAATGGATTTTTAATTGCTTCTTGTTTAATAATTTCATCTATTATTGAATCTATTACTAATGATCCCGTATTATCAGCTATTTCTTTAATCATTCCAAGAATATTTGCATCAACATCTTCGAGGAATTTTTTATCAGAAATATATTCTAAAAATTGATTAATAAGTCCATCAAATACATTTTTATTATCCTCATAGTTATTCATATTAGATATTAGAGAATTATAAAATACATTATTCTCTATTTTAACAAAATTAGTCAAAGCTTTATATTTTACAACATTACTATATTCAGTTGTTACTACTTTTAAAATATTTTTTAAAGTACCACTAAAGATTTTCATATAATTTTTATCTATTGCAAATCCAGCAAATCTATATCCATTATTACCGATATATATATTATCTTCTCCTATTCTAATCCCTATAGATATTTTAAATAAAAATTCATGAAATTTCTCTAAAGAAGCTTTTAGTTGTTCAATATAAATATTTTTTACATCTAAATCATTTAAGAGATTTAATACAATTTCCGTTTGGACAATCAGTTTATCTAAATCTCCTTTTGTTTTTATTTCTCCTTTATCTACTTTTTCTAATTCTGTAGACATTTTTTTTAAGGCATTTATAATTTCCACACCCTTTTTATTTAAATTTGGATCAATTGTTAATTTTTGTCTTGAATATTTTGAATTAAGGTAAGCAAAAAACAAATTATAATAATATTTTTTAAATAATTCTCTTTTTTTTCTTGTGTCATTCAAAATCTTACTAATACTATTATTCAAAAGTAGAAAAGGAAATCCTTGTACATTACTAATAGATGAGTTATGTAGTCTATCAAAAAATACTTTTATATAGTCAAAATTAAGATAGTTTATAATACTTTTAGCATTTTCAAATCTATCATGAGCCCACAAGTACATCAGCATAGTATTAAAAAAATTTGTTTCACTTTTATTAAAAATTACACCTACTGAACACATATTAGCAGTTAAATCCTGAGTATTAATAATTCCTGCTAATTTATATTTATAGTTATTATTTTCTTTAATTTTATTTGTAACTATATTTTGCATTTTATTTAAATTATTATTAATTATTCCACTCACAACTGCAGCAGCTTCAGATGTCCCATACTCTCTACTATATTTTTTTCCATCATAAGTCCAAATGCCATCCTCTACCCATTTATCTACCCATTTTCCATAGTTAGAATAGATTGCTCTTTTTTTAGTTTTTCTATCGAGTGAACCCACTGATACTACATAATTATAACCTGCAGGATACACAATTTGATTATCCCCATCATTTCCTGCTGCTGCTACAAAAATTACACCTTTTTTAGCATATTTTTCTATAATTTTTTGAAGTTTTTCAGAATATTCTCCAGAAGAAAAACTCATATTGATAACGTTTGCACCATGTTTTACAGAAAATTCAATTGCTCTTATAATATTATCAGTTTTTATATCTCCATTATTATCTACAACTTTTGCATCAATAAGCTTTGCTTTATATGCAATACCGGTAATACCTTTCCCATTATTATTTGAAGCAATTATTGAAGCAATTCTTGTCCCATGACCATTATGATCAATAGAAATAGGAGAATTTATAGTAAAATCATATTCTGCTATTACTTTCTCTTTAAGTTCACTATTATTATCATTAATTCCAGTATCTAAAATTGCAATAATGCGATTTTTTCCAAAATCATTAATTTTAGATTTTTCAATTGCTTTTTTAAAATAATCCTCATTTTCAACTAAACCATCATATGCAAACAGATTTGAACCCAAAAAGACAAATACTATAAAATATATTATGTTTCTTATGGTTTTCATATTTAAATCCTTAAATTTTAAAATTAAAACTTTAATATATTTTAAAAAATTTACTCTTAAAAAAAACTAAATAGCCTCCCTGAAAAACCCATATTTTTACAATTTTTATACCAAAGCCTAACTTTTACTCCAAATAAATACAAATAGATCTGTTTTGCTTTTTGCGCTTGTAAAGTTGCAATTTCTAATAATGTAATATCTTGTAAAAAAAGAGTAAAAAAGTAGATAAACATCTGCTTTTTAAAATTAAATGCTGCAGTTGCTAAGAGTAAATTTATCTCATCTCCAATAATAAATCCTTTAAGATAGTTTCTTGCAATATTCCACCCCAAAAGTCAAGACAATTTTTAATTTTTTTTAATTCCCTCATCACTATGCTACTTTTTATAACAAATCTATATTATTTGCCATATCATTTCGTTTAATGTAATCAAAGTATTTCTTGTTGTTGTACACCTCCATTGGTCTTTTATATCTAAGTGTTTGATGAAATCTATAATAGTTGTAAAATTCCATCTTTGATGCTTTTATAACTTCAAGTCGGTGCTATCTCATCAGGAATATTCAGGCTATCATTATCATCTTTATTATCAGCTTCTTTAGCTTTTTTTAGAAGTGTTTGTACTTCATCTTCAAGGTGTCTTTATAATTTAGTTGCATGTGCATAACTCAAAGCTTTATGCTTGGAAGCACTTGCTTTTACTTTTGTGCCATCTAAGCTCACTTTACCAACTTTGAGTATCCCTATCTCCTGTGCTATTGAGAGTATTTGCACAAACAAGTCTGTTAGTTCATTTAAAAATCTTTTTCGAAAGTTTGCTATTGTGTCATGGTCTGGGTGAGTATTGGCTGATATATATCGAAAAGCTACTGAATCATATGTAGCTCTCTCTATTTTTCTACTGGAAAACACTCCTGTAGCATATCCATAAAACAGTAAAGAAAGCATAACCTGAGGTGCATAAGCATCCTTACTCTTTCCATTATATTGACTCTCTATCTTTGATAAATCTAATTGTTCTACTGTCTCTACAATAAATCTGGCTAAATGCTCTTGTGGTAGCCAATCTTGAATACTTGGTGGTAATAAAAAAGATTGATTTCTATTTGATGCTTTAAAAGATTTCATTCTAAAAACTCTCTTACTTTGGACTCTTTATATCTTTTATTCTATCCAATCTTTGCTGTTTATTTGGGTTGGTTAATCCGACAGACTCCTAGACTTGTTCTCTATGTTTGGCCGGGATGATTTATTGGATATGAAGCGGGAATTGATTAGTATTATAGGGATTGATAATTAGGTTATTAGTTGTGTAGAAAGGTATGATTATATTGTGCGAAATCAAGGTAGCTCTGTTAAAAAACTCTTTGATTAATATGTAGTTTTGATATTGCATAGTTGTCTGAAGTTCATAAGCAAAAAAATTTCATCATAACTACAGAGCCACTTGCAAATTCAAACTGAACAAACAGCCAATAACCTCTTATAGCCATTCCCAAGATTAAAAAAATCTCTATGAGGTTTTAATTCTGATATTTTATCTCAATTGGGCTAATCTTCTCTCATTTTCTTTATTTCACTCCGTGCTTTATGGTTTAATGGCTAAAAATTGCATCATTTTTTCTTTTTTTCTATTGTCACGTCACAAGTTTTAAACTTTGATGAATACAAATAGATAAAATTCCAAATGCAAGTACAGAAGCTACTTTTGTAGCTCCCTGATAATAGATTGTATTACACCCAAAATCATCTTTAAGATATTTGTTTACTCTCTCAACCATGCTTCTTTGATTATAATGCTCTTTATCACAGTTTAGATGTTGATTGAGATATTTGAATGTTTTACTTTCATGCTCCTTTATTACTCCCCCATCAAATAATCTGAATAATCAAGCCGCATAAGCAATACTCGGATGTTTAAAAAAGTTAGCAACTTTTTCTTCGTTATTTGAAATTTCATTCATATATTTTTCAGTATTTTTTCTT
>JAUUDM010000031.1 GCA_030826765.1 Nautiliales bacterium
GATTTTTTTGCATATTTTCACCTATATTTCGACCAGAAAGTTAGTCATATTTTATATCTTATTGGTCGAAATTATACCAAATTATTGGTTAATATTACCTTAAAATAGGGATTGATAGTGTTTTTCAGGATTGACTAATTATAATAGTTATACCAAAATATTTTCCATATATCTCAAAAGCTTCCCCTAAATAATAACCTCCAAGTAAAAATGCTGGTGCCCAAAATGCCGCAGTTATCATATTTAAAAAAATAAATTTATCTATTTTGATACCATTTGCTCCGGCTAAAAATGGAGTTATCCATCTCGTAAATCCATTTGACCTACCAATAAAAAGGGCTTTAAATAAATTATTATCAAGAAATTGTTTCATTTTATTATATTTTTTTTCATCTATCTTTAATTTTTTAGAATGTTTTCTTAAAAAATCTTCTCCTACCTTTTTACCAATGTAATAACCAATAATATCCCCTACTAATATTCCAATATAAGCTACTATTATTAAAATATTTATATTTACAACACCTTTAAAAGCAAGTATTCCAAAAAATATAGTTAAACTTTCACTTGGAAAAAACATACCCGTAAAAGGAAGTGATTCTAACACAGAAGCAATAAATAAAACCCCTACAATTACAAAAAAAATAGTATCTGAAGGATAAGAAAGAATCCAATTAAAAAACTCTTGTGTTAAATTATCTAAATTCATATAATATTCTCATTTATTTTTAGCATTTATTCAATATTTTATTTAAAAATTTTATTCCAAATATTTATAATTATATCATTTAATTTTATTAATTTTGATTTAAATAAATATATAACTACAACTGCTAAAATTGAAGTAATAACACTTCCAACTAAATCAAAAGGCCAATGAACTCCTGTATAAACTCTTGCAATTCCACACCATAAAGCTAAAAAAGATAAAATAATGCCTAATATTCTTGTAGATTTAAAAGTAATAAGCATTAAAGCAATTGATAATGTAAAAGTCGTATGGTCTGATGGGAATGAATTTTCTGGTTTATGTGCTAAAAGTGTCGTTCCTAAATTTTCCATAAATGGTCTTGGATGAAAATAAAAAAAACCTATAATTTGATTGATACCTACACCTAATGTCGTTGCATATCCAGCATATAAAGCTTCATTTCTTATATTTGTAAACCATAAATAAAATAAAATTCCAATAAAAAAATATGGCATAACTTCTGCAACTGCTACCATAAGATAATCGATAAAAGGATTATTCCCTGCATATTGATTGATATCTAAAAAAAGTTGTTTGTTTAATTCTTCCATAAAAATCCTTTGTTTTTATAGAAGTTTATTTAACAAAAATTAAATAAAAATTAAAAGCTTATTTTTATTACAGTGCCTTTATTTAATTCCGAATTTATATCTATTTTAAAATTATGAAGTTCAATAATATTTTTAACAATAGAAAGTCCTAGTCCATAACCTTTTATTTTTTGATTTCTACTTTTATCAACCCGATAAAATTTATCCATAATATACTGTAATTTATCTTTTGCTATTCCAATACCTTCATCTCTAATATAAAACTCATTATCTTTTAAAGTTATAAAAATTGAATTATGTTGTGGAGTATATTTTATTGCATTATCAATTAAATTTGAAAAAAGTGTTTGAATTAATGTTAAATTTCCTTGAATTTTAACATTTTTTAACTCTTTTATTTCTAAATTTATATTTTTTTGTTTTAAGACAGATTCATATTTATCAATTATATTTAAAAGCACGCTATCTAAATTAATTAAAGTAAATGTTTCTTTTATATTTTCTTTTGTATAACTTGTTAATAAAAGTAAATTTGTAGTAATTTCTTCAATTCTATTTATTTCTTCATTTATTATATTTAGACTGTTGATATAATTTTCAGTATCTCTTGGTTTTTTGAGAGTAAATTCTATTTCTCCTTTTATAATTGAAATTGGAGTTTTTAGTTCGTGAGAAACATCGCTATTAAAATTGTCAATTTTTTCTACACCCTCTTTTAATCTTGAAATCATTTTATTAAAGGCTTTTATAAGTTCATTGATTTCATTTTCTTCATTTAATTCATCTATTTTTATTGTAAAATTATTTACATTTATAAAATTTGCACTTTTTGTAATAGTTTTTATAGGAATTAATATCTTATCTATAATTTTTGAAAATAAGACTAATAAAACTAATAATAAAATAGGCTCACTTACTAACAAACTATCTTCTAAAGATTCAAATTTATTATCAATATTTGATTTTAAAATTATAATTTTCCCATTAAAAGGAGTTTTGATTTTTTTAATCAAAATAGCATCAATTGTTTCATCTCTATATTTTATATAAAAATCCATCTTGTTTTTGATTAATTTATCAAAATTTATATTACTATTTTTAAAAATTATTTTATTATCTTTATAAATAGCTATTTTATAATTATTATTTAATTTTAGTAAATTTGAAGATAATTGTGATTGAATTAGTTGAACTTGATTATTTAATTCAGTTTTTATTTTTAAATTTATACTTTCTCTAAAAAAATACAAAACAATAATACTAAAAATAACTAAAACTATAATAATAATACCCGTAAACCATACAAGAATTTTTGTTTTGATACTCTTAAACTTCAATTTTATATCCCAAACCCCTAAAATTTTTAATTAACTCTTTATAAAGTTTTTTTCTTAAATTATGAATAGTTACTTCAATTACATTACTTGAAATAAATTCTTCACTATTCCAAAGTTCATTTTCAATCATATTTTTAGATACAAAAGAGTTTTTATATTTTATTAAAAACAGTAATAATTCATACTCTTTTTGGCTTAAAGAGATTATTTTTTCATCCATTGTTAATTGTTTTATATCTAAATCAATAGTTATGTTTTTTAAATTTATAATATTTGATGCATTTTTTAAGGTTCTTCGATAAAGTGCTTCAATCCTCGCTTGTAACTCCTCAAAACTAAAAGGTTTAGTTAAATAATCATCTGCTCCATTTTTCAATCCTAAAACTTTATCTTTTAATTCTCCTTTTGCAGTAAGCATAATTATGGGAGTTAAAATATTTTTATTTCTTAAATTCTTTAAAATTTCTATTCCATTTTTTATAGGCAACATCCAATCTAAAATAATAATGTCATAACTATTTGTAATAGCTAAATATTCTCCCTCTTCTCCATCAAATGCTATATCAACAATAAAACCTGCTTCTAAAAAATTTTTCTTTAATAAATTCTTTAGATTTTTATCATCTTCAACTATCAAAAGTTTCATTTAAAAATTCTTTACTAATTTAATAGCCGTGCTCCATGCAAAATGAAGATTATATCCACCTCTATCTCCATCAACATCCAAAATTTCACCTAAAAAATAGAGATTTTTCATTTTTTTACTTTCCATATTATCATTAATTTCTTCTAAACTAATTCCACCACTCATAACCTCAGCAAATTTTTCTTCTTTTGTGCCAACTATTTCAACTTTAAAATTTTTTAGATTATAAATTGTTGTGTTTAATTTGTTTGATTTTACAAATGGTATCAATTTTGAAGGAACAACACCTCTTAAATCTTCTCGTAAAAGAACTAATTTTTTTAATTTTTCTTTTGAATATTCAGGAAAAAAATCAATTGCAATTTCTAAAAATTCATATTCAGCAAGTCTTTTTGCAATTCCAACTGAAATATCTAAAACAGCAAGACCACTTATTCCATAATTTGTAAACAGCAAATCTCCATAAGTCGAATTTATTTTCATTCCATTTGAAAAAAGAGTAAGTTTTGCTTTTATTTTTACCCCAGCACATTTTTTAAAATTTTCTCTTGTTTTTAACTGCACTAAACTCGGATAAAATGGATAAATTGTATGAAATTTAAAATTATCTATTATTTTATCACTTCCAAATCCAGCACTACTTCCAGTAGCTACAATTAATTTTTCTGCTTTAAAATTGCCTTTATTTGTAAAAACTTCTAAATCTTTAATTTTATTGACTTCACATTCAGTTACTATTTTTACACCTGCTTTTTTAGCTTCTATTTCTAAAATATCCGCCACTGCATTTGCTTCTAAACTCATAGGAAAACATCTACCATCTTCTAACGAAATAAAAGGTATTCCTAAATTTAAAAATATTTTTTCAATCTCTTTGAAACTAACAATAAATTTTTCTATAAGTTCAGGAGTATTTGAATGAAAGTTTTTTGTAGAAATATTTAAATTTGTAATATTACATCTACCATTTCCAGTAGTTCGCAGTTTTCTTGCTACTTTTTTATCTTTTTCAAGAAGTGTAACTTTATAACCCTTTTTAGCTAAAAGTATAGAAGCGAGTAATCCACTCGCCCCTGCTCCGATGATTATTATCATAATCCTGTTTTAAAATTCCCTTCAATTGTCGGCTCTTGCACTCTTAAATCTCCATATTCTTCTAAACTTGTTTTATAAGTCATTCTTTTGGTATCGAGGTATAATTTTCTTATATTTCTATCACCATTTAAGATATTTTTCATTACATAATAACTAAAAAGTCTATAACCTTTTTTATCATATCCATTAGAGTATTGATAAGATTTTCCTGCAATCAATACCACCATTTTATGTTTATTAAATTTTACAGATTTTGGTTTTAATTTCGTAGCGGCTACACCTTTTAATATACTTTTTCCGTCAGTTACTCCACTAAAACAACTATCCACAAAAGCAATAACTTTTTTTGCCCTGCTTTGTGAAAGTTTAGAATAGATATTTTTTAAAGAAAAGAAGTTGTCATCTGTCACATAATCAGGTGCTACATCATCCGCTAACATATAAGGTTCGAAATTTTTATTTGCT
Organism: Nautiliales bacterium; assembly: GCA_030826765.1. GTDB lineage: Bacteria > Campylobacterota > Campylobacteria > Campylobacterales > JAADDX01 > JAUUDM01. Next base: position 4,846 of record JAUUDM010000031.1, read on the forward strand.
GCGGGAATACCGTGTCCATTATAATAAAAATAGACTGTATCTCCTTTTTTTACTCGTCTTAACATCTTTTGAAATTTCATTTTTATTATTGCACTTGTTGCCTTATCATCTATCATAGTGAAAGTATGACTTTCATCTATACCTAAACTTTTTTGCGTAACTTTTTTAAACATCAAAGCGGTTCTTCTTGCATATTTTATATTATCAGTGAATCGATATTGCTCTATTCCTATAACAAACAACCATTTTCTATTATCAATTTTTGCCGGTTTTATTTTTGCTAATTCTCTATCTAATTCATTAAAATCTCTCAATTTACTTACATCTAAACTGCTAACTTCTGGTTTATCCACTTTTATATCAGTAGAAAATGAAGTATCTATATCAAATTTAGTTGATAAATTAACCGCCACTTTTGTATCATTTAAATTATAATTTGTAAATTGTGCTAAATATTGTTTATGATAATATGGCACAATAATTTTTTTAAGAGTAACACTTTTTCCGTTATATTCAAAAACTGCCCGTGGTTTTAATGATGAAAAGTTTCTTTTAAAACTTCTTGCCATTTTCAAAGGAACTTTTATTGCTATCTTTTTTTGAAATTTCTTATTTTCAAATCTTAACTTTCCTATAAAATACCCATTATCTGCATCATATCTAAGATTTTCGATTATAGGTCTTCCCCATAACTTTTCTAATGCCACTTTTATGGCCTCTTTTTTAGCCTTTTTTATAGTTTGAGCCACTTTTTTTTGATACTCTTTTAACTCTTTTTTAATTCTAATTTTTTCTCTTTTTACTCTCTCTTGAAACTCTTTTGTTGTTTCAAATTCACCTTTTACAATTTTTTTCTCTTTTGGTGGTTTAGGAATAGAGTCAATTTTTTCTTTTATATAATTTTTTATAATACTATTTAAAGTAATTTCTTTTATCTTTATTATCCAAGCATCACCTTTCCCTTCTCCAAAAGAGTTAGTATATCCAGCAATTATATATCCATTATCTGCTTTTATTATTGCTTTTGCTTTATCATCTTTACGACCCCCAAAAGTTTTATCCCATATCTTATTTCCATTCTTATCTATCTTTATTACCCAAACATCTTTTTTTCCTAC
>JAUUDM010000035.1 GCA_030826765.1 Nautiliales bacterium
TTAGAATCTTCTTTTGATTTATTAGCTTCAGCATTAAATATTTTATCTTTTGTATTATTTAAAACTGATGCAAGTGATAAAGATGCTATTAAACTTATTGTTATTATTTTTCTCATATTAAGCCTTTTTATTATATAATTTTATCAATTTTTTTATTAATTACTTTTTTATCTTTAATTTGTAAAATTCTATCACATAAAGGAAGCATATCTTCATCGTGAGTTACCATAATAACTGCTACATTTTGTTCAACTGCTATTTTTTTAAGCATTTTCACTACATCTATAGACCTTGTTTTATCAAGTGCTGCAGTTGGTTCATCTGCTAAAATTATCTCTGGTTCAGTAGCCAAAGCTCTTGCAATTGCTACTCTTTGTTGTTGTCCTCCACTTAATTCACTTGGCATAAAATTAGCTTTCTCAGCAATATCAAAATATGTAAATAATTCCATTGCTTTTTTATTAGCATTCTCTTTTGAAATTCCTTTTGTAACAGAAAGTAAAGTTACATTTTCTATCACATTTAAAAAAGGAACTAAATTTGGTGCCTGGAAGATAAATCCTATTTTATCTCTTCTTATTTTAGTAGTATCTTTTATAAGCCATTTATTATCATAAACTTTTTCATCACCTAAATATATCTTCCCACTTGTAGGGGTTTCAACACATCCAATCATCATCAAAAGAGTAGTTTTCCCTGCTCCACTTGGAGCTATAAGTGCTACTAATTCACCTTTTTTTACTTCAAAATTTGCTCCGTTTATTACCTCAACTTTTGTTTCACCCTTACCAAAAATTTTTACTAAATTTTCAACTTTTATACTATTATCCACCTATAGCCTCCTGAGGATTTACTTTTATAACTTTATAAATTCCAATTAAAGAAGATAAAATAGAAGCCACTAAAACTATAACAAAAAGTATTTCAGCATCATTTAAATCTAATAAAACTCTTTTTGGAAACTTATTGTATATTAAATGAGAAAAAATATTTCCAGAAATAAAAGCTAATACTCCAAGTACAACAGTTTCTTGCAAAATCATATTTACAATTTTACTATTTGGAATACCAATTAATTTCATAATAGCAATCTCTTTCATTTTTTCTAATGTCATTGTATAAATTATAAGTCCAATAATAATTGTAGAAACTATTATTAAAATAACTGTAAAACTTCCTATTTGTTTAGATGACTTTTCTATAACATGTCTTGATAAAAAAAATAATTCATCTTTTTGAGTAAAAACATTTTTGTTAAACTCTTTTTTAATATTTTTAGCTACTAAATCAGATAAATATCCTTTTTTAAGTTTAACAACTATTGTATTTACTAAATCGCTATCTCTATTTGCTTTTATACCCCTTGCTCTATCATTTCTAATTCTTGGATTTGTGTAGTTAAACTGAATCTTATTTGCATCAGATAAAGACATATAAACTATCGGATTGCCTCCACTATCAACCGTCCCGTGAGTAATACCTACAACCGTATAAATATCATTTAATAATTTTATTTTATCTCCAATTTTATACCTCATTTTATCTGTTACAACTATTTCATAATGAGATTTATTTATATTTCTTCCCTTAATTAATCTTTTAGGATTTATAGGAGTTATTTCTCCAAAAACATCATATCCTACAATCATTGCTTTTGTAAATTTTGTTTTTAGAGGGAATTCAATAGTTTGAAAAGTATAAGCAGCAGTTTTGTCAACACCTTCTACTGATTTTAAATAATTTTTTAAATCTCTATGAATTTTTGAGCTTTCTGCAAAAGGTCCCATTTTATCTTCTTGCACTACCCACAAGTCTGGATTTATATCGTTAACTAATACCTTAGCATCATAAATCATTCCACGATAAACACCAATCATAATAAGTACCACACCTAAGAGCATTCCAACACCCATAGCCGTTATGAGAAATTTTCCTAATGTATGCTTAATATCTTTATAAGCTAAATTCATAGAACTTTACTTTCATTTTTTAATGGTGCTTTTTTACTACTTGGCACTATAATTTCTAAATTTGACTTATTTATAATTATAAATTTAGCATTTCTATCTATTATTTTTATTTCTTCAAATTTTGCTTTATCTCCATTTTTTACCCATACTCCAGCTTTTTTATTTTTATATACAATTACATTTACTGGTATTTTATAAATATTTTGATATTTTTTTGTAGTAATTGCAACATTTGCCTGAGAATTCATATAAAAAGGTATTGGCAATTTATTAAAAGAGATGTCAACTTCTCTCTCTTCTGTCACTAAATCTGTAACTGGAGTAATTCTTTTTACAACTCCCTTGTAATGAATATTAGGATTTGAATTTAAAGTAATCTCTGCAATTTGTCCTATTTTTAAATTTTTACTAACTCTTTCATCAATATAACTTTTTACCCATACATCTTTTGGATTTACTATTTCAAAAATTTCTTCATTTGACATTACATTTTCTTTTAATGAAACATTTCTTAAAATTACTAAACCATCAGTCGGAGCATAAATTTTAAATTTAGTTAATTGAAGCTCAATAGATTCAATATTTTTACTTGCAATTTCTATCTCTTTTTTTGATATTTTTAAAGCAACTTTATCAGCTTCTATTTCTTTAATAATCTCTTCTAAATTTGCCTTAGAAGTATCATATTTATCTTGTGAAACACCTTTTGATTTTAAAAGTTTTCTGTTTCTTTGAAAAGTTTTATTTGCAAGCCATTTTTTTACTTCTAAAGTCTCTAAATCTTTATTTAATTTTTCAACATTTAGTTTTGCTTTTTCTAAATTTAGTTTTTCTATTTCAAGTTTTTTAGGTAAATCTACACTATCAATAACGGCTAATAACTCGCCTTTTTTTACCCATTTCCCAATATCACTATTTAACTTTAAAATTCTTCCTGAAACTTCAGAATTAACTTTATAAATTGTTTTAGCTGATATGTTTCCAATCCCATAAACCTGAACTTTTAAATCACCTTGTATTGGTGTAATTATTTCGTAAGTATGCTTTGGAATATAAACTTTTTTGTAAAAAGCAAAACCTATAATAATTAAAAGTAATAAAAAACTCCCCCACTTTAATATATTTTTCATTTTCTTCCTTTAAATGGTTTACAAAAGAAGTATAATAAAATAAAGTAAATAGAAAGTAAATATTATTTAAAGACAGGCTTTATATTCACAACCTCTCTAATATAATAAAGACCACCATTAAGATTTTCGGCATCTATTCCATTTTCTCTTAGAAGTTTTGTAGCTTCGTAACTATCCACTCCTCTTTCGCACAATACATAAACAGGAGAATTTAATTTTTTTACTTCTTCTACAAAGTTATCATCAAAAGGAATAAAAACACTTCCTTCATAAAATCCTAAATCTTCGATACTCTCTTCATCTCGAATATCAACAATAATTCTACCTTCATTTAAAAAATTTTCATCAGGAAAATCCTCTCTCATAGGTGCTAATCTTTCAGCCCCAAATCCCCAAGTGGGCTTTTTTCTCTCTTCTTTTCCAAATAGTTTTTTAAACATTTTTATCTCCATATTTTTGGGTAATCTCTTTATCAATCATAAAAATATCATCAATAGAATTAATTTTTATATTTTCATATTCTTTAAATATATTTAATATAAACTCACTTATTTCTATAAAATTAATTTTTCTTTCTCTAAATCTTATGTTTGCAATCTCATTTGCTGAATTTATCACAACTCCCAATTCAGGTTTATTTAAAAGTTTATCTTTTATTTGCCAAACTGGATATCTTTCTTTATCAATTTTTCTAAATTCTAATGAAGCAATCTCTTCCCAATTCACAAAAGGAGTAATTTGTTTATCAACTTCTCCAAGTAAAGCAAAAGCAATAGGAAGTCTCATATCACTTGTTGCAATGTGTGCAGTCGTACTTCCATCAATAAAATTTATCATAGAGTGAATTATTGATTTTGTTTCTATTATGGCATCAATTTTTTCTATTCCAAAAAGCCATCTTGCTTCTAATAATTCAAAAATCTTATTTACCATTGTAGCACTATCAATTGTAATTTTATCACCCATTGACCAATTTGGATGTTTTAAAACATCTTCAAGTTTTGCTTCTTTTATCTTTTCAAGTGGATAATCTCTCAATGCCCCTCCACTTGCAGTAATTGTCATTGAATCAATTTTTCGTCCATTATTTAAATACCAAAGTCCAAAATGTTCACTATCAATAGGAACAATATTATCCATATCAATAAACTTACCAGCCATTACAAGAGATTCTTTATTTGCTAAGGCAAGTTTTTTATTTGTTTCTTTTGTTTTTAGAGTTGGCTTAATTCCACTACTTCCAACAAGTGCATTTATTACTATTTCACTTTCACTCTCTTCAATAGTTTTTAATATTTCATCTTCACCAAATTTTATATTTTTAAAATTAATTTTATCAGCAGTAAATTTATCTTTTACAACTACTCTTTTTGGCTTAAATTCTTCAATTTGCTCATTTAAAAGTTTATAATTATTTCCAGCAACTAATGTATCAATATTTAGATTGAAAACTCTAGCAATATTTAAAACATTTACCCCAATACTTCCCGTACTTCCAAGTAGAATCATACGAGTTTCATTCCAACGAATAAAATTACAACTCCAAAAAGATAACCATCTAATCTATCCAAAATTCCGCCGTGTCCAGGAAAAATATTTCCACTGTCTTTTACATCTGCTTTTCTTTTAAGATAACTTTCAAATAAATCTCCAAAAACACTAAAAAACGAAACAAAAAATGATAAAACTAAGGCATATAAAAATCCATTAAAATATAATCCTGCTACACTTCCTATAATCGTCCCAGCAATTATTCCACCAGCAACTCCTTCTAATGTTTTGTTTGGTGAAGTAGGTGAAAATTTATGTTTTCCAAAACTTTTCCCACTAAAATATGCAAATGTATCAGTAAAAGAAACTACTAAAATAAGCCATAAAACAGCAAATACTCCAAACTCTTTATAAAGAGCTAAAAACAAAATCATAGAAACTGTCGGATAAATAAAAACAAAAGTATCTTTTATATTTTCATTTCTATAAACTTTATGACTTGCCATTAAAATAGCTGGTAAAAATGCTAATAATTCTACTTGAGGAGTAAAGAGAGTAGCAATCCAAGTAACTACTGCTAATGATAAAACTACACCTTTACTTTCAACTTCTATAAGTTTATTTGTTTCATAAACTCCTAAAATATAAGCCATACCCAATACAAGCCACATTAAATAAAAATTATTTATAGCTAAAATAATTACAACAAGTGAAATTAATCCTACCCCTGTTATAATTCTTTGTTTATTCCCAAATAATGCATTTTTAATCTTATCCATTTTTATCCTTTTAAATCTATATGATGAATTTGTTTTGCATTTTCTCTTTGTTCATCTTTTGTTAAATTCGTATCAATTTTATCTGTTTCTTCTACTTTTCTAACTTTTCTAACTTTATCTTCTTTTTCTTTTGCTACAATTTTAGAAAATTCATCAGAAAATTTCATTTGTGCAATATGTTCAGCATATAAATATGCAGGAATATGCATATTTTGATTAATATTTATAATTTGACCTATTTGACTCATCTTAAAGCCTTTTCTAAAGCAAAAGCAAAACTATATAATAGTTTATCATACTTTTCTACAATTTCTTGTTCTCTATTTTTAGAAGAACTATCAGAAATAACTTCATTCATTGGTTGCAAAAACATTTTTTTATTTTTTAATATTTCTAATTTTTTTTCTATTTTTTTAATATCTTCTTTAATTTTTCTTTTATTCAAATCTATTTTTTTTAATTTTTTCTTTAAACCTTGTTTATATTCTAAATTTCCTAATGTTGTTAACTCTACTAAAATATCATTTTCTTCTATTGTAAGATTTTCTAAAAATTCTTTATCTTCATCTATTTGTTGCAATAGTTCAAATATTTCTTCATCAATTTTTTCTATATCTATATTTATAAATCTTTTTTTTGTTTTTGATGATAATTTTTTATATTTATTATAAATTATTTTTATATCATTTACAGAAAATTCCATTTCAATAGGTTTATATTTTTTATTTCTATCTATTAATACTTTGGTAGTTAAAATATAAACAAAATCACTATATATTTCCTTATCTATATTAGATACAAAAAAAGAAGCAACAAAATAATATATTTTTTTATAAAATACATTCATTAAAATAGAAGCTAATAAAATTGCTTTTTTTTCTTCTTTTGTATATGTAATTAATTCTTGTATAAGATATTTATTAAAAATATTATTAAATTCTTTTCTAAAATATAATGGTGTTATATTTCGAACATCAAATTCTTCTCTTAATACTAAATCAACAACACCTTTTAAAAATTTTTCTATTTCTTCATCATCTTTAAAATATTTATAAATCAAATTATCATCTTTATTTTCAATAATAAAAGAAGATAATTTTTTAAGTTTATTTTTCAAACTAATATTTTCTTTTTTTAATTCTACATTTTGTTTTTTATAAAAATCTATCATTTTTTCTTGAGATTTAATAATATTTTGTAATTCTTCTATTTTTACAGAAATATCTTTTTTTGTTTTTTTATTCATATTATTATATCCAAACCTTTATAAATTATCTGAAAAAATTGCATCATTTTAAAGCTTTTTCTAAAGCAAATGCAAAACTATTTAACATTTTATTATACTCTTCTACAATTTCTTTTTCTACATCTTTTAAAGAATTATCAAAAACAACTTCATTTGCAGGCTGTAAAAACATTTTTTTATTTTCTAATAATTCTAACTCTTTTTTCAATTTAGAAATATTATCTACAATTATTCTTTTTTGTGAATCTATATTATCTAATTCTTTTTTTATTTCCTCTTTATTTTCTTCATCTGAATTTGTTAATTGCATTAAAATATCATTTTCTTCATTAGTCAATTCTTCTAACTCTTTTTCATTTTTATCAATTTGTTCTAAACAATTAGATATATCCTTATCTACTTTTTCCAAATCTATTTTTATAAGTAAATCATCTTTTTTAAATGCCAATTTTTTATATTTATTATATATTATTTTTATATCATCTACAGAATATTCCATTTTTATAGGTTCATATTTTTTATCTTTATCTACTAATGTTTTAGTTAATAAAATCTTAATAAAATCTCTATATGTTTCATTTACTATTCTTTCAACAAAAAAAGAAGCTATAAGAAAATAAATTTTATCATTAAATCTATTCATTAATATAGAAGCTAATAATATAGCCATTTTTTCTATTTTAGTATATAAAATTAATTCCTTTATAAAATATCTATTTAAAACATTATACAATTCTTTTCTAAAAAACAGAGGAGTTATATTTTTTGGATTAAATTTTTCTTTTAATATTTTATTAACAACGTGATGTAAAAAATCTTCTATTTCTATATCTTCTTTAAAATATTTATAAAGTAAATTATTTTCTTTATTTTTAGTAAATGAAGAAGCTGCCTTTTTAAATTTCTTTTTTAAAAGAATATTTTCTCTTGTTAATTCTAAATTTTGTTTTTTATAATAATCTATAATTTTTTCTTGAGAGTCAATACTGTTTTGCAACTCTTGTATATGTTCAGAAACTCTTTTTTTATAAGCAACAATAGATGCATTTCTTTTATCTTTTTCTGATTTATATTTAGATATTTCATGACTATAAAGAATAAAACTATTCTTTAACATCTTCACTACTTGATCATATTTTTTTTCTAATTCTTCACAATCTTTATTCATATTCTTACTTTTATACTTTTATAGGTTACATAATTTACAAAGGCTTTTTCTTTAATATATAAATTTCTTCTCTGTGTATAATCGACAATTCCCTCATTTTCGTTACTAAAAGTTAAAGCAAGTTTTGCAGCTTTATAAATCACATCTTGGGGTACATTTTTTTTATTTGTTTTAATTATTACATGTGCGCCTGTTTTATCTTTGATATGAAGCCAAATATCATTAGCTTTACTTTCTTTTAATAATTTTATATTTCCTTTTTCATTTTTACCAACTAAGACTATAAAATCATCTATAAAAAATTGTTCAATATTATCTTCTTTTAATTTTGTTTTTTTGGGAGATTTAAAAATATTTAATTCACTAATCGTAGTAGCTTTCTCTATTCCTTTTTTATAATTTTCTAAAAATTCTATTTTTTCTTTTAAATTGCTTTTTTCTATCTGAATATTTTGAGATTTATGTTTCATTTTTTTAGCTAAATTATAATAATAATTCCCAATATCATTTATATTTCTAAGTTTAGGAATAGGAAGTTTTATAGTTTTACCTTCAAAGTTTTCTACTTCTATAAATTTATCATATTTATTACTAATTTTATAAAGATTTATCATTGCTAAATCTGCAAAAAGTCTATATTTTTCACTCTCTCTTAATAATTCTTCCTCACTTGGTAAACTATCTAAAATCTTTTTTAATTTTTTAATTTTTTTATCTACACTATTAATTATAGTTTTTTTAATGTTATCTAATTTTTGATTATATTTTTTAGCAAAAAGTTCTTGTGTATATTTAACAATATCTCTAACTTCAAACTCTTTTTCTTTTATTTCTATTTTTGGAAGAGGAAGTAATTTAATACCTGGTTGGATTTCTCTAAAAGTTACATTACTATTTATATGATGAAGTGCTTCAATTATTATAAAATTTTCATCTAAAATAATAACATTTGTATATCTTCCTGTAAATTCAAATTGAATATAATTTATTTCTTTTTTAAATCCTAAATTAGTTTCTACTTTTAAAGTCAAGATTCTTTCAACTGCATTTACTTCTAAAAGTTTTGATTTAGTAAATTTTTTAGCAAGTGTAATATCAAAAGGTGCATTAAATTTTTTAGAAATATCATACTCTATATCAATATAAATATCACTATTTCCTTTTGTTAAATCAAAAAAATATTTAGTTTTATCAATTTCAAGTAAAATTACATTATCATCAACTCTTAGAGCTCTTTTGATAAACTTTTTATCTGAAATATGTTTTGCTATTTTTTTTAAAATAAATGCTTTCATATAGACAACTCTTTTTTATAAATTATAGCATAATATAGGGGGATTTTAAAGGAAAGTAAAAAAAGAAAAAAGATAAAGAATTATCTTTTTGAGAATTGTGGGCTTCTTCTTGCTTTTCTTTTTCCATATTTTTTTCTTTCAACTATTCTAGCATCTCTTGTAAGAAGTCCATAAGGTTTAAGTAAAGCTCTTAATTCTGGTGCATATTCAACTAATGCTTTTGAAATAGCATGTTTTACTGCATCAGCTTGAGCAGCTTGTCCACCACCGTAAACTTTAGCTTCGATAGATACTGCTTCTTCTTGTTTAGTTACCATTAAAGGCCATCTAACTCTAAGTTTAAGAGCATCTCTTCCACCTAAAAATTCATCAAGGCTTTTACCATTGATAGTCATTTCACCATTTCCTGGTTTTAACCATACTTTAGCTACTGCTGTTTTTCTTTTTCCTGTTGCATAAGTTCTACCGTGCATTTTCATTTGCTAGCCTTTACTTGAGCTGTATGAGGATGTTCACTACCTTCATACACTTTTAATTTTTTAAGTTGTGCTTTTCCAAGTGATGTTTTTGGAAGCATCCCTCTTGTTGCAAGTTTAAATAGTTTTTCTGGATTTTCGTTTAAAAGTTTTTTAGCACTTTCTTCTTTAACACTACCGAAATATCCTGAATGTCTATAATATTTTTTATCTTCAGCTTTATTTTCTTTTGAAAATTTAACTTTATCTGCATTGATAACTACTACAAAATCTCCACAATCCATATTTGGAGTATAGTAAGGTTTGTTTTTTCCTCTTAAAATAGTTGCGATTTCAGAAACTACTCTACCGAATATTTTGTTTTCTGCATCAATTACTACCCAGTTTCTTTCAACTGTTGGATTCATATTTGTAAATTTCATATTTATGCCCTTTTAGCAATTTTAAGTAATTTATATATTACTTTTGGAAATGAAATTATAGTTAAGTTTTCTTAAAATTAACTGAAATTAAGTAAAATTTAAGTTTTATTTTGAAACTTCAGATAAAGTTGAACTTCTCCAACCGGCATATTAACTTCTTTTGCTATCTCTTCTACAGAATACCCTATTTCAAAAAGTTCTTTAATCTTATTTTTATCATCTTTTTTAGTAGATATTGTTTCAAAATGAGGTAATGTGTTTAATTTTACATTACTCTCTATTTTTTCTATTTTATTATATAGACTTCTAATTTCATTCTCTGATTTATGTTGATAATCTTTTATTGTATTTATTAAATTTTCTAAAACATCATCCATCTTTTCAGATATAATTTTTTCTATATTTAATTCAAAATCTTTAGATATCTTTTTTTGTTTTTTTTCAAGCTGATAAATTTCTTCATTCATCTCTTCTAATGCCATACCAATTCTTTGGAATTTTCTATCAATACTTTTACTACTAATAAAAATATATATAAATAAAAATATTATAGCAAATGCAAATCCTATAAAAATTGCTATAGTTATACTCATTTTAGACCCCTTTTTTCTCTAATCAATGCTCTTTCTCTTGCAGCTACAAAAGCATTATAATCTTTGATATCTCTATCATGCATTAAAATGATTTCTGCAATTTGCTCATCAATAGCTATAAAATATATAGGCACTTCCCTCTGGGGGAAAAAAGAAATATCCAATCTTCCATAATATTTTTGATTTTGCACTAAAACAGAATTTTGAAATTTAATATATTCATATCCAATTTCACTAATTTTTGCATTATATTTAAGAGAAATTAATTCTTTTGTTTCATTTTTAATTAAACTTGTTAATTCATCTACTTTTCTATGAAGAGCAACTACAAGTTCAAGTAAAACTTTATCACTTTCACTTGTTTCTCCCCTCGCTTTTGCTAATTTTATATATTGACCAATTGGATCATCAATTTCAGCACCTAATTTATCATACTCTTCTTTGAAAGATTCTTTATCTTCTTCAAATTGAATTGTGAGTGGTGCAGAAATTAACCTTATATTCATCTAAATACCTTATCTAAAACTATACAAACAAAAAATATAATTCCTAAATACCCATTTAAATCAAAAAAAGCTTTTGGTATATCTTCTAAATTATTTCTTACCATTATTTGTTCTTTATATAAAAATCCTGCACTTATTATCAGTGCAATATAAGCAAAAAATCCTAAATGTGAATAAACAATAAATAAAAACCAAAAGGTTATAGTTAAAATATGAAATAAAGCAGATAATGCCAAACTTGCTTCAAGTCCATATTTTGCTGGAATAGAAAAGAGCCCCTCTTTTTTATCAAATTCCATATCTTGCAAAGAGTATAAAATATCAAATCCAGCCACCCAAAACATTACTCCAAATGCCAAAAAAATACTCCATTCTGGCACACTATTTGTAACAGACATTGCACCACCAATAGGAGCAAGTGAAAGTGAAATTCCTAAAATTATATGAGCATATTCACTAAATCTTTTGAAATAACTATATCCACCTAAAACAGCTAAAATAAAAGGTGAAGAATAAAAAACAAGTGAATTAATAAAATAAGAAGTAACAATAAAAGCTATCATATTTACTAATATAAAAAGTTTCATTTCACTTTCATTTACTTCACCATTTACACTTGGTCTATCTTTTGTTCTTTCATTTTTGATATCAATATCTCTATCTAAATATCTATTCACACCCATTGCAAAATTTCTTGCAAACACAGCTTCTAAAACTACTAAAAAAAATAATCTCCAGCCAAACCAACCATCAGCTGCAACTATCATTGCTACAAAAATAAATGGCATTGAAAATATTGTATGTTCAAATTTTACAAGTTTTGCCATTTTCAATAAATAATTCATCTTATAACATCCAAAATATATTTTGCTAAATTTAAAGCCTTTGTTCTATGAGAAATTGATTTTTTGATCTCATCATCAAGTTCTCCTAAAGTTTTATCATAACCTTCAGGAATAAACATTGGATCATATCCAAATCCTTTATCACCTCTTGCTTCATCAATCACATCACCATACATAAATCCGTGAGTTGTATAAATTCCATAAGGAGATGCAATTGCTATTGCTGAAGTATAAAAAGCGGGAGCTTTTGAAATATTATTATTTTTAAGCTCATCGATTAATTTATTTAAATTATCTTTATCTGTAGCATTGCTTCCAGCAAATCTTGCACTATAAATTCCTGGAATATTTCCTAAAGCTGGAACACTTATACCACTATCATCGGCAATAATTATGTGATTTGGAAGTTTTTCATAAATAGTTTTAGCTTTTATAATAGCATTTTCTTTAAAAGAATTACCATTTTCTTCTATTTCAAAAGGAGTAATTAAGTCACTAAAAGCAACAACATCATCACCAAAATATTTTTTAATCTCTTTAATCTTACCTCTATTTGATGAGGCTAAAACTATCTGCATATTAAAAACCTTTTTTTGGTAATTATATCAAAAAAAGAAAAAAAGCGTGAATTTACGCTTCTAATCCATAATCGACTTTATTTTCTGGAAGTTTTTTATTCATATCTCTTAAATATCTCCAATATAAAAGTGGAATAACAAAAAGACTTAGAATTGTCGAAACTAATACCCCAAAAATAAGTGAAACTGCAAGTCCTTGCCATACTGGGTCAAGTAAAATAACACTTGATGCTAAAATAATAGCAAGTGCTGTTAAAATAATCGGTCTAAATCTTGTAGCTGCTGCTTCAACTACAGCGTCTTCTATACTTCTTCCAGCTTTTACTAAATCATTTGTAAAATCAATAAGTAATAATGAGTTTCTAACAACAATCCCGGCTAGTGCAATAAATCCAATCATACTTGTAGCAGTAAAATACGCTGGTGTTCCTGTAAGAGGAATAGTAAGCCAACTTGTAATCATATGCCCAGGTAAAACCCCAATAAATGTTAAAGGCACAGCTACAAGTACAATTCTTGGAATTCTAAAGTTTTTATAATATGCAACCATCAATAAGAAAATTAAAACAACCGCACCACCAAATGCAGTTCCTAAATCTCTAAATGTATCGAATGTAATTTTCCATTCACCATCCCATACTAAATCATATTTTTGTCCAGTTTTTGTATTAACAGCTGTTAAATTTAATCTTGGATTTCCATCATAAGTAATTTTATAACCATCTAACCCTTTATCTTTTAGATAACTAAATATATCAAGAAGAGCATAAATACTTCCTCTTTTATCCATTTCACCAGTTACCATTGTAATATCTTTAAGATCTTTACTTGTAATAAGTCCACCATAAGGAACTGCTTTTACTTTTACAACTTCTGCTAATGGCACCATTCTATGAGTTGTCATAGACATAATTTTGATATTTTGAATATCATTAATTCCGTTTCTTGAAGCTTTATTGAATCTCACAAAAATTCCAACTTGTTCTTTTTCATTTGGAATATGAGCAACACTAACAACGGCACCTTTGATTCCAAGTCCTAAAATATCAGCAATTTGTTTAGTTGTAATTCCTAAAAGTCCAGCTTTTACTTTGTCTGGAACTAATTCATATTTAACAATAGGATCATCAGCCATTACATCAATATCCACAACACCTTTTGTTTTTTTATAAATATCTTCTATTTTTTTCGCTAAAACCATTCTTCCAGCTTCATCTCCACCAGTTACTTCCATAAGAAGTGTAGCAATTACAGGAGGTCCTGGAGGGTCTTCTACAAGTTTAATATTTGCATCATAAGGTTTACCTATTTTTTGTAAAATTGGTCTAAGTCTTGAAACCATATCAATTGAACTCTCTTCTCTCTCTTTTAAATCTTTTAAATTAACTCTGATTTCTGCTAAGTTTTCACCTTTTTTAAGATTACTTCCTCTTAAAAGTCCATTAAAGTCAATAACTCCACCCATTCCTACAAAACTTTCAAAATCATTAACACCTTTTTGTTTTGCAAGTTCTTTTTCCAATTTAGAAACTAATTCTTTTGTTGTATTAATACTTGCACCTGTTGGTAAATCAATAGTAATATTGAATGTATTTTTATTTGCCCCTGGAAGCATTTTAAATAAAACAAGTTTACTTGGAAGTGTTAAAATAGCTAAAATAGTTAAAACTACAAGTGATGAAATAAATAATAATCTTTTAGATTTATACTCAATCATTGGTTTTAATAATTTATTAAATACTGCAAAAGTTTTTGTTTTTTTAATATCAAACGGTTCACTCTCGTGATGGTCTGGTAAAAATTTAACTGCAGCCCATGGAACAAATATATAAGCTATTACAAGTGAAGCAATCATCGCAACCGGAACATTAAATGGAATTGGTCTCATATAAGGTCCCATCATTCCACCAACAAAAAACATTGGAACAAACGCTAAAATAATAGCTAAAGTTGCTATATTAGTTGGATTTCCTATCTCATTTGTAGCAAAAACTGCTGCGTGTTCTTTACTTTTATCAGCCATTGAAAAGTGTCTATGAACATTTTCAATAACAACAATTGCACTATCAACCAAAAGTCCAAGTGAAAGAATAAGTGCAAAAAGTGTAATTCTATTAATTGTTTGTCCTGCAAGCATTCCAACAAATAGAGTTGTTGCAAGAATTAATGGAACTGTAAAAGCAATAATTAAAGATTCTCTAAATCCAAGTGCAATAATTAATAAAATTACAATAATTCCAATTGAAATAATCAAATGCGATACAAGTTCATTAACTGCTTCATTTGCTTTATGTCCATCATTTCTTGTAAGAACTACATTAACTCCTGCTGGAAGTTGTTTTTTTAGTTCATTCATTTTTTTAATTGCATCTTCTGAAACAAATACAGCATTTGTTCCTCTTTTTTTAGATACAAAAACAGTTACTTGATTTAACTGCTCACCTTTTTTAACACCCTCAAATGCTTCTCCAGCCATAAAATAAGTATAATGTTTATCGTGATAATTTGCAGTATCACTGATTTTTGCAATATCTTTTAGATAAATTGGTTTGCCTCCATAATTTGCTACTAATAAATTTCTAATATCATTTAAATTTCTTATAAATCCATTATATTCTACTGGTACAGAAAATTTACCTTTTTCAAATGTATCAAGAGGGTAATCAACATTTCCTTTTTTAAGTGCATCTGCAACTTGACCTAATGAAATATGATAAGCCGCTAATTTAGAAGCATCTAAAGTAACATCAAATTCTCTTTTATGCCCACCTTTGATTCCAACTACACTTACATTATTTACCCCTGCAAGTGGAGTTAAAAGTCTTTGAGCCATTCTATAAAGTTCGGCATCATTATATTTTTTACTAGCCAAAGCAAAAGTTAAAATAGGAACCTCATCAATATCATTTGGTTTAATTATAGGCTGCCAAGCACCTTTTGGCAAATAGTCCATATTTTGGAAAATTCTATCATAAAGTTTTTCCATTGAAAGTTCTTTATTTTGACCAATTTTAAATACAACTGTAACAACTCCAACGCTATTCATAGCCATACCATAAATATGGTCAACACCTACAATAGCTTTTGTTTTTCTGCTAAGAGGGTCAACTATAATATTTTTAACTTCCTTACTACTTGCACCTGGATAAACAACAATTACACTTGCACTTGGAACATCAATTTGAGGATTCTCTTCTCTTGGTGTCATCATTAATGCAATTGCACCAAATAAAAATAAAACAAAAGCAATTACAGGAGTTAAAGGGTTTTTAAGAAAATCCCTTGCAAGCCTTCCCGCAATATTAAGAGTCAACTCTTCTTCTATTTTTTGAATTTCTTTTTTTTCTTGATTTAACTCTTTTTTTAGATTTTTATCTTCCATAATCTATCCTTAGTTTAATGGTGTGCCATCTGTCATATTAGCAGGTGGTAAAATAACAACTTCTTCACCTACTTTTACATTATCAACAGCAACACTATTTCCTTGTTGCGATAAGATTTGCACTTCTCTGAATTCAGCTTTACCACTATTATTTACAAATACTCCTACAATTCCTCCTCTACTTGTTAATGCATCATAAGGAATTACAGTCTCTTTTTTGTTTCCAATTTTTACAGATATTTTTGCATACATTCCTGGTAAAATATTTTTATTTTTATTGATAAATTTAAATTTCACTAAATAAGAGTGAGTTGCAGGATCACCTGAAAGAATAATACTAGAAACTTTTGCTGGTACTTTTTTATTTAAAGCACTAATAAATACATCAGCATCTTGCCCTTTTTTAATAAGTTTTACATCTTGGGCTTTTACAAAAGCTCTTGCTTGCACTGAATTTAAATTTGCTAAAATAAGCATTGGATGACCTGGAAGAGAAATATCTCCAACATTAGCAAGTTTTCTTACTACTACACCATTGATTGGAGCATAAACTTTTGAATATTTTTTTTGTGCAAGAGCTTGGTCAAGTCCTGCTTTTGCTTGAGCAAGCATTGCTTTTGCCATCTCTACTTGTGATTTTCTAATTTTCATATTCAAAGTCATTTTGTCATAGTCTCTTTTTGAAACTGAACCTTGTTTATAAAGATTACTAAATCTATCATAATCTTTTTTGGCATCTGCATAAGCTAATTCTGCCATTAAAACAGCATTTTGTGCTTGTAATACTCCTGCTCTTGCTTGATTAATCATTGAATATATATCACTTGGGTCAACTTCAAATAAAAGTTCACCTTTTTTAACTACATCACCTTCTTCTACATTTATTTTTTTAATATATCCCATAAGTCTAGTTGCTACCATAACCTGTTTTTTGGCATAAGTTTCACCACTATATGTCTTTGTTATATTGATAGTTTTCATTTGTGCTGGAGCTAAATTATAAGCAAAAGCACTTAGTGCCATTAAAGATATTGATAATATTTTTTTCATTTGTTTTCTCCTTTAATTTTTTTCCCAATTGCAAGTTCAAGCTCAGCCGCTGCTAATGCTTGGTCATACTTTGCTTTTATAAGTTCAGCATCTGCTTTTTGTTTTTCAGATTGCTTCATAAGTAATCTTGAAATGTTAATTATTCCATTTTTATACATTGATGTATATTGATGTAAAATATTTTCAGCTAAATCTCTATTTTTAATTTTTGTTTTTATTACTGCTGTTTTTGCCTGTAAATTAAGTAATTTCTGTTCTACTTCCATTTTTATACCATTTTGCATATGTTTATAATAAAGTGCTGTTTGAGCTGCCTGAATTTTTGATTTTTGAAGCTCCTCTTTATCTCCTGGGTTTATAAAGTTATATGTAAGTCTTGCAGAAATCATATAATAATCTTTATTTCTATTAAGCTGTGGATCTTTATTATTTTGCCCATATTCTAAATGAGTTCCAATTGTTGGATAATAGATATTTTTATCCATTTTTACTTTATTTTTCATAGTATCTACATTTGATTTCATATATTTTATATCATTTCTGTTTTGTAATGCTTCTTCTTGCAAAGTTTTTAAATCAGATTCAGGAGCAACAATTACTTTAAAAGTTTTTACATCATCTATATCACTATTTCCTGTTAAAAATCTTAAATAAGATAATGCTAATTTATATCTATTTTGTGCCTCAATAAGTTTTGAATCGATTTCACTATCTCTTTCCTCGGCATTTAAAACATCACTTTTTACAATAACACCTTGTTTATACATATTATTTGTCATTTTTACAAACGAAGTAGTAGTTTTTTTTGCACTTTTTAAAGCTTCAATAAAATATTTAGCTGCCACTGCACCATTATAAGCTTTTAAAACTTCAACAGCTAATTTATTTTTATTTCTTTGATATTTAAATTTTTGCGCTTTTACTTGAAGTTTTGCTATTTCTTTTGCATATTTTATTTTAAAACCAGTAAAAATTGGTAAATCATAAGCAATTTTTGTAGCATAGTTATCTCTAAAATGAGGATGATTTAAATTCTTAGGAGCTACTTTTAAAGCTGATGGACCTGTAAATTGATCTGCACCAAAATCTAAAAATGTAGCTTCTCTTTGACTTAATTTATCACCAAAAACATATAAAGCATTATTTGTTCTACTAAATGTTTCCTCAAAATAAAGTCTTCCAAAATCAAACATTTTAGCTTTACTAAAATCTTGTTTAGCCATTTCAATATTTAATTTTTTAGCTTTTAAATCATTATTATTTGTATATGCATCATTCAATGCCTCTTCAAAAGAAACAGTTGAAGCAAGCATTAAAGCCGGAATCAAGCCTATTATCATTTTTTTCATAAAAAATCTCCTTGAGAATATAATTTGTAATTATATCATAATTTTTTCCTAAAAAAAGAGTGATTTTATCTTATTTAAAAAATAGGGACATAAACTTTTTCTTTTGGAGGTGGAGAAAGTTTAGTAAAAGGCATTTTTTTACCATTATAATTAAAATATTTTACATCTTTTGGAATATAAAAATATCTTTTAATTTCTGGATGAATTTGTAATAATTTTTCATAAAAATATTTAAATACAGGAGCACTTACTCTTCCACCACTCATTCTTTTACCAATACTTTTATAATTATCATTACCATACCAAATAATAGTCGTAGTATCTGGAGTAAATCCACACCACCAAGCATCTCTAAATTTATTAGTTGTTCCTGTTTTTCCAGCTATCTCTATACCCTTAACTCTTGCATTTCGACCAGTTCCTTTTTTTACGACATCTTTTAAAACATCTATCATTAAATATGCTTGTTCAGCATCCATTAAATCATCTTTTTTAGTTAAAAATCTAGTCTTCAAACCTTTTTTTTCATTGCTTATTTCTAAGACAAGTCTTGGTTTAACTTTAACACCATAATTTGAAAAAAGTGTATATTCTTCAGCTACTTTAACTAAAGTTACACCAAGACTTCCTAAAACTACAGACATATCTTTTGAAGGA
Source organism: Nautiliales bacterium (assembly GCA_030826765.1). Taxonomy (GTDB): domain Bacteria; phylum Campylobacterota; class Campylobacteria; order Campylobacterales; family JAADDX01; genus JAUUDM01. The sequence continues at coordinate 18,938 of JAUUDM010000035.1, forward strand.
ATATCATCAAATCCAAAAAAATACAAACCTTGAATAATCCTATCAAGTCCTATCATTGAAGCTAAATTAATTGTAGCTAAATTTTGTGAATGCACAAGTGCTTTTCTTAGAGTAATATAACCCAATGTATTTTTTTCATAATTATGCGGATGCCAATAAGTATCATTCTTATCTTCTTTTGATATTTTATAAGTTCTTGAAACATCAGGAACCGTGCTTTGTGGATTATACCCCATATTAAAAGCAATTTGATATATAAAAGGTTTCATAGCACTACCCATACTTCTTTTTGATTGAATAATTCTATTAAAACTACTTTTTTTATAATCTACACCTCCTACAGCTGAAAGTATATCACCAGTATTAGAATTAATTGTTATCATAGCTCCATTTAAACTAGAAGAATTCACATTATATTTTTGTATAACTCTATTATATCCCCATTTTATAGATTCTTGTGCAAGTTTTTGAATATCTAAATCAATGCTGAGTTTTACTCTATATCCACCTGTTTTTATATCAGGATATTTATCTTTTAATTCTTTTAAAGCCATATCAATTACATAAGGTACTCTATTTCTTGTAAGAGTTGTATTATAAACTTTTGGTTTTTCAAAGACTGCTTTTTTATATTCCTCATTAGTTATCCAACCTAAAGTCAACATTCTTTTTAAGATTGTATTTGCACGAATTATATTTTTGTCATAATGATTAGTAGGAGCATAATAAGTAGGAGCTTTAGGCAAAGCAATAAGCATAGCTATTTCTTTCAATGTTAAATCTTTTAAATCTTTATGAAAATAACCTTCACTTGCTGTTTTGATACCATAATATCCATGTCCTAAATAGATTTGATTTAAATAAATCTCTAATATTCTGTTTTTAGATAATGTTTCATCAATTTTAATAGCAATAAAAAGTTCTTTCATTTTTCTTTTTATACTTTTTTTTCTATTTAAATACATAATTTTTACAAGTTGTTGAGTTAAAGTAGAAGCTCCTTCTACCTTTTTACCAGCTTTTATATCTTTTATCAAAGCTCTAAAAATTGCTTCTAAATTAAATCCATGATTTGTAAAAAATGTAGTATCTTCCGTAGCTATAAGAGTTTCTATTACTCTTGGTGGTATATCTTCAAATTTAACATAAAGACGATTTTCTTTATCAAAAATATTAGCAACCAATTTATCATTTCTATCATAAAATTGTGTAGTTAAAGGAGGATTGTAATATACTAATTTATCTATATCAAATCTTGTAGATTGATATAAATATAAAATTAAAATAACTACTCCTATTATGGGTAACAATAAAAATAGTAATAAAAATTTTTTAAGCATAAATTAGATTAGATTTTTTTCACATTCAGCTTATTAACCAAATTTAAATCATTTAAAACTTCATATAAAATATCACTTTTTACTTCTAATTTTATATTTACACCCTCTTCCACTTTTTTAAGTAAATTACCAATTACAGCTGAAGGCATCGCAAAACTATCTTTTATTCTAATAATTACCATTTGTCCTTCTTTGAAGTTGTTTAATGTATCATTTAATTTATGCGCATCATTCATAGTTTTAATAATACCTTCTACTTCTAATACATTATTTGTTTTTATTATTTCCATTATTTATCCTTTTTGAAATATATTTTTGTTTTATTTCCTTTGACATTATAATAAATACCATTACTAAATGATTTTAATATTTTAAGACCTCTTCCATGATATCTATTAAACCACTCTTTTTTGAGTATTTCATTTATTTCAAATCCATCACCTTCATCTTCTACTATGAGAACAACAAACTCATTTGAGACTAAAATTTTGATTTGTACATATTTGTTAGTGTTATTATACTTAATTTTTATATCATTTTTAACTATTTGCTGTTTATTTTTACCTAATTTTAATACAGAATGCTCTAATACGTTCAATAAAAGTTCATTTAAAGAAAAAACTATCTTATTTATAATTTTAAGTGATATTTTATTTTGAGGCAATTCAAACTCTATATTATTAACCAAACTTTCCATATTTTCTTTATTTATTAAAAATTTATTTTCATAAATAGTTTCATAATTATTTTTATCTTTTGTCAAACAAAAAAGTGTAACATCATCATCTGCTTGATTTACATTTTTATTAAAATCTTTAATAATTTCAGATAAAAGCATAGATTTCTGAAATTGTTCTTTAAATTTAACTAAATATGGATAGCCATTATTCATAACTGATTCAGTTAATCCATCACTACCTATTAAAATAGTATCAAAGTTATTAACCTCATCTATGTTAAAATATTCTTCAGTTAATAAAAGAGCACTGTTATTTGGCTTTATTTTTATAATTTCTTTATCTTTTTTTAGATAAATTGGAGGTAATCCAAAATTAGCATATTTTATATTTTCATTTTCAATATCAATTTCAATTAATGAAAAACTAAGTGCTTCATCTTCAAGTAAAATAGATTTTACATAATCAAAGGTATCTTTTACAGCTCTTGCAAAATTATAATCATTGAATGCAATTGATTTAGAAAGGGAATGATTTATAAAAGCTATTGTTAGAACCGATGTAATAGAAGCACTAACTCCTTTTCCCATTCCATCTACAACAGATATAAAAAATTTAGTATTACTAATTCTAAGTGTTAAATAACTATCCCCACTTACAATATCATAAGGTTTAAAATATGAATCAGCTAGCCAATTATCATAAAAATGATTACTAACATAATCTTCAATAATTTTATACTGTTTTCTAAGAGTCATTTCTTCTTGTTTATCTTTATATTTTAAAGTTTTTTCTAAAGAAATCTTATATTCTTCTATTTTATAATAATACATTCTTAAATTAATTAAAATATTTATTTTCGCTGTAAATTCAACCAAATCTATATTTTTAGACATAAATTCACTTATACCATTTTCTATAGCACTAATTTTAACATCTATATCACTATTATTCGTCATCATTACAGTTAAAACATCTTTATCAATCTGTTTAATCTTTTGTAAAACTTTTATTCCATTTAATTCTGGCATTATATAATCAATAAATATAATATCAATATCATTATTTTTTTCAAAAAATTCTAAAAATTCAATTGGATTTTGAAAACTAATAACATTAGTTAAGTTTAATCTTTTTAATAGTAATTTTAAATAATTAATTGATGTATTAGAATCATCTACAATTGCTATTTTTAATCTGTTTTTATCCATTCAATAACCTCTTTTAATTTTTCTATATCTTCACTAATTCTTGCTGTTATTCTAAAAAGAGATTTTTTTACAGTTGGTGGGCGAATTGCTCCAACTAAAAATCCTTTTTGTTGTAATTCAATAGATTTCAACATTATATCATCTTCACACTCTTTTACAAAAATAAGAGAATCACTTTTTATTAATTCTTTTCTTTTTTTTATCTCTTTTTGTAATTCATCCAAATTATTATGTATATATTTTAAAGCAAAATATGCATACATCGTATCAAAATTACTTAAAGCTGTTGAATAAATAATTCCTTTTGCTCTATTTTCCAAAAATGAAATAATTTCTTTACTTGCTAAAATATAAGCACCATAGCTTCCTAAAGCTTTACCAAGTGTTCCTATTTTTATAGTGTTTACTGTAGGAATTTTATATAAATCAACTACTCCCATTAGTTTATCTCCTACAACTCCAACAGAATGGGCTTCATCAATAACTGTAATAACTTTCTTTTTAGCAGATAAATATTGTAAAATTTCCTCTTTTACCAAATCCCCTCTCATAGAATATACACCCTCAACGGCTACAAAAACTCTATTAAAATGTATAGAATCAGCAAGTTTATAAACTAAATCTTCTAAATCATTATGTTTAAAATATCTAATTTCTGCTTGAGATAGTTTCGTTCCCACAATTCCACTTGCGTGATACTCTTCATCTAAAATAACTAAATCACCTTTTCTTGCTAAACTTTCAAAAATACTCATATTTGCCAAAAATCCACTTCCAACAACTATCCCAGCTTTATAATCATTTATTTCACAAAGATACTCTTCAAGCATCTGATGATATTCTGTATAACCATTTACTAATTGACTGGCCTTCGCTCCATACTCTTCACCTTTTAAAGCATTATAAGTTTTATCTAAAATTTCTGAGTTTCGTGCAAGTCCTAAATAATCATTACTTGCAAAATCTATTAAATTATCATAAATTTGTCTTTTTCTAAATCTATTCTTTTTCTTTAAAATTTCTATCTCTTTTTTATACATCAAATAAATTCCTTTTTTATATTAAATTTCATCTATTATTTCCCAATATCCACGAGTTCCACCCACTCTTTTTAATATCTTCATAGCTTTTAATTTTGCTAAATTCTCTTCTATTTTTCTTTTAGATATTCCTACAATTTCTGATAATTTTTGTGCCGATATTTTAGGATTAACTTTTATATTTTCAATAATTAAAAGTTGATTATCACTAAGAGAATTACCGACCTTATTACCGACCTTATTACCGACCTTTCGAACTGTATCTAAAATAATTTCAAGCATAAATTCTACAAAAGGAGTACTTTCTCCTATACTTCCTGATATTTCTAAGGTATTATAATATTTTTCTTGATTATCTCTAATCATACTCTCTATTGGCATTATTGCAAATACATCTTTCCAATGAGACAGCATCACACTTTGCCAAAGTCTTCCTATACGACCATTACCATCTGAAAAAGGATGTATAAACTCAAACTCATAATGAAATACACAAGATTTAATAAGCATATGTTCATCACTATTTTTAAGCCAACTAAATAAATCTCTCATCAAATCCGGTACAATCCCATATGGCGGTGCTATATGACTTACCCCAAAACTGCTACCAACTCCTACATTAACAGACCTAAAAGAACCTGCAGTTTTTAAAATATCTTTCATTAAAATCTTATGTGCTTTTAGTAAATCATCTAAATTATCATATCGATAATTTTCAAACTCTTTATATGCATTGATAGCCCCTTCTACTTCAAGGACGTCTTGATATGTTCCTAATACTCTTTTTCCTTCTATCATAGCAGTAATTTTCTCTTCACCAATAAAATTACCCTCTATTTCAAGTGTACCTGCCAAAGTTTTAACACGATTTTTCTTTCGCAATTTTGGAGTAATAATATCTTGTTTGTTATACTCTATTTTTGTAAGCTCTTCACTTATAGAAGATATTAAATTTACCATTTTAGTGGTTATAGTATAAGGTGGTTTATAGTTACTCATATAATTTTCACTCTACTCTTTTTCTTTAAAATTTCTATCTCTTTTTTATACATTAAATAAATTCCTTTTCTTTTTTTCTCAAAATAAGGTAAAATTATGAAAAAATTATATCAAGTTTTTTAGCTTAGGAGTTAATGTATGAATATTAGAGAAGAATTTTTAAACTTTTTTGAAAAAAAAGGTCATAAAGTCGTGCCATCAAGTCCATTAGTGCCAGATGATGCAAGTTTGCTTTTTACAAATGCAGGAATGGTGCAATTCAAGCCAATCTTTACAGGTGAAGTACCAGCCCCAAATCCACCAAGAGCGACTTCAAGTCAATTATGCCTAAGAGCTGGTGGAAAACATAACGATTTAGAAAATGTAGGTTATACAGCAAGACACCATACACTTTTTGAAATGCTTGGAAATTTTAGTTTTGGAGACTATTTCAAAGAAAAAGCAATCGAATATGCTTGGGAATTTGTAACAGAAGTTGTAAAACTTCCAAAAGAAAAACTTTGGATTACAATTCACGATAGTGATGATGAAGCAGGAGAAATCTGGAAAAAATATGTTCCGGCTGAGAGAATTGTAAAAATGGGTGATAAAGATAATTTTTGGCAAATGGGTGATACTGGTCCTTGTGGTCCTTGTAGTGAGATTCACTATGACCAAGGAGCAGAAAATTTTACTTCAGAAGAAGATTATTTAGGTGGCGAAGGTGATAGATTTTTAGAGATTTGGAATTTAGTTTTTATGCAATACAACAGAGATGAAAAAGGAAACTTAACTCCACTTCCGCGCCCTTCAATCGATACAGGAATGGGACTTGAAAGAATTGTTGCTATCAAAGAAGGTGTATTTAGTAATTATGATTCTTCTATTTTTAGACCACTTTTAGAAAAAATTGAAGAAATTACAGGTAAAAAATATCATACAGATGAAAATGGTGCATCTCATAGAGTAATTGCCGACCACATCAGAGCCGTTACATTTTTACTTGCTCAAGGTGTGAATTTCGATAGAGAAGGTAGAGGGTATGTACTAAGAAGAATTCTTAGACGTGCAGTTAGACACGGATATCTTCTTGGAATGAGAAAACCTTTTATGTATAAAATTGTTGACGTTTTAGTTAAAGAAATGGGAAAACAATATCCATATTTAATAGAAAAACAAGAGATTGTAAAAGAAAATATGAAACTTGAAGAAGAGAGATTTTTCGCTACAATCGATAAAGGTATGGCAATTTTTGAAGAAGAGTTAAAAAACACAAAAGGTGATTTATTTAGTGGAGAAGTTGCTTTTAAACTTTATGATACTTACGGATTCCCACTTGATTTAACTCAAGATATGCTAAGAAGTGTAAATAAACATGTAGAAATTGATATGTTTGAAAAACTTATGCATGAACAAAAAACAAGAGCAAAAGCTGCTTGGAAAGGTAGTGGAGACGCTGCTAGTGCAAATGTAAAACCTTTGATTGAAAAATTTGGAGAAAATAGATTTATTGGTTACACTACTACAAAACACACTTCAAAAATTTTAGCACTTTTAGATGAAAACTTTAATATTGTAGATGAATTAAATTCAGATGGTTGGGTAATGTGTGAAGAAACTCCATTTTACGCTGAAAGTGGTGGACAAGTTGGAGACAAGGGAACAATAAATGGTTATGAAGTTACTGATACTAAAAAATTTAATGGAATTAATTTGAGTTTTGTAAAAAATGCAAAATTAAAAGTAAATGATGAGGTTGAGTGTATAGTAGATAAATCAAGACACGAAATAGCAAAACATCACTCAGCAACTCACTTACTTCACTCTGCTTGTAGAATTGTTTTAGGTGATCACATCACACAAGCGGGAAGTTTAGTAGAAGATGATAAACTTAGATTTGATGTAACTCATCCAAAAGCAATTACAAATGAAGAACTTGAGAGAATAGAACTAATTGTAAATGAAATGATAGCAAACTCAATCCCTGGAATTACAGAAGAATTACCTATCGAAGAAGCTCAAAAAAAAGGTGCAATGGCTCTTTTTGGTGAAAAATACGGTGATATCGTTAGAGTTGTAAGTTTTGGTGATGCAAGTGTTGAATTCTGTGGTGGAACTCATGTAAAAAACACATCTGAAATTGGAAGTTTTTATATCGCAAAAGAATCTGGTGTTAGTGCCGGAGTTAGAAGAATTGAAGCAGTTGTAGGTATGAGTGCTTACAAATATGCCAAAAGTAACATAAATGAAATAAAATCACTAAAAGCAGAACTAAAAGCTCAAGACATTTTAAAAGCAATTGAAAAACTAAAAAATGAAATTAAATCATCAAAAGATGAGATTAAAAAATTAAAATCATCAACTGTAAAAGAACTTAATAAAACTGAAAAAGATGGTGTTGTTTATATCATCGATAGAGTTGATAATGCTGATTTAAAAGAATTAGTTGATAAAGAAAAAAATAGATACGATAAAGTTTTCATTTTCTTAATAGGTGAAGAAAATGGAAAAGTAAAAATGGCTTGTGGAGCTAAAAATGTAGATATTAAAGCTGGGAACTTTATCAAAGAAATCGCACCAATCGTTCAAGGTGGTGGAGGTGGAAGACCTGATTTCGCTCAAGCAGGTGGAAAAGATACTTCAAAAATAGATGAAGCCTTAAAACAAGCAAAAGAGAAACTACTTTGATTCTTCTTTGCTCTTCTTCAAAAGTTCGAGCTAAATTATTAAAAGAAGCAAATATTCCTTTCATTCAAAAAAGTTGTGAATTTGATGAGGAATTAATTCAAACTACTAATCCACTTGAATTTGTTCAGTCAGCTACAAAAGGTAAATTTAATGAATGTTTAAAATGTTTTGGTGATGAGATTCCTTTACTTTCAGCGGATACAATTATAACTGATGGCAAAAATTTACTTAGAAAAGCAAAAGATGAAAATGATGCCAAAAAACTTCTTTTACTTCAAAGTGGAAACAAAATCGATATCGTAACTTATCAAATAATTGGATATTGTGGTAAAATTTATGATAATTTAGCTACAACTACTTACTATTTTAATAAATTTGATGAAAAAGACACAGAAAATTATCTAAAAAGTGGAGAATGGAAAGGCAGTGCTGGGGCATGTAAAGTTGAGAGTTTTTGTAAAAAATATATCAAAAAACAAATAGGATATACAAGTACAGCAATGGGACTTACTATTGAATGGGTAGAAGAAATTTTAAATAAAAAAGGGATAAAATGAAAAATATAAAATTAATTTATATACTTCCAAATCTATTTACTGCACTTAGTGTATTTTTTGGAATGATGAGTATAATAGCTTCAAGTCAAGGAAAATTTGAAAAAGCATTTATTTACATAATTTTATCATTTATTGCTGATGGACTTGATGGGCGAGTTGCTAGAATGACAAATACCTCATCTAAATTTGGTATGGAATTTGATAGTTTAGCAGATATTGTAGCATTTGGAGTTGCACCTGCTATGATGTTGTTTTTTAGTGTTGGATATGTTTACGGAAAATTTGGAGCATTAGCAACAGGACTCTTTGTAGTTTTTGGAGCTATTAGACTTGCAAGATTTAATGTAACAACTGCCCAAAATGACCCAACAGTATTTATAGGACTTCCAATACCTACAGCTGCAGCCGTTTTAGCAAGTGTTTTAATGCTAAATTTAGAAATTAATCACTCATTAGATTTAACTATTCTAATTGGTTCATTTATTTTAGCTATTTTAATGGTAAGTAATGTAAGATTTCCTTCATTTAAAAAAGTAGATTTACATCAAAATGCAAAACTAAAAGTATTAATTATTATTATTATTTTAGCTTCACTTTTATATCTTTATCCTATTTGGACATTAGCTATAAGTTTAAGTGGATATATTATTTATGGAGTTATTAGAGCAATTTGGAGTTATAGAAAAGTTTATAAAAAATAACTGAAAAATCAGTTATTCTTTTATATATCTTACAACCAATACTTCTTCTTTTATAAATACATCGTGAACATTTTCATCATTTTTAAACTTATTAATCATATCATTATCAAAGTTTTCAAATGTTTTAATATCAAAACCTTTAAAATCTTTCATAGTAAATAGTGAACCTATCCAAATAACACCAATAGCTAAAATAAGATAAAAAAGAGCATTATATCCGTAATATTGTTTAACTGCCCCAGCTACTAAACCACCTAAAAATATTCCTGCATATTGAATAGAATTTCCAAGACTCATAGCGGTTGCTTTTTCGTGAATTCTTGCAATTTTTCCTGTAAAACTTTGTAAAACCGGCTCTAACATATTAAATCCGATAAAAAACAATACAACTCCAGTAATATAAAATTCAAACAAAAACGCGATTACACTTGATGTCATAAAAACTGCACTTAAAATAAATACTAATTTTCCTTTATTTCTTTTTTCAGCCATAATTGCACCAAAAGGCATAGCAAAAATACCAAAAACAAGTGCAGGTACATAAACTTTGTATAAATCCATTTTTCCCCAACCAAGTTCATTTACAAAAATCAAAGGAGTTACCATAAAAATAATAGTCATCATTCCTTTTTGCATAAATCCAGAAAAATATACTTTTATAAGTTCTTTGTTCTTAAAAACTTCACTTATTTTTGCACTCTCTTCAAAATGCTCTATTTTTGGAGCTAGTGGAACTTTTAGATAAAGTAAAACAATAGCTAAAATAGCTAAACCTGCTGTAATATCAAATAAGAAAGGAACTCCATATTTTGCACCCAAAATCGGACCAGCTACCATTGCTATAGCAAAACTAAGTGCAATAAATTGCCCCATTCTTGCAAAAATTTTTCCTCTTGTTTTTTCTGTAGCTAAATCATTTAAATAAGCTAAAACAACTCCTCCAATTGCCCCAGCACCTTGAAGAAGCCTACCAAAAATAAGTATATAAATATTATCACTTACAGCACATACAATACTTCCAAGTGCTAAAATAAGCAATCCAAAAGCAATAATTCCTTTTCTGCCATATTTATCACTAAGCTTTCCAAAAAATACTTGTAAAAACATTTGTGAAAGTGCATACGCCCCCAATGCTATACCAATAGTTGTATCAGTTGCACCATCTAAATGCAAAGCATAAACTGCAAGTAAAGGTAAAACTATAAATAGCCCTAAAAATCTAATTGCCATAATTAAACTTAAATATGTCATATTACTCCTTTTAATTTTTTGGAATTATACTCTTTTAAATTTCAAAATATCTTTTTTCTCTATTCTCAAAATAAACAATTCTTTTAAATCCAATCATTTTTGCTAATTCATAACTCTCTTTTAAATAAAAACCTACTTGACTTTTTGAATGAGCATCACTTCCAAAAGTTATATCAATATTTGATTTTTTTATCATTTCTAAAAGTTCAACACTTGGATAAACTTCATTTACTTTTTTTCTAATTCCTGCTGTATTTATCTCCAATGCCATTTTATTATCTGCTATTGCTTCAATAGCCTTTTTTGCTATTATTTTCATATCATTTTTAGGACGATGTCCAAACACTTTAATCAAATCTAAATGCCCTACTATATCAAACATTTTAGATACTGCCATCTTCTCAACTAACTCAAAATACTCTTTGTAAACATCATCTACATCTCTTTCACTCCACTCACTTAAAAACTCTGGATTATCAAATCCCCAGTTATCTAAAAAATGAACACTTCCTATAAAATAATCAACTTTTCTATCTAATACTCTTTTATCAACTTCAGGAGTAAAATCAACTTCATAACCTTTTAAAATTTTAATTTTATCTTTATATTTTTCTTTTACTTTATCAAGCCATTTTTCGTATATATCCATTTCATCAAAACTCATTCTATATTTTTCATCATAATTCATAGGAGCATGGTCGCTAAATCCATAAATTTTAATTCCTTTTTTAATAGCCTTTTTGATGTACTCATCTATTGAATCATTTGCGTGATTACATAAAATTGTATGATTATGTAAATCAATCATATTTAGTCCTTTTAATATTTTCTCAATATTATAACTTTTTTTTGGTATAATTTAGCAAAAATAGTTTTTTATAGGAGCTTTGTTATGACACAAGAAGAACTAGATGCCCTAATGAATGGTGGAATAGATGATTTAGATGAAGAAATTGACGAAAATAATTTTACCAAAGAAAATGATGAAACTGAGACTAAAGAAACAGAAAAATTAGATCCAGCTCACGATGACGGAATATATCCTCCTCCTGCTACGGATGATCATCAAGTTGTATCTCAATTAGATGAAGTAACAAAAGACAGTGAAGAAAAAGCAAGTGAAATTTTAGATATTATGGATCAAATTTCAAATGCAATGATGGAAAATGAAGAAAATTCTAATACAATATTACATATTTTAGAAGAACAAAAAGCTTTATTTGAAAAATTATCAAATAAATTTCCACATATAGAAGTATTTGCTGAACAACTTGCAAAAACTGAAGAAGCAATTGCTCTTATAAATAAAAATTTAGAGAATGCACAAAATGCCGGTGATAATATAATGATGGCTATGGACATTATGCAATTCCAAGATATTCACAGACAAAAAATAGAAAGAGTAATTAATATTATGAGAGAACTTCTTAAATATATGAATAGAATTTTTGAAGGTAAAATTGATGATAGTAAAAGAGTAAGTTCAGCAAGACATCTTCACGGAGATAAAACAGATGATTTAGTTGAAGGTGAAGATGACTTAGATGCATTAATTGCACAATTTGCAGGTGGTAAAAGTGAATAAAGTAGAGTTACTCTCACCTGCTGGTGATATGGAAAAATTAAAAATAGCTATTGCCTATGGAGCGGACGCTGTTTATGCAGGTGTTAGTCACTTTTCACTAAGATGTCATAGTGGAAAAGAGTTTAATTATGAAACATTTGAAGAAGCTGTAAAGTACGCACATTCTAAAAATGTAAAAGTTTATGCAACTGTAAATGGATTCCCATTTAATAATCAAATAAAATTAGTGAAAAATCATATACAAAAACTAAAAGAAATTGGTGTAGATGCTATGATTATTTCAACTCTTGGAGTTGTGAAATTAGCAAAAGAAATAGCACCTGAGATTGATATTCATCTTTCAACTCAAGCAAATGCTCTAAATATTTTAGATGCCCAGGCTTACTATGAATATGGAGTTAAAAGAATAATAGCAGCAAGAGAAGCTAGTCTAAAAGATTTAAAACAGATAAAAGAAGCAATTCCAGAACTTGAAATAGAAGCATTTGTTCACGGGGCAATGTGTTTTGCTTATAGTGGAAGATGTCTTATTTCAGCTCTTCAATTTGGAAGAAATGCAAACAAAGGTAGTTGTGCAAATGATTGCAGATATCCTTATGTAATGTACGCCGAAAATCCAGAAACAGGAAAACTTCTAAAACTTGAAGAGTATGAAGATGGAACTTATATTATGAATTCAAAAGATTTAAATTTAATAAATCACGTAGATGAAATTTTAGCAAGTGGTGCAGTTGATTCAATTAAAATTGAAGGAAGAACAAAAGCCCCTTATTATGTTGGTGTTGTAACAAAAGCTTATAGAAATGCAATTGATGACTATTTTAAAAACCAATTTGAAGCTAAAAAATATGAAAATGAAATTTTAACTACAAAAAATAGAGGTTTTACAGATGCTTATTTAGTAAAAAGACCTTTTGAAAAAAATGATACTCAAAATTTAGAAACATCTTTAACAAATGGAAGTTACCAAGTTAGTGGAATTATAAACGAAGATGAAGAGACATTTATGTGTAAATATAAAACTTTTCCAAATGATGAAATGGAAATAGTTTTACCTTATGGTGCCAATATAAATGAATGTGAAAACGAAATAGGTAAAATATACAACGATAATAGTCAATGGAAACTGAAACTTTATAAAATAGTAACAAATAAAGATAAAGAATTAGAATCTGTTCATAGTGGTAACTTAAATCCAATTAAATTACCTTGTAAATTACCATATCTAACATTTTTAAGAAAAAAGGAAGAAAAATGAAATTTGTATCGATTATCTTAGGAAGTAAAAGTGATTATGAAATAATGAAAGAGTGTGTAAAAACATTAGAATGTTTTACAGTGCCTTATGAACTTATAATTTCATCAGCACATAGAAGTCCACAAAGAACTAAAAATTATATTAAAACTGCTGAAGAAAAAGGTGCGAGAGTATTCATCGCGGCTGCTGGAATGGCTGCCCATTTAGCTGGTGCTGTAGCTGCAACTACAACAAAACCTGTAATTGGAGTTCCTATGAAAGGTGGAGCAATGGATGGAATGGATGCTATGCTTTCAACTGTTCAAATGCCTTCAGGTATGCCAGTAGCTACTGTAGCACTTGGAAAAGCAGGTGCAATTAATGCAGCATATTTAGCAATGCAAATATTAGCACTTGATGATGAAGAATTAGCAACAAAATTACAAGAAGACAGAATGGCAAAAGCTAAAAAAGTAGAAACTGATTCTGCAGAAATAGAGGTTATTTTATAATGCAAACTTGGCTGAGTATTGATGAATTTGCCAAATTAATTGGAAAGAGTTCTGAAGAAATAAAAACTCTTTGTAAAGAAAAAAAATTAAATTATAAAAAAGAGGATGGAATAATCTATATTGAAGCACAAGCTGGTACAAAAAGTCTAATTCCTATGACTACTGAGCTTGAAATAGTAGAAGATAAGCAAGGAAATGTTTTAGAAAAAACAATTTCAACTATTCTAACACTTCACGAAAAAGTTTTAGAAGCAAAAGATGAAACTATCAATACTATGAAAGGTGAAAATGATTTTCTAAAAAGTACAGTTATTTCAGTTCAAGAAATTTATGATGAAGATAGAAAAACAATTGAAACACTTCAAAAACAGCTTCAAATTTGTCAAGAAGAACTTGAATTTTGTAGAAGAAAATACAAATTAATGTGGGGTAAAGTAATTAAAGGAAAAGGAGATGAAGATGAGTGAAAAAAAACAACCAAAAAGACAAAAAAGAGTAGCACTTTTTACAGGTCCTGGATGTGTTTGGTGTGTAAAAGCAAAACAATTCTTCAAAAAACATAAAATTAGATTCAATGAAATTGATATAACAAAAGATAAAAAAGCAGCAGCTGATTGTAAAAAACATACAGGCGGTGGTGGAATACCGGTAATTTTAATCGAAAACAAATGGATTAGTGGATTTAACGAACCTTTAATCAAAAGAGAGTTAGGTATTAAATGAATATAAAACCTGACTGTCTTGTTTGTCTTTTTAATCAAGCACTTAAAACTACAAAACTTCTAAATTTAGATGATGAAACCTCAGCTAAAATTTTATTTGAAATAGCAAAAATTTTACCTAATTATTCACTAAATTACACTCCACCGCAAATTGCAAAAGATACTTATAAATTAATTGAAGAAATTACAAACAACCCTGACCCACTTTCAAAAGCAAAAGAAATATCTATACAAGAAGCTAAAAAATTTAAACCATTTTTATATGAAGAAATAAAAAATAGTGATGATAAACTTTTAACTGCTTTAAAAATTGCAGTTGCTGGAAATGTTATTGATTTTGGTGCTAAAAAACAGTTTAATTTAGAAAATATATTAAATGAAATTTTTAATACTTCTTTTAAAATAGATGATTATTTAAAACTAAAAGAACAACTAAAAATTGCTAAAAAAGTAGTAATTATCGGAGATAATTGTGGAGAAAATATTTTTGATGTAATTTTAGCTGATGTTTTAAAATCACTTTATGATATTGAATTGTTTTATTTTGTAAGAGGTAAGCCTATTATAAATGATGTAACTATAAAAGAAGCAAATGAGAGTGATATGCCTAAATTTGCAACAATTATTGACACCGGAGTACCAACACCTGGATATGATTTGAAATATGCAAATGAAAAATCAAAAAAAATATTTAACGCGGCTGATGTTGTTATTGCAAAAGGAATGGGGAACTTTGAATCATTGTATCAAATTACAAATAGAGAAGTTTTTTATCTTTTTATAGTTAAATGTAATGTAGTTGCAAGTGCAATTAATGCAAATGAGAAAGATATTATTTTATGTAAAAAATAAGTTTTTAAATTAAAAAGCATTGACTAAATAAACGAAACAACCACAAATTTTAATGGAGAAAAATGGATTAAAAAAGTGTGCTTAAAATCTCTGATTTCCACACTTTTCCCTTTTTCGAAATGTCTAAAATTTGTGCTATTGTTGAGTGTTTTAGGTCAATGCCTTTATTATATTGTTTTACTTTATGATAAAATTTCAATAAAAAAAGGATAAATATGTTATATTTTGGTGATTTACTACTAAAACTACAA
>JAUUDM010000046.1 GCA_030826765.1 Nautiliales bacterium
GTATTTGCATCATCTTTTTTTATGTTAACAAGATGGGAAGAGTATGTAAATAAAAATAGAGATAATCATAATAGATTTCCAGCATATGAGAGTTTAGCTTATAAACAAGGCTTTTTAGATAGACCTGTTGTAAATGAATATGTAGAAATGCTTTGGAATATGTTTAAATATTTAGGAATAAAACAAAATAGAAAAAAAAGAGAATTTAAATTAATTTTGACACATGATGTTGATGTAACTTATAAGTACAAAAATTTATTATCAGGAAGTAAAGAAATAATAAGAAATTTACAAAACAAAGATATATTTTCAGCTTTTAAAAATATCAGTAACAAGATTCTAGTTCATCTAAAATTAAAAAAAGATCCTTTTAATACTTTTGATTATTTAATGGATATAAGTGAAAAATTTGGAGTAAAATCATATTTCTTTTTACATTCGAGTAATAGTGCAAAACAAGATATTAATAATGATAAATTTTTGAAAAAAGTTACCAAAAAAATTTTAAAAAGAGGGCATTTGATAGGATATCATCCTTCATATAATGCGTATAATAATATAGATTTGTTTTTAAAAGATAAAGAAAAAATAGAAAATATTATAAATTATAAATTAACCTTTGGAAGACAACATTTTTTAAGATTTGAAGTTCCTGTTACTTGGCGAATATGGGAACAAGCGAAAATGGATTGGGATAGCACATTAAGCTATGCGGATAAAGAAGGTTTTAGGTGTGGAATATGTTATGAATATAGGGTATTTGATATAATTTCAAGAAGAAAATTAAATTTAAAAGAAAAGCCGTTAATTGTAATGGAAGGTAGTTTTGTAACATATCAACCAAATATAACTCCAAAAGAAATGGAAAAGAAAATTAAAAATTTAATAGAAAAAGTAAAAAAATATAATGGAGAATTTGTTTTTCTTTGGCATAATAGTAGTTTTGGTGGAAGTTGGAAAAGATTGGAGTATATTTATGAAAAGGTTATTGAAAAGTGAAAATTCTAACAATTTTAGGAGCAAGACCGCAGTTTATAAAAGCAGCGGTAGTTAGTAGAGAAATTAAAAAGTATCCTGATATTAAAGAAATTATTGTGCATACGGGGCAACATTATGATATTAATATGAGCGATATTTTTTTTGAAGAAATGAAAATACCTAAACCTGATTATTATCTTGGTGTTAATAGTTTAAATCACGGTGCGATGACCGGTAAAATGATGGAAAAAATTGAAGAAATTGCTTTAAAAGAAAAGCCCGATTGGATTTTGGTTTACGGAGATACAAATTCAACTTTGGCCGGTGCATTAGTAGCTAGTAAACTTCATATAAAACTTGCTCATGTAGAAGCAGGACTTAGAAGTTTTAACAAAAAGATGCCAGAGGAAATAAATAGAATTGTAGCTGATAGATTGAGTGATATTCTATTTTGCCCTACCGATAATGCAGTTGAGAATCTTAAAAGAGAAGGCTTTGAGTTTTTTGACTGCAAGATAGTAAAATCCGGAGATGTTATGTATGATGCAGTTTTATACTATAAACAGTATGCTCAAAAACCCCAAAATGTAGATATCAGTGAAAACTTTGTCCTTTGCACCATTCACAGAGCAGAGAATACAAATGATGAAACAAGACTAAGAAGTATATTTGAAGCTTTAAATGAAATTGCAAAAGAAAAACAAGTAATTTTGCCACTTCATCCAAGAACAAAGCAAAAAATAAATAAACTATCACTGTCACTAAACACCATTACTATTATTGAGCCTGTAGGCTACTTTGAGATGCTTTGGCTCTTGGAAAACTGCGACTGCGTAATAACCGATAGCGGTGGACTTCAAAAAGAGGCTTACTTTTTCAAAAAATTTTGTATAACTTTAAGAGATGAAACAGAATGGGTAGAACTTGTAGAGATAGGAGCTAATAAATTGGTAGGAGCTGAAAAAGATAAAATCTTAAAGGCTTATAAAAATCATTCAATGTTTAATATTGAAAATTCAAAATTAAATTTGTATGGAGATGGTGTTGCTAGTCAGAAGATTGTTGGGGAGGTGATGGAGTATGAATAGTTTTGTATATTGTTGCAGAATATCTAGGAACAATAAAGGGGTGGAAAATAAAATTATAAATACTGTAAATGCGGTACGACAACATAATTTTGTTTCTAATGCTTTGATAATTAAAAAAGAGGGTATTTTAGGTCATTTTTTACTTGCTTTAAAACTTTTTACATTGAAGGAGAAAATTGTTTTATTGAGAGCAACCCCTTTTACAATGATTTTAATGTTGCCTGGATTATTATATTTAAGACTTTTGAATAGAAAAATTATTATTGATGTACCAACGCCAATCGTTAATGTTATACAAGAAGTAAAAGGTTCAAATGCAAGTAAAATAAGTAAATTTATAAAAATATTAGTGATTTATGTTACACTGCCTTTTTCCTTATATCCCGCACACAGAGTTTTACAATATTCTAAAGAAGGAAAATGGTTTAGCTTTGGATTAAAGAAAAAAATCTTACAAGTAGGGAATGGTATTGATGTTAAAAATATTCCAATGAGAAGGAAAAAGTTAAAAGTTCAGAATAATACTATTTATTTTACAGGTGTAGCTACATTAGCATTTTGGCATGGATACGATAGGTTTATAACTTCGATATATGAATATAAAAGAAAGAATAATAAATATAATGTTATTTTTAACATAGTTGGAGATGGCGAAGAAAAAGCTAAATTAGAAAAGCTTGTAAATGACTTATCTTTGAATGATAATATAATTTTTCATGGATTTAAAGATGGTGATGATTTAACAAAGATCTTTGATAACGCAACTCATATTGGAGTATGTTCATTAGGTTTATTTAGAAAGAATATGTTTTATGCATCTGAATTAAAAGCAAGGGAATATGCAGCAAGAGGTATTCCTTTTATCATAGGTTGTTATGATGTTGATTTTCCTAATAGCTTAAATTTTGTATATCAGTGCGAAAATAATGATTCCATTATAGATATTGGTAAAATTATTGAGTGGTATGAAAACTTAGATAAAAATTTTGAAGATTTTTCTTTTATTAGAGAATACGCTATAAAGCATATTGATTTTTATAATAAAGTTAAAAATGAAATTTTATCAGTAAAATAAATATGATTATAATAGGATTGAAAGGGGCACTGACTAAATGAATTAAAAAATGATATAATTTGATAAAAAAGATTAAAAGGTTAGAAACAATGAAAGTGGGATTTAACAAAGGAAAGAAATATAGAAAATATAAAAGACTAACACAAGAACAAAAAGAAATGATATATAAATTATTTTTAGAAAAAATGGAATTGAGAAAAATAGCTAGAGTAATGGGAGTGACATTAGGAACAGTTCAGTATCATTTAAAAAAAACTAAAGGAATATGAAATTGTATAATTATTTTTTAGATATTTTAAAAAAGTCAAAATTGGTTTTTAGTTATTTATGTTTGGATTGAATTATATACTTTTTGTGGGAAAAGAATAGAGTTTATATTTGGAGTGCTGTTGGAGTTACAAAAACAGGAAGAAAATTTTATTTTTATCACTTATCAAAAAGAAAAAAATAGTTTATTATCATTTAATTTTGATTTACCAAAAGTAGATAAATATTATACAGATGGGCATTTTGCATATTCAAATGTTTATGGAAAAAAAGCAAGTCAACAAAAATCTAAATTTACGAATATTGTAGAAAATTTAAATTCCCAAATGAGAGATAAAATTTCTTATCTTGTTAGAAGAACAAAAGCTCATGCTAAATCTTTTA
>JAUUDM010000002.1 GCA_030826765.1 Nautiliales bacterium
AAAATTAAAAGGATTAGATATGAAAAAACTTACATTAGCAACAACTTTAATAGTTGGTATCGTATTTACTGCTTGTTGTGGAAGACCTTGCTGGGATTGTGGATGTTATAATAATTATTCAGAAACACCTTGTCATACTTCAGATATAATTCTAAATAATTAAATTTGGAATGTATTTTGCTTATTAAAGAGTAAAAAGGATAAAAAATGAAAAAAATTGCATTAGTTACAACTCTAGTAGTTGGTAGTTTATTTAGTGGTTGTTGCACAAAAGGTTGCTACCATAACACTCGGCAAACTCAACCAAAACCTGTGATAATTGATAATGTTAAATCTACTGCTATAAAACAAGGAACAACAAAGTGTAATATTTCTCAAACTCCAGGACTTAAACATAATTGTATTATAACAGTAGAAGCAAGTGGGATTGGAGTTGCTCCAATCAGTTCTATCTCACCTGCACAAGCTACAGCAATGGCAAGAAGAGCAGCAATATTAGATGGATATAAAGCCTTAACTGAAAAACTTTATGGTATCAAAATAAATGGGAGAGAAACTGTAAGGAATATGGTGTTACAAAATTCTAATTTAAGATCAAAAATTGCTGGTATTATTAGAGGTGCATCTATTGAAGAAGAAGAATATAAAAATGGTATGTATAAAGTTATAATGAGTGTAAAACTTAACGTTAGAAATTGGAATAGATATTTAAGAAATAACCCACCTTATTCTACAACTTATTACGATAATTAATTTAGCATATCGGCTAAATATTTAGCCGAGCTAAAACACCATTGAAAATTATATCCCCCCAATTCACCAGTAACATCTAAAACTTCACCAATAAAATATAAATTTTTTACAAATTTACTTTCAAAATCATCTAATTCTTCTAAAGAAATTCCACCTTTTGTAACTTCAGCTTTATTAAATCCAAAAGTTCCAGCAGGTGCAAAAGTATAATTTTGTAATTTTTCTATAATAAATTCTAAATTTTGATTTTTATCCTCAATATTTTGTGATTTTAAAAATTCACTTACAAACCTTTTTGGTAAATTCAGTAAATTTGACGGAGATTTATTTGATTTTATTTTTTTATATTTAGGTAAAAAATTTATTTTTATATTTCCTTTTTCCCAATAAAGTGATGCATTTAAAATAGCAGGTCCAGTGATTCCACGATGAGAAAAAAGGACATTATCTCTAAATTTTTTATTATTAAATTCTACTTTACTAAAAACAGAAACTCCACTTAAATTTTTCATCCAAAATTCATTTTTTTGCAAAGTCATTCCAACAAGTGCAGGTTTTAAAGTAACTATTTTATGCCCAAAATTTTCAGCAATTTTATATCCAATATCACTCGCCCCTACTGTTTTAAAACTAACTCCACCTGTAGCAACTACAACTTTTTTTGCTTCAATAATTCCTTTTGAAGTATGAATTAAAAAATTATCTTTTTTTTCTACTTTTAAAATTTCTGCTATAAACTTTTTTTGATTAAGTTTATTTATAATGTATTCGCTTGATTTAGCAAAATATTGATTATTTTTTATTTTTTGAAAAGGAATATCTGAGAAAAATTTAATTACATCTTTATTAGTATAATAATTTAAAATTTTAGAAATAAATTTTTTATCTCCTAAATAATTATCAACAGTTACGAATTCATTTGTAAAATTACATTTACCACCACCACTCATTTTTATTTTTTGTGGAATTGTATTTTTATCAATTAAGATATAATTTTTTTTTAGATGACGAGCAAGAAAAAGCCCACTGGCCCCTGCTCCAAGAATAGCAATCTCAGTTTTTTGCATTTTTTTCAAGATACAAATAAACTAATGATAAAACTGGCACTAAAGTAAGGCCAAAAAAGTATGAAGCAAAATCAAATTGATTATTTTTTTGTAGCCATAAAAATCCTGCTACTAAAATAATATAACCTAAAATCCTAATCAGATTAAATCCACCTTTGAAACTTATAAAAAAAGCTTTATACCAAGGAACTTTTTTAATTTTTAATTTTTCAGGAGCTTCACCTGTTATAATTTCAATTTTTCTTTTTATATAAAAATTTTTTGGTTTTTTTTCACTCCAAACTAAACCTTTATTTAAATCTTTAAAATTATCTACAAACCATTTATTATCAAATTCATCATAAAGATTATATTTATCTTCATACTCTTTTAAAATATCTTTTGTTTGAGATGATACACTTTTATTTACTAAATTTTTATAACCAACAAAACTTCCAAGTATAATTAAACTTACACTAAAAAATGCTATTTGAGTATTTAAAAACCAAGTAAAATTATGTTCTAAAATACAAAACAGAACCACACCAATATCAACAGCTATAAAAATTCTCACTAACTTTAAAATATTATTCAAAAATAAAACCTTTTGTAGTAAAAAATTTAGTATTAGCTACCACTTTTTCTTTTAACATATCATTTTCAAGCATTTCATAAAAAACTTTTTTACTTTCATCATCTAAAATATTCTCAACATCACTCTCACTAAAAGGCCTTTTTGATAATGTTTTAGCAAGTTCTTCTTTTGTAAATCTTTCTTTTTTATTAGCTAAATTTTTTCTACTTGCTATAAAAATATGTTGATTTTTAATCTCTTGACTAAGCTCAAAAAGTCTTTCATATTCAACTGGTAAAACATCATATGCAGGAGGTCTATCGATAGTAGAAATATCCACTCTTGTAGGATTTATTTCTTTTAAAACTTCATTTAAAGCTTTAAATTCTTCTATTTTATCATTAATCCCTTTAACAACTAAAATCTCGATAATCAATTCACCTTCATAAATTTTAGAAAATTCTTTAATTCCTTTTATAATATTTTCTATTTTAATATTTTCAAGAGGTCTATCTATTTTTTTAAATGTTTTAGGATTAACAGAATCAAGTGATAATTTAACAATATCAAGTTTTTTAAGAGCATTTTGAATTTCAGGCTTATCTATGTTTGAAGAGTTACTTAAAATTAAACTCTTTTTATCTTTTTTAATCTTATTTATTTCATCAATTAATTCATCTAAATATGGATATAGAGTTGGCTCTCCATTTGCTGTAATTGTAATTACATCAAAATTATATTTTTCAATACCCGCTAAAACATCATTTATTACATCTTCAACTTTTGAAGGATTTTCAATTATATCTACTTTTTTAGCTTTTTCAAGTTCGCAGTAGATACAATCAAAATTACAACTCTTTTTTTCCGGAGATAAATCAATTCCTAAACTCATTCCAAATCTTCTTGAAGAAATAGGACCAAAAATATATTTCATTATTTTCCTTAATGTTTTTCGTGAGCTTTATGCATATAATAAAGCGATAACGATAATGCAAAAATACTACCAGCTAAATATAACATATCAAGAGGTGTAGTAAATCCCATATGAATTACTTTTTTAAAAAAACTAACAATCAACACCATTACAATCACATTTCCAAGCTTACTTTTAAGCTCATCTAAATCATGAATTGCTAAAATTTTACTTCCTGTTTCACTCTCTTTTGCATCATCTATTTCACTAATAAAAAGCTCATAAATACCAAAAGCAAAAATAAGTAACACAACAGCTATTAAATATAAATCAACAGCTCCAATAATACTACTTACTACAGTTTCATGAAAACTTTCTGGATGAACATGGTTGATAAACACATCCCAAGTTAAAACTACCATATGCCATACATCTGCACTCGCTACAACAAATAAAGCAGTTGCTCCAAAAAGAGCAAAAATAACTGCTAAAACGACCATAAAACGGCTATTCCACAAAGCTGATTCAAATACTCTTTCTATAAAATCACTCATTTGTCACCTTCCATTTCTATCCATTTTTTAGCAATTCTAACTGCATTTGTAGCAGCACCTACTCTAACTTGGTCAGCAACTACCCATAAATGTAAAATTTTATCATCAAAAAGGTCTTTTCTAATTCTTCCTACATAAGTTATGTCTGTGTCAGTTGAAATTATTGGCATAGGATAAACATTGTGTTTTATATCATCCATAACTTCAACATCTTCAAAAGCATCTAAAACTTCTCTTGCTCTATCTACATCTACCTCTTTTTCACAATGAATACAAACATCTTCACTATGACTTCTAAGCACTGGCACTCTTACACAAGTTGCACTTACCGCTATATTTGAATGCATAATTTTATTAGTTTCATTCACCATTTTCATCTCTTCTTTTGTATATCCGTTATCCATAAAACTATCAATATGAGGAATTACATTTAAAGCAATTTGATGAGCAAAAGCTTTTCTATTTTTTACCTCTTCTTCAAGTTTAAAATTAAAAACTGCTCTATTTTGCTCCATCAATTCTTCCATACCTTTTTTACCAGCACCACTTGTCGCTTGGTAAGTTGCAACATCTACTCTTTTAATTCCAAATTCATCGTGAAGTGGTTTAAGAGCTAACACCATTTGAATAGTTGAACAATTTGGATTTGCAATAATTCCTGTTTTTTTCCATAATGCAATATCTTCTGGATTTACTTCTGGCACAACCAAAGGCACATCTTCTTTCATTCTAAAATAACTTGTATTATCAATCACAACTGCACCTGCTTTTGCTGCACATTCAGCAAATTTTGCACTCACACTTCCACCTGCACTAAAAAATGCGATTTCAATATCTTCTTCTTCAAACACATCACAAGTAAGCTCTTTTACATCATAAATTTTACCAGCAAATTCTATCTCTTTTCCTACACTTCTTGCACTTGCTAAAGGCACCATTTTTTTTACTGGAATTTTATATTCTTCAATAACTCTAAAAAGTTCTTCTCCAACTGCACCTGTTGCTCCAACTACTGCTACATTATAACCCATATTTTCTCCTTATTTTCTACTTTCTAAAAACAGATCTTTTACTTTTATCTCTTTATTACTTAAAATCGCTGCTCTTTCAATAACTGAAATCAGCTCTCTTACATTTCCTGGCCATTCATAATCAAGAAGTTCATTAATTGCTTCTTTACTTAAAGTTTTCTCTTCTAAAGAATATTCATTTATTACTTTTTTTAACACCATCTCTGAAATTGGAATTATATCATCTTTTCTCTCTTTCAAAGAAGGGATATTAATAGGAATTGTATTCAAACGATAAAATAAATCTTCTCTAAATTTACCTTCATTTATAAAATTTTTAAGATTTTTATTTGTAGCACTAATAATTCTAATATCTAATTTTATAGGTTTAGTTCCACCTAATCTAAACATCTCTTTTTCTTGTAAAACTCTTAAGAGTTTAGCTTGAAGATGATAAGGCATCTCTGCTATTTCATCTAAAAAAAGAGTCCCCCCATTTGCACTTTCAAAAAGTCCTATTTTTTGATTAGTTGCATCTGTAAAAGCACCTTTTTCATATCCAAAAAGTTCACTCTCAACTAAATTTTCCGGAATTGCACTCATATTAATTGCTACAAAAGGTTTATCTTTTCTATTTGAGTTATTATGAATAAATTTTGCAAATTCTTCTTTTCCTACTCCACTTTCTCCTAAAAGTAAAACACTTGCATCAGTTACAGCAACTTTACTTGCCATTTCTAAAACTTGTTTGATAGCAGGAGATTTGGCTATAAATTTATTTGAAATTTCTACTTTTTTTATATTTTTAGTTTTTTCTCTAACAACTCTACTTCTCTCAATTGCTTCCATTAACTCTTCAATCTCAAAAGGTTTAGTAAGAAAATCTTTTACACCAAGTCTAATTGAATCAATTGCTTTATTTAAAGTAGCATTTCCAGTCATCATAATTACTTCATATTTTCCATTAAGCTCTTTTACAAACTCAATTCCATCCATTCTTGGCATTGTAATATCAGTAATAACCAAATCAAAGGAATCATCAAGTTTTTTTAATGCATCAATAGCATTTCTAAAAGCCACTATTTCATAATCATCACTAAGAGCTAATTCTAATGATTTTCTCATATTTATATCATCTTCAACTATTGCTATTTTCATAGTTTCTCTTTTAATCTTTATATTTATTATAAATTTTTAATACTTCATCTTTATTATCTAAAAATATTCTTCCAAAATAAGGATTAAAATGCCCACCTAATTCTTCTTCAATTAAATTAAAAGCTTTTTCAAGTGGCCATGCTTTTTTATAAGGTCTAACAGAAGTTAAAGCATCAAAAACATCAGCAATTGCTACAATTTGACCTTTAATATCAATTTCATCACCTTTTAATCCATTTGGATAACCTTTTCCATTAAATTTTTCGTGATGAGTTAAAGCAATCTCGGCTCCTGCTTTTAAATATTTATTATCTGGAAAATCTTTTAACATATCATAACCAATTGTTGCATGAGTTCTCATAATTTCAAACTCTTCATCTGTTAATTTTCCTGGTTTTAACAAAATATTATCAGGTATTCCAATCTTTCCTACATCATGAAGTGGAGAAGCATAAAAAATAATATCTTGAGTTTCTTCATCTAATCCAGATTTTTTAGCTATAAGTTTTGAATAATATGCTACTCTTTTTGTATGTAAATTTGTATCTTCATCTCGATATTCAGCTACATTTGATAATACTGCTAATGTTTCATATTGAGAAATTAAAAGTTTTTTTGTAGCTTCTTTTACCTCTTTTTCTAGAGTATGAGAATAATCTTTTAAAATTTTATTTGATTTAATTATTTTTTCACTATTCTCAACTCTAACAATTATTTCAGCTGTATCTATTGGTTTTGATAAAAATTCATTTGATCCTACTTTTAAAGCTTCTAATTTAACATCATTACTATTTTCAGCAGTTAGCATTACAACTATAGTTTCTGGATTTTTCTCTTTTATTTTTTTAATAACTTCAATACCATTAATTTCTGGCATCATATAATCTATAAAAGCCAAATCATATTGATTAGTTTCTAAAGATTTTATGGCTTCTAACGGATTTAAAAAACTATAAGTTTCATATCCTTTTTCTTTTAAAACTTCTTCTAATAACATTACATTAATTTCATTATCATCTACTATTAAAATTTTCATTCTAAAATCTCCTTATATTTACTCAATACTTTTTTCATTTGTAAAAATTCATTTTTATAATCAATCTCTTTCTCTTCTCTTGCACTCTCTTCAATAGTTTTAGCTATCTCAGCTAATTCATTAAATTTTATAGTGGCACTTCCACCTTTGATTTTATGTACTGCTTTAGAAATAGCATCAAAATCTACACTTTCTATAGCTTTTTCTAAATTTTCCATATCAATTTTAATATTTTCGAAAAAAGTTTCTAAGATTTTATTGAAAACAACCTCTGGAAGTCCTATTGATTTTGCAACTTCTTGTTTATTATATTCTAGATTATGTTCAACTTCTTTTGCTTCTTCTATGATTTTTTCTTTTGAGTCTTCAACTTCTGTTTTATTTTTTAGAAACTTATTTAATATTACAAGTAATTTATTAGAATCAATAGGTTTAGCTAAATACCCATCAGCAACTTCTAAAAATTTCTCTTTATCTCCTGTCATAGCATTAGCTGTAAGCATAACAATTGGAGTATGTTTTAGCATATTTTCTTTTTCATAAACTTTTATTCTTTTAGTAGCTTCTATTCCATCCATATTTGGCATATTCATATCCATAAAAATTAAATCAAATTTATCATTTTTAAATTTTTCAATAGCTTCTAATCCATCATTAGCTATTTCATATTTTATTTCTTTTTCATCAAGTAAAGCACTTAAAAATTGTTGATTTACCAAATTATCTTCTACTATCAATACTTTTGCATTAAATTTATCAATTATGGATTTATTACTTATATTTGAAACTATTGTTTTACTTCCATCTAAGAAATCAACAACGCTATCTAAAATTTTTGAATGATTAAAATTATTTGGTATATCTTTACCTACAATTATAAAATGATTTCTATAATTACTAAAATTTTCTAATAATTTTTCATCTTTTGTGAAAATTAAATCATTATCATTTATTTTATCCAATTTGTCTACAACTAATACTTCTTTAACAAAAGTTTGTAAATAGTTTTTAATATCAACACATTTATCACAATTAATCATTTTTACAACAATTGATTCTAATGCAACCATTAAATCATTTTTATTCTTACTTTTTTTCAAATCTATACAGAAATAAAAAGTGCTTCCTTTTCCTTCTTCACTTTCTACTTTTAATTTAGAGCCCATTTTTTTTACTATTTTAGAACTTATATTTAGACCAAGTCCTGTCCCACCAAATTTTCTTGTAATTGAATTATCTGCTTGTGAAAAAGCTTCAAATATTGTTTTTTGTTTATCTTTTGGTATTCCTATACCTGTATCTTTTACATAAAAACATAAAGTTAAATACTTTTCTGTCTCTTTTTCTTTTTTTACTACTAATTCAACTTTTCCATTTTCTGGAGTAAATTTAATAGCATTATTAAGCAAGTTAGAAATAACTTGTTTTATCTTATATTCATCACCTAATACATTTACAGGAGGATTTATATCAATATTTATTTGATAATCTATATTTTTTTCTAATGCTTTTGCTTTAAAAAGTTGTGCTGTTTGATTAAATGCAATTGCTGGATTGAATTCTTTTTCTTCAAGAATTATATGTCCTGATTCTATTTTTGAAATATCTAAAATATCATTGATTATATTAAGTAGTCCTTTTCCACTTGAATTTATAATTTCTAAATATCTTTTTTCTTTTCCACCTATATTTTTTGATTTCAATAATAACTCAGTAAATCCTAAAATCCCATTTAAAGGTGTTCTTATTTCGTGAGACATATTTGATAAAAATAGCATTTTTGCTTGTTCTGCTTCTTTTGCTTTTTGCATTGCATGAATAATATCTGTAATATCTTGTCTTATAGCTATAAATTCTTGAATATTACCATTATTATCTTTAATAGGTGCTATAATTGCTTTTACATAATAATCACTTCCATCTTTATGTCTATTTTTAATCTCACCTTTCCAAATTTTACCTGAAAGAATTGTTTCCCATAATTCTTTAAACACTTCTTTTGGAGTATCTGGATGACGAACTATATTATGAGGTTGTCCTATTAACTCTTCTTTAGAATATCCACTAATTTTACAAAACTCTTCGTTTACATCTATTATAATACCTCTTTTATCAGTTTTTGATACAATTGAACTTTTATTTATAAAATCCATATATTGATTTAAATAATTATTTAATATTTCTATCTCTTCTTTATCTTTTTCAAGTTGTGTAATATCTGCCATAGTAATAACTATATTTTCACTTCTTTTTAGTTTTTCAGCTGAAATTTTAAATATAAAAATATTATCATTCTTTTTTATTTTCGCTTTATGTAGTTTATCTGAATTTTCTACTAAATATTCAACCCAATTTTTATTTTCAAAAGCATAAATAAAACCTTCTTCTTTTATAAAATAATCACATACACAAGAATGAACTTTCATAAATTCTTCTAAAGAAGTGAACCCATCAAAAAATTCAAAAAACGCTCTATTTGAACTTTTTAAACTTATTCCATCATTTACAATAATAATGGTATCTAACGAATCTAATATATCTAAATAAAAGTTTTTATCATATTCTGATTTTTTTAATAATTTTTCTATTTCTAATTGATTATTTTTAATATTTTCTATTGTTTCATTAAAAACATCTTTTATATCTTCAGATTCTCTCACTAAAAATTTATCTTTTATTTTATAAAACTTTTTTTCTTGAACAATAAGCTTCATAGTATCTATTAATTTATTAGTAGGTTTAATAAGTAAATTATTATATAAAATATTCAAAATAAATAATATTATAACTATAAATATTATAGTTAATAAAAAGTTCTTTTTTATTTTATTCCAAACCATATAATGAACTTTACTAATATTACTATACAAAATTATATCAAAATTAAATATTTCGTTTTTATATAAAAAATGCTTAACAACATACTCAGTATCATTTAGTTTTATAGTTTGAATACTATTACTAATAGGAAATAGTTCTTTTTTATTCCCTTTTATATAAAAAATTTTATTATTATCCAAATCTTTAATCAAAATCCCATCTGAATCAAAATTATTATTTTTTAAAACATATTCTAATATTTTCATATAACCTTCACAATTTATATTTGAATTATCATTTAACTTTATTGTTTTGTAGGTTAAATCTAAATATGTTTTAATATCTTTTGAATCTTCATTTAATCCATTTTTTATATTACTATAAACTATTGATTTTTGTTGATAATATAAAATATAAAAAGTAAAAATAAAACTAACAATTAAAATTGTAGTAAAAATAGTAATAAGTATTTGCATAAAAGAGATTTTTTTCTTCATTATAATACCTTTGGAAAATTTTTAATATAAGTATATCAAAATTATTCTTGTTTTTCTTGCATTATCATAATACCATCTTTTAAAATAATATTAAATCTTTTAGGAGGAAATGATAGCTTTGTGCGATTTTGTAAAATAAAATTATGAGTTTTATCGTTGTTATAAATAATTACTCCATTTTTTGAAAGTATATCTACAATATTATCTGCTTCATATTTAAAAATATTTTTTAGAGTTTTATGTTCTGGATAATAGATAATAGTTTTGATAGTTTTTAATTTTGGATTAGTTAAAGCTTTTGAATACTCTATTTTATAACTAAAAAGTTTATAATCATGAGTTATAAATTGAAAAGAGAGATAATAATCAGTAGCAAATAAAAAAATGGGAAAAAAAAGAATTTTCCACATTTATTCAGAGATTAAAGGCTCTTGAATAGGCTCAGTTAGAGTGTTTTCAGGTTCAATTTCTTCCTCTTTTTCAACAGGAGTTTTTGCAATTGAAACAACCCTATCATCTTTATCAACTTTAATAATAGTTACTCCACTTGCATTTTTACCAGTTTTTCTAATTGAAGTCATATCAACTCTAATCATTTTACCTTTACTTGTAAGAAGCATCAAGTCATAATCTTCTTCAGTTGTAAGCATTCCTACTAAATCTCCAGTTTTTTGAGTAAGTTTCATAGCGATTACACCACTTCCACCTCTGTTTGTAAGTCTATAAGCACTAACTTCTGTTCTTTTTCCAAAACCTTTTTGGCTTACACTTAAAACTTCTTGATTTTCATCTGCAACTGCCAAAGCACCTACAACTTCATCATCTTCTTTTTTAAATTTAATTCCTCTAACACCTCTTGCTGTTCTACCCATTTCACGAACTTTTTCTTTTTCAAATCTAATAGCTTGACCTTTTTTAGTAACTATTAAAATTTTTTTATCTTCTGGATAAATAACTTTTGCTGTTACTAATTCATCATCATCATCAAAAGTAATAGCTCTTACTCCACCATTTCTTATATTTTTAAATTCACTTAAATTAGTTCTTTTAACTATTCCATTTTTAGTGAAAAATGCTAATGATTTATTTTCATCAAAATCAGTTGTTTTAATAATTGTCATTATTTTTTCATCCGGTTCAAGTTTGATTAAATTCACAATAGCTTTACCTTTAGCAGTTCTACTTCCTTCTGGAATTTTATAAACTTTTAGCCAATGAAGTTGACCTCTATCTGTAATTATCATTAAAGTATCGTGTGAATTACAAACATAAAAACTTTCGATAAAATCATCTTCATAAGTAGTTAAAGCAGTTTTACCTTTTCCACCTCTATTTTGTCTTTCATAAGTTTTTAGAGGGACTCTTTTTACATAACCTCTATGAGTAATTGTTACGATTACTTCTTCTTTTGGGATTAAATCTTCACTATCAATTTCATCATAATCATCTACAATTTCAGTAAGTCTTGGAGTATTATATTTTTCTTGAATTTCTTTAAATTCATCTTTAATAATAGCTTCAAGTTTTTCTTCACTTTTTAAAATTGAAGTTAAATATTCAATTTTTTCCATAAGTTCTTTATACTCATTTTCAAGTTTTTCTACTTCTAGTGAAGTAAGTCTTGAAAGTTTCATATCAAGAATTGCAGATGCTTGAATTTCACTTAAAACAAATCTTTCTATTAATTTTTCTTTTGCATCTGATGTATTAGCTGAAGTTTTAATAGTTTGCACTACTTCATCAATGTTTGCTAAAGCAATTTTAAGACCTTCTAAAATATGCGCCCTTGCTTTTGCTTTTGTAAGTTCATAAATAGTTCTTCTAATTACAACTGTTTTTCTATGTCTTAAAAAGAGTTCTAAAAGTTCTAAAATATTAAAAAGTTTTGGCTCTTTATTGTTAATAGCCAGCATATTCATTCCAAAACTCACTTGCATTGCTGTTTGTTTATAAAGATTATTTAAAACAACATCTGTAATAGTTCCTTTTTTAAGTTCAATTACAACTCTAATACCTTCTCTATCTGATTCATCTCTAATATCAGAAATTCCATCGATTATTTTATCTTTTGCAAGTTGTGAAATTTTTTCTATTAATTTTGCTTTATTTACTTGATAAGGAAGCTCGTCAATTACAATAATATCTTTTCCTTTTGTTTCGATATGAACTTTTGCTCTAATTTTAATACTTCCTCTACCTGTTTTAAAAGCAGATACAATCCCTTGTTTTCCAAAAATAATTCCACCTGTTGGGAAATCTGGACCTTTTACAATTTCAAGTATATCATCAATAGTAGCATCTTTATTTTCAATCATATAAATAAGAGCTTCAATTAATTCATTTAAATTATGAGGAGGAATATTTGTAGCCATACCTACAGCAATACCACTACTTCCATTTAAAAGTAAATTTGGAAATCTTGCTGGTAATACATCAGGTTCTTTTTCAGTTGCATCATAATTTGGAACAAAATCAACTGTATCTTTTTCAATATCTTTTAATAATTCTTCACTAAGTTTAGTAAGTCTTGCTTCTGTATATCTCATAGCAGCAGCATTATCTCCATCAATTGAACCAAAGTTCCCTTGCCCATCAATTAATGGAACTCTCATTGAAAACTGTTGCGCCATTCTTACAAGTGCATCATAAACTGCTGTATCTCCGTGTGGATGATATTTACCAATTACATCCCCTACAATTCTTGCTGATTTTTTATAAGCACTTCCTGCTGTAATTCCCATTTTATGCATTGAATATAAAATTCTTCTATGAACCGGTTTTAGACCATCTCTTGCATCAGGTAAAGCTCTACCTACAATTACACTCATAGAATAATCTAAATAACTCTGTTTTAGACTATCCTCAATATTTACTTCTTTAATATTTCCCATAAAATTCCTTTTTACAAACTTTTATACTTATAATTTTACCAAAATTACCATCTTTTATCTACTAAAACCATACAAAACTCCACTCCAACCCCAAATTTAGATAAAACTTCTTTTGCTTCTTTTAAAGTTGTGCCAGTTGTAACTACATCATCAACTAAAATTACACTAATATCTTTTTCACCTCTATATTCAAAATCTCTTGGATTATTTAATCTAAAATTCAAATCTTTTCCAGCATATTGAACTAGATTTTTTGAAAGTAATTTTTTATATTGTGGAGTTATATATTTTGATTTTAATGCATTATTTAAAATAGCAGTATGAGAATAACCTTTTTTGACTTTATCATCAATTGAAAGAGAGATTATTTTTTCTTGATAAACTTCAGCAAATTTTTTAAAAGAATTTTTTGCTAAAATTTTAAATATTCTACTTCCAAATGGATGATATTTATATTTTAAAAGAGTTTCTATATCTTCATAAGAATAAAAAGAGATAATATCACCTCTTTTTTGAATCGTTGGAGATAATAACTCTTTTTGACACTTTTTACAAATTAAATCAAAGGAAAAAGAGTTGCAGGTTAAGCAAAACATTTATATTTATTTTTTATTTTTACACGGCCAAATTTTTTGTAAAGCATCAAGAATTAAAATATTAGCAGCTTTATTTCTTTTTTCTGGATTATTCTTTAAATATTTAAAAACAATATCTAATACCTGTCTGCCTTTTGTATTATAAGGTTCACAAAACAATATACCATTATATGCATCGGAAACACCTTCCACATATCCTATATAAAACCCATATTCTACACTATTTGCTTTTATATTATTATTTAATTTATTATATTCAATTGCAGCATCATACAATACATTTCCATCTTGAAAAGCAGCAAAAACATACGAAGTAAATAATAAACAAACTATTACTATTTTTTTCATTTTAATCCTTTTTTTAATTATACTATTTTTTATTTTTTAAATCAATAAATCCAAACAAAATTTTAAAGTCCATCATCTACTCCAACTTCTGTAAATTCCAAATCTTGATATTTTTTTAATATTTTTAGTTTTTTAATCTTTTCTTCTTTATCAATTTTTTCAATTATAGGTCTAAGATAATTTTCATATTTTGCAGAAATATAATATCCAAGTTTTATATTTTCTTTTTTATCAACAATTTCACCTATATCAATATTTTTAATAATTGACGGACTATTTTCTATCTCTTTTACACCATAACTTAATATATTAATTCCTTCACTCCTCAAACTCCTCATCATCTTTATTTGGAGCAGTTACCAAAAGCCAAACAGCAATTAAAGCTCCAATTGTAAAAAGTCCTGCCCCTGAATATTGAAGAGGTACATTCCCTGCTTTACCTCCTCCCATCATCATACCAATAGCAAAAAACATACAAATAGCTGCTAATACACCCATTTTTTCTTTAAATGTTAATTTTCTCTCTTTATTTTCCATCAAATCACCTCTTCATTATATTTTTTCTTATAATATCTTAAAACTGCCATTTTTACAATATCATTAAATACAAACCAAGTTAAAGCATATCCCCACATAAAGAATCCCCAACTCCAACCAATAGGAGTCATTAATCCAAATCCATAAACTGCAATTATTGTTCCAATAACTCTTGTAGAAAATGTGGCTATAAATAGTGTCCAACTTGGCCAAGGTTTTTTGAAAAACCAATCTCCAATTCTTGTATTATAAATAGTTCCATGTCCTGCAATTATGAGTTTAGCAAAAAATATAGCCTGAACAAAACTTACCCAACTTTGATTATCTTTCATATTTACCCAACTTGGAACATCTGGTAAAAACGCTAAAGATTCTGGATGAGCTTTTAGATAAACCATTGTAATATAAAAAATCAAAAAACTACTCAAAACTCCTGCAAATCCAAGCCAACTTGACATTACAAATATTTCTTTAAAATTCCATCTTACTGGTTTTTTATCAACTTTTGTATTATCATAAGCAATTGCCATAATCGGAATATCATTAAGTAAAGCTAAAATAATAATCATTATAGCGGTTACCGGATAAAAATTAAAAACAACAATAGCTAAACTCATAAATAAAATAATTCTTATAGTTTCAGCAATTCTAAAAATAACATAACTTTTCATTCTTTCAAAAATAATTCTTGCTTGAACTATAGCATCAATTATTACTTTTAATCCAGGATTAAGTAAAACAATATCAGCTGCTGCTCTTGCCGCGTCAGTTGCTCCACTTACCGCAATTCCGCAATCTGCTTTTTTAAGTGCAGGTGCATCATTTACTCCGTCTCCAGTCATACCTACGATATGGTCTGCTTTTTGCAATTTATCAACTATAAAATATTTATCTTCTGGAAAAACTTCTGCAAATCCATTTGCTTGCTCAATTATTTCTATAATTTCAGATTCGTGTTTTTTTACACTTCCTACTGCAAGTGGCGTTTCCTCAAGTTCTTTTTTAACTTCTTTTACAATTGAATGAACCTTTTCTTTTACCTCATCTTCACTTAAATTTGACATAGTTTTCACAATTGCTTCAGATAAAATTTTTGATAAATAAATAAATTCTTTTGTACTTTGACCTTTTAAATCTTTAATATTTTGAATATTATCACCAATTCCTAAAATATTAGAAATATATTTAGCAACAGCAATATTATCACCTGTTACCATTTTTACTTCTACACCGTGAGAATTTGCAAGTTCAATCGCTTCTTTACTATCCTCTCTTGGTGGGTCAAAAAGCGGAATAAGTCCTACAAAATGATACTCATTTTCATTTGCCTTTTTATAAGCAACTCCTAATGTTCTAAATCCTTTTTGGGCATAATTTTCCACCATTTTAAAGGCTTCTTTTTTATCAAACTCTTTTTGATTTGATAAACTAATAATAATTTGAGGAGCACCTTTTACATAAACAAAGCCATCTTCATAAATAGCTTCTGTTCTTTTTCTAACTGGATCAAATGGAATAAATTTACTAATTTTATGATAAGTTAGTTCTTTATTTAAATTATGTTTATTTATATATTCAAAAATAGGTTTTTCAATTGGGTCATTATTTTCTAATTTACTTGCAAGGGCTGCATAAATCATTAACGATTTTTCATCATACTCTTTTTCTACAAATGGATCAGCCAAGCTCATTTTATTTTGTGTTAAAGTACCTGTCTTATCACTACATAAAATATCCATTCCTGCAAGTTCTTCAATAGCTGCAAGTCTTGATACAATAGCTTGTTTTTTTGCTAAAACACTTGCACCAAGTGCCATAGTTACAGTCAAAACTGCCGGCATTGCAACAGGAATTGCTGAGATTGTCAAAACTAATGAAAAAATTAAAATATCAAAGAAATTTTCTCCCCTATAAAGAGCTATTGCCACAATTATAGCAATTACAATCAAAGTAAAGATTATTAAAAAATTACCTACTTTTATAACCATTTTTTGAAAATGGCTTTGTTCTTCATTTTGGGCTTTTGCAACAAGTCCAACAGTTTTACCAAAATATGTATTAAGACCTGTTTTTGTAACTTCAGCTAACATTTCACCCTGTTTTACAATAGCATTTGCATAAACTTCTTCATATATTTTTTTATTAACTGGTAAACTCTCCCCTGTTAAAGCAGACATATCAACTTGTAAAAAATCACTTCCACCTAATAATTTAACATCAGCAGGGACAATATCTCCTATTTTTAGTTTAATAACATCCCCTGGAACTAACTCTTTTGCTAAAATCTGTTTAAAAACTCCATCTCTCAAAACTAATGCTTTAGGAGCTAATTTTTTCTTAAGAACTGCTATAGCATTTAAAGCTTTACTTTCTTGATAAAAATCTACAAAAGCATTTATAAAAAGCATTATAATAATAATCGTAAAATCTTCCCATCTATGAGCAACAGCAGATAAAATACCTGCTATTTCTATCATCCAAGGAATCGGCCCCCAAAATCTTCTAAAAATTCTATGAAGAGTAGATTCTTCTTTTACAGATATTTCATTATATCCATATTTTTTAAGTCGCTCTTCAGCTTCTTTAGAAGTCAATCCTTTTATATTTTCATTCATTTTTACCCTTTAATTAATTTTCAATACACTCAAAAATGCCTCCTGTGGGATATTCACTTTTCCAATAGATTTCATTCTTTTTTTACCTGCTTTTTGTTTTTCAAGTAGTTTTCTTTTTCTACTGATATCCCCACCATAACATTTTGCAGTTACATCTTTTCTAAGTGCCTTTACAGTTTGACGAGCAATAATATTATTTCCAATACTTGCTTGAATTGCCACTTCAAAAAGTTGTCTTGGAATAAGCTCTTTCATCACTTTTATAAGTTCTCTTCCTTTACTTTCTGCTTTATTTCTATCTACAATCAAACTTAAAGCATCTACTATTTCTCCAGCAACTCTAATATCAAGTTTTACTAAATCACCCTCTTTATAATCAATCATTTCATAATCAAAACTTGCATATCCTTTTGTAATTGATTTTAATCTATCATAAAAATCAGTAACAATTTCATTCATAGGAATTTCATATTCAAGTAAAACTCTTTCCCCTAAATAATCCATCTTTTTCTGAATTCCTCTTTTATCATTTAAAAAAGTTATTATATTTCCTACAAATTCATCTGGTACTAAAATAGTAGCTTTTACATAAGGTTCGTAAATCTTTTCAATCTTACTTACATCAGGCAGTTCACTCGGATTTGAAATAATATGTTTTTCTCCATCTGTTGTAAGTACTTCATAAGTTACACTTGGAGCTGTTGCAATTAATTCAAGTCCAAATTCTCGCTCTAATCTTTCTTTTACAACTTCCATATGAAGCATTCCTAAAAATCCAACTCTAAATCCAAATCCTAACGCTTTTGAAGTTTCCGGCTCGTATGTGATTGAAGAATCATTAAGTTTTAGTTTATCAAGTGCATCTCTTAAATCATCAAATTTATCTGTCTCAATTGGATAAATTCCTGCAAATACAAACGATTTAACCTCTTCAAATTCATCTGCTGGCTCACTTGCTGGATTTTTAAAATCTGTAATTGTATCCCCCACTCTAATATCTGCTACATTTTTAAGACCTAAAACAACAACTCCAATTTCACCAGTTTTTATTGATTTTGTAGAAAGTTTTCTTTTAGGATGAGGATAATAAAGCTCATTTACTTTATGATTTTTTCCTGTTCCCATAACTAAAACATCTTGATTAACTTTAATCTCTCCATCAAAAACTCTAACAAGTGCTAACGCTCCTAAATAGTTATCAAACCAACTATCATAAATAAGTGCTTTTAGTGGTGCTTTTTCATCTCCATTTGGAGCTGGAACTCTCTCTATAATCGCATCAAGAAGTTCTGTAATTCCCTGACCAGTTTTTGCACTTACTAAAATTGCACCACTTGCATCAATTCCAATTGTTTCTTCTATCTCTACCGCTACTCTATCAACATCTGCACTCGGCAGGTCAATTTTATTGATTACAGGAATTATTTCTAATTCATTTTCAAGAGCTAAATAAACATTTGCTATTGTTTGAGCTTCAACCCCTTGAGAAGCATCTACGACAAGCAATGCTCCCTCACTCGATTTTAATGACTTACTAACTTCATAACTAAAATCAACGTGTCCCGGGGTATCAATCAGATTTAAAACATAACCTTTATAATTTAATCTAACTGATTGGGCTTTAATCGTAATTCCTCTCTCTTTTTCTATATCCATATTATCAAGCATTTGAGATGATAATTCCCTATCCGTTACTTCTCCACACTCTTGAATAAGTCTATCTGCTAATGTAGATTTTCCGTGGTCAATGTGTGCTATTATTGAAAAGTTTCTTATTTTTTCTTGCATATTTTTCCTTTTTTAATCATTTTTTATATTTCATCATCTTTTCTTTTTTGTGCTTCTTTTATTACTAAAACTTTTATTAAAACCATTTTTTCAACTATTTGATAAACTATTCTTACTTGTTTTTTAGCAACATACATTTTTCTAAAACCTGATAAATTTATACCATTTTTATTTCCAAGTAATTCGCCTAATTCTGGAGATTTTTGAATTTTTTTTAATTTTTTAAAAACTTCTATACGAACAGAATTATTTAATTTTTTTAAATCCTCTTCTACAAGCGGATGAAATTTTATTTCATACATTTTATAACTTTTTTAAATCAATATTAAATTTTTTACTCATCTCTTCCATTGAAAAATAATCAGACAAAGGAGTTTTTTCTCTTTCCTTAACCATTTTATATATTTTTTTATGTTCTGCTAATTCAATATTTTCTTCTAACTCTTTTAATCTTTCATATTCATCCGTAGAAATAACAACTGCTTCAACTCTATTATTTTTAATAATCCCTATTTTTTCTAATGAATCTTTTTTAATTTTATTCAAAGCACTACTTATTTGATTTTTAAAATCTGTTATAGAAAATAGTTCATTTTTTGCATATCTTACCATTTTCATCCTTTTTTATTTTATATTTGAAATTATATCATTAAAAGTAGTATAATTTCATTAAAAAAGGGCTAAAATGAACAGTATAGGAAAAAAGAAAATTTTAAGACTTTATATTGATTCTCTCGATAAATATGAACACAAACCATTATGGGAAGTGGTTTTAAAAAAAGCAAAAGAAGAAGGTTTAGCAGGTGCTACTGTATTTAAAGGAATTGCAGGAATGGGACCACATTCAGAGATTCACACTTTTTCACTTCTTTCAATGAGTGAAAATTTACCTATTATTGTAGAAATTATTGATAATGAAGAAAAAATAGTTAATTTTACAAAAATTTTAGAGAAAATAGTTGATGAAGGACTTGTAACTTTAACAGATACAGAAGTTATTCAATATAGACATAAGGAAAACAAATGAATTTCACACTTTTAGGAATAATTGGACTTGGGGGTTTTTTTGGAGCAATTAGTAGATTTTTACTTGCTAATTTTATGCAAAAAAGTTTTTCTACACTTTTTCCAATAGGAACTTTAACAGTAAATGTCGTAGGAAGTTTTATAATTGGAATAATGGCGGTAATTTTTGAAAATATCTCAGCTCCAGAATATAAAGCGCTTATAATGACTGGATTTTTAGGAGCTTTGACAACTTTTTCAACTTTTTCACTTGAAAATGTAACTATGCTTCAGCAAGGAGATTATTTTAGATTTTCTTTAAATATAATTTTAAATGTAACTTTTAGTATAATTGCTACAATTATTGCAATTACTATTATGAGAAAGATTTATTCATAATGAATCTAAAAAAACTTAGTTTAGAAGAGTTGGAACAACTTTTTTATGAAGTAAAAGATGAAATACAAAAAAGAAAAGAGAAAAAATTTTTTTTCTTTTCTACTCCCAAATGTTATTACCCTAAACACGGACCAGCATATGTTGCAAGATTATATTTTGATGGAGAATATATTCAAAGAGATTTTTTACCTTCAAATGGCAAAGAGTGGTGTAAAAAACAAAAACTTTACAAAGAAACTTGGGAAGTTGAGCTTATGGAACTTGAAGTAATTGAAGTAAGAGTTGAATATGCTTCACTTGACAAAAGAGAATGGTATCAAGTTGAAAATGGAGAACTTATTAGACTAAATGATATGGCCGAAGCCAAGGAAAAAATAAAAATTTAATTATCTATTAGATTTTTTATTTATTTTATCTTCATACATTCTTGCATCTGCAACTTCTATTAAATTTTCTAAACCAAAAGTTTCTAAATTTGTAGCAATTCCATATGATAAAGATGTTTTATATTTTTTAAATTTATCTTTAATTCTTTCATCAATCGATTTTAAATTATTTTCTAAATCAAGTATTTTTTCCAAATTTAAGACATTTTCTAAACCAAAACTCGCTTTTGGAATTTTTATTAAAATAATAAATTCATCTCCTCCAAATCTTGCAATAATGTCATAATCTCTAAATGAATTTTTTAACTCTTTTGCAACTTCTTTTAAAACTTCATCACCTTTTTCGTGTCCATAAACATCATTTACTGACTTAAAATTATTCAAATCTATAAATGCTAAGGAAACCACAAATTTTTCTCTTTTAGCTTCAGTTAATAACTTATTTCCAATATCTTCTAAATAGGCTCTATTATAAAGTCCTGTTAAAGGGTCTTTTATAGCTTTTTGAAAATTTTCTTCTATTAAAGTTTCTTGATAAGAAGTAAAATAATCATATTTTTGTGTAACAATTGTTAAAAGATTTTGAAGTATTTGAATTTTTATTTGTTCTCTCACTATTTTTCCTTCATAATAACTGGCAACGAAGTTTCATTATAAAAAACTAATTTATTTCTTTGAATATCAGGACCAATTTCTCC
>JAUUDM010000020.1 GCA_030826765.1 Nautiliales bacterium
CATAAATAATCCTTAGTTTTTTATGGAATTATAGCAAAAGAGATTGATAATTGATAATGGAAAATTGAGAATTAAAAATTTACAAAGAAAAATAATTAAAAATGAAATTGTTAATATTGTAGAATTTAAAAAGGGAGTTTTAAAGAATTAGTCATTATCAATTGTTAATTATCAATTAATAAATGGCTCCCCGAACTGGATTCGAACCAGTGACCAAGTGATTAACAGTCACCTACTCTACCGCTGAGCTATCGGGGATTAGTTACAAACATTTTGTTTGTGGAATGAAATTATAGTAAAAAAAACTTAAAAAAAACTTAAATTTAAATATTTTTTTAAGTTTTTTCTGTTTTCATAATTTATTCATTTTTTTTAAGTATAATTTTGAAAAATTAATAAATTTAAATCAAAGGAGATTTAATGGGGTTATATGACAGAAATTACATAAATGATAAAGTTGGTTATCAAGAAGAATCAAAAGTAAGAGTAAATGAATTTATTAAACAAACTTACCAACTTTTTGCAGGTAGTTTAATTGGTGGAGCAGTTGGGGCATATTTAGGTATGAGTTTTATGCCAGCTGGTGGATTTGGATTTTGGGGAGTTGTGATTTTAGAATTTGCACTTTTATTTGGGGTATATGCTGTAAAAGATAAACCCGGAATTAATTTAGCAATGCTTTTTGCTTTTACATTCGTAAGTGGTTTGACTATTTCTCCACTTTTAAATGCTTATGTTGGTCGAGGAATGGGTGGAATTGTAGGTGAAGCATTTTTACTTACATCTATTGCTTTTGGTGGGCTTAGTTTATTTGCTATGAATACAAAAAAAGATTATACAACTATGGGTAAAATGCTATTTATTACTTTGATTATTGTAGTTGTAGCTGGTCTTTTAAATCTGTTTTTCCATTCACCTATGCTTCAATTAGCAATTGCAGTTGTTAGTAGTGTGTTATTTAGTTTCTTTATTTTATATGATACACAAAATGTAATCCAAGGAAATTATGGAAGTCCAATCGAAGGAGCGATAGCACTTTATTTAGATTTCTTTAACTTATTTATTTCACTTCTTCAAATTTTAGGAATTTTTGGTGGAGACGAAGACTAATAATCTTCTTAGGGTTATTGATGCAAATATCAATAGATACAAAGAAGGAATTAGGGTAGTAGAAGATATTTATCGTTATATTTATAATGATAAAAATATCTCTTCTTCTCTTAAAGCTCTCAGACATATAAAACTTCCACTTACTCAAAAAGAGTTACTTCAAAATAGAGATTCAATTAATGATGTTCTTAAAACTTCTACAAAAAGTGAGCAAAATCGAAAAGATTTAGAAGGTATAATTATTGCAAATCTAAAAAGAGCAGAGGAATCTGCACGAGTTTTAGAAGAGCTTTTTAAACTAATTGATATTGAAACTTCTGAAAAATTTAAATCAAACAGATACAAACTTTATAATTTAGAAAAAGAGATTATTTTTTCTTTATAAAATATTTTTTCTTGACATATGCTCAAAAAAGTTATATAATGAGTTTATGAACATATGTTCAAAAAGGATTTTAAGATGCCAAGATATGTAAGAAGAAAAATTAGAGGAAGATTCAATCATAAATGCTTTAAGCCTTGTGGTGTTAGAGCAAATGAACTTGATGAAGTATTTCTTACGGCAAGTGAAATGGAAGCTATGAGACTTACAGATATAGAAAATCTATATCAAGAAGCGGCCGCTGAAAAAATGGAAGTCTCAAGAGCAACATTTGGTCGAATCTTATCGAATGCAAGAGTAAAAATTACAGATGCTTTACTAAATGGTAAAGCAATAAATATAGAATAAAAAATAAGGAGAAAATTATGAGAGGATTTGGAAGAAATCAAGGAAGAGGACTTGGTAGAGGAAATAGAGGTTTTGGAGGAAGAGGTCAAGGTTTTGGAAATGGAAACGGATTTGGAAGAGGTCTTGGTCTTAGAAGAAGAGATGGAAGTTGTTTAGATGAAGAAGTTGTTGATGTAAGAGGTCAAGGACAAGGAAGAAATCTAAATAAATTAAATGGACAAGGTCAAGGAGTTGGAATTGGTGGAGGAAGAAGAAACCAAAATCAAAATCCTTGCAAAGGTAGTGGTGAAGGATATGGAAAAGGACAAGGAAGAGGAAAAGGTGTAAACAGATGACAATAACAATTGCCAGCGGAAAGGGTGGAACAGGTAAAACCACTCTTTCTAGCAATCTTGCTTCTTATTTAGCAAGTCAAGGGAAAAATATAGTATTAGCAGATTTAGATGTAGAAGAGCCTAATTCATCTCTATTTTTGAAATTAGATAAAGTTGAGACGAAAATTGCAAATAAAATGGTGCCACATTGGGAAAAAGAGAATTGCACTCTTTGTGGAAAATGTGTTGATGTTTGTGCTTTCAATGCAATAGCAAAAATTTTTGATGAAATTTTGGTATATCCCCAATTGTGTCATAGTTGTTATGCGTGTAGTGAGTTGTGTCCGACAGATTCACTTCCGATGAGACCTGAAAGAATTGGAGAAATCACACATTATAAAACTAAAAATTTTGATTTTGTAGAAGGTAGAATCGATTTAGGTCAAGAAATGAGTGTTCCATTAATTGCTCAAACAATTGATTATGTAAATGAAAATTTTAGTGATTCTTTGAAACTTTTTGATGCACCTCCAGGGACAAGTTGTCCAGTAATTGAAGCTACAAAAGAGAGTGATTTTGTTATTTTGATTACAGAATCTACTCCATTTGGATATAACGATTTAGTTTTGGCAGTTGAAACTATGAGAGTTTTGAACAAAAAAATTGGAGTTGTTATCAATAGATATGGAATTGGAGATAATCAAGTCGAAGAGTATTGTAAAAAAGAGAATATTCCTATAATTGCAAAAATTCAAAATGATAAAGAGATAGCAAAAACATATGCAAAAGGTGAATTGCTTTATGAAAAAATCCCACATTTTAAAAATTCACTTGATGATATAGTGAAATTTATAGGAGAGATAAAATGAATGCAAAAGAAATAGTAGTTATCTCTGGAAAAGGTGGAAGTGGAAAAACAAGTTTAAGTGCATCTTTTGCTTATTTAGAAGCAAAGAACGCAATTATTGCTGATTGCGATGTGGATGCGGCAAATATGCATATTTTACTTGGTGCTGACTTTGAAAAACAAGAAGACTTTATGAGTGGCGAAGTGGCAGTTATAAGTGAAGATTTATGTACAAATTGTGGTGATTGCTATAATGTTTGTAGATTTGATGCTATAACTAAAATGGATGATTTTCACAAAGTTGATCCTATTGCCTGTGAGGGATGTTGGTATTGTAGTCGTGTTTGTGGACATGGTGCTATTGAAATGCTAACTCAAAAAGCTGGTGATGT
Source organism: Nautiliales bacterium (assembly GCA_030826765.1). GTDB lineage: Bacteria > Campylobacterota > Campylobacteria > Campylobacterales > JAADDX01 > JAUUDM01. The sequence continues at coordinate 3,394 of JAUUDM010000020.1, forward strand.
ATTTGTGTCAAATATTAAGAATAATGGTAAAATGGTGCACGCAAAACTTGGATTTGCGGCTGAAAACTCTGGAAAACTTGTAAGTCAAGTAAAAATGAAAGCAAAAGAACTTGCTCAAAATTTACAAAAAGAGTTTATTGTTGTAGATGGAAGTCCTGGGATTGGATGTCCTGTAATTTCATCATTAAGTGGTGCAATGGTTGCAGTTTTGGTTACAGAAGCGACAGTTTCAGGACTTCACGATTTGAAAAGAGTTCAACAATTGGTAAAAACTTTTCATATTAGAAGTTGTTGTATTATCAATAAAGCTGATTTGAATACAGAAAGAGCAAATGAAATCGAAGAATTTTGTAAAAAGGAAAATATTGAAGTTATAGCTAAACTTCCTTATGATATTACTTTTACAAAAGCAATGAGCGAGGCGAAACCGATTGTAGAGTTTGATGAAAAGAGTGAAGTTTCTAACTTAATTAAAGAGAGTTGGGAAAAAATAAAAGAATTGGCAAGAAAATAAAAATATAAAAGGATAAAATATGAAAATACTGTTTACAGCACACGGAACTGATTGGAATGCACAAATGGATGAAAGACTTGGAAGAGCAGAATATTTAGTAGTTTATGATGAAGAAAGTGATAAACTTGAAGCATTTGCAAATGATACTTCTTCAATGGAACACGGAGCAGGGCTTCAAACAGCTCAAAAAATAGCAGAACTTGGTGCAAATGTTATTATTACTGGAAATGGTGCAGGTGGAAAAGTTGCTGATTTAATTAAAAAAACTAATATAAAAACTTATATTGGCGCAAAAAATATGACTTTAAAAGAAGCTTACGAAAAATATACAAATGGTGAATTAACTTTACAATAAAGGTAAAAAATGAGTGACAAATTAAAATTTTTCCCTATACAGCTTTTTGCTGTAATTATGGGAATTTCGGGGCTTACAATTGCATTTGCAAAAGCATATCATTTTTTAAATGCTCCATATTTTATTTATGAAGGTTTATTAGTAATTGATACAATTTTGTTTTTTTTGATATTTACTTTTTATATTTATAAATGGTTAAAGTATCCAGATGAGGTAAAAAAAGAGTTTAATCATCCTATAAAAAGTAGTTTTACGGCTACAATTTCAATAAGTTTTTTACTTGTTTCAATAGCTTATTATGATTATGCTCCAACTATTTCTATTGTTTTTTGGTATATTGGAGTAGCTTTACAACTCTATTTAGCTTTGTATGTAATTGAATTTTGGATTACAAAGGAGTTTAAAGAAGTTCATATGAATCCTGCTTGGTTTATCCCAATTGTTGGGAATGTTTTAGTGCCAGTTGTAGGAGTTGACGCGGCACCTATTTTTGTTTCAATTTTCTTTTTTGCAATGGGAATGTTTTTTTGGTTGGTGCTTTTTACAATGGTAATGTATAGAATTATTTTTCACCATCCATTAGCTAAAAAATTGCTTCCTACACTATTTATTTTTATAGCACCGCCAGCGGTTGGATTTATTAGTTATTTTAGAATTACATTTGGAAGTATAGATATGTTTAGTATGATTTTATATTCATTGGCTTTAATTACTTTTATTTTGCTTGTTTTTGCAATTAAAATATTTGATTTTAAAGAGTTTTTTATTTCCTGGTGGGCTTATACATTCCCATTAGCTGCAATAACAATTGCGACAATTTTATTGTATTCGGCGTATCATACTGAATTACTTTATTGGTTTGGATATGTTTTACTTTCAATTACTACTATTGTGATTTTATATGTAACACAAAGGACTATTAAAGCGATGAATGAACACAAAATTTGTATAGAGGAGAAAGAATAATGAAAAGAGGATTGATAGCAGGGCTAATTTTAGGATTGGCTTTTGGAGTTTTTTTGGCCGGATTTTTTATGAAGGAAGCTTCTATTAGTATGCTTTTTAAAGAAATACCGGTAAATTATAGTTTTGATAAAACAGTTAATTTATTGGTAAATAGAATAAATTCTCAAAAAGGTTGGCATGTTACAAATATTGTTAATCAAGAAGAAGAGATAAAAAAATATGCCAATAAAGATGTTGGAAAAGTAAAAATTATTAAATTTTGTAATGCAGAGTATTCTTATGAAATGCTAAAAAATGATGTAGATAAAGAAATGGCAGTTAAAATGCCTCTTAGTATAGCAGTTTATGAAAAAAGTGACGGAAAAGTTGTAATCGGTTTAATGAACGGATATTTACTTACAAGAATGATGAGTGGAACACATAGATCTTTAATTATGGAAAAAGTTGTAAAAGATATGGAATCTATTTTAGGATTTGTCCATTTTAGATATACAATATTTTGATATACTTTTAAAATATTAAAAAAAAGGAAATTTATGAGAATAGTAATACCAACGGGTGAAAATAACGGATATTTATCAAAAATGGGAGCACATTTTGGAAAAGCTCCTTTTTATACAATCATTACAACAGATGAAAATGGTGAAATTGTAGATGTAGAAGGTATTAAAAATCCAGGACATAACTCAAATGCTTGTGGAAATGCAGTTGCTAATATTTTATCACTAAATCCAGATGCTTTAATCGTAGTTGGGATTGGTCAAAATCCAGCAGAGGGTTTTGCAAAAGCAGGGCTTAGCGTATATGTAGATAGAGAATCAGTTACAGTTGAAGAAAGCATCAAAAAACTTGTAAATAACGAGCTTCAAAGAATTACAACTGGAACTTGCTCTATAAAATAATGAAAAAGTTTGACAAAATTCAAGTGGCGACGATTTCGTTTGCCCACTTTACTCACGATATTTACTCTTCTTTTTTAGCACCACTTTTACCACTTATTATTGAAAAATTTGGAATTACTTTGGCTATGAGTTCACTTTTTGAAATTGTTAGAAGATTTCCAGCACTTTTAAATCCATTTGTAGGGATTTTAGCAGAAAGAAGTGATGTTAAA
>JAUUDM010000013.1 GCA_030826765.1 Nautiliales bacterium
AAAATATGGTGGAATTTAAAGCTTATATTGATGATTATGTTTTACACGAAAAAAGTGAATTTATAAAAGAAGATTTTGAATGGAAATATTTGCAAGGTAAAATTTATTAAGAACAAATCATTTGTTTTTCCCAAAATTTAGGGGGGGTAAAATAAATAATATAAAAAATCTATAAATTTTATTGATTTAGTAGTTATATTTGAGTATAATTTTGTTATATAAAAATAAGTTGTAGAAAATAAAAAGGAAAAATAGTTTGAAAGGAATAATATTAGCAGGGGGGAGTGGAACGAGACTCTGGCCAATAAGCAGAACCCTTATGCCAAAACAATTTGTGAAATTATTTGGTAATAAATCACTTTTCCAGCTTACATTTGAAAGAAATTCTAAATTATGTGACAGTCAATTTATTGTATCTAATGCAGAGCAATATTTTTTAGCTATAGACCAACTTGAAGAACTTCAAAAAGAAAATAATAAATATTTGCTTGAACCTATTGGAAGGAATACAGCTCCAGCAATTGCATTGACTTGTTTAGCCTTAGATAAAGAAGAGGTAGTATTAGTTACTCCATCAGATCATTTAATAAAAAATGAAATAGAATATCAAAAAGTTATTGAAAAAGCTAAAGAGTTAGCAAAGCAAGATAATTTGGTGACTTTTGGAATTAAGCCAACATTTGCTGAAACTGGATTTGGTTATATTGAAGCAGATAGTTTTAATGTGAAAGCATTTCATGAAAAACCAGATTTAGAAACTGCTAAGAAATATTTAGAGTTAGGTAATTATTATTGGAATAGTGGTATGTTTTGTTTTAAAGCGGGAGTGTTTTTAGAAGAATTACAAAAATATTCTCCTGAAATTTATGATGCATGTGTTGAAGCATATAAAAATGCCTCTTTTGATAATGATTTAATAAGAATAAAACATAATGACATGATGAATATCCCTGAAGACTCTATCGATTATGCTGTAATGGAAAAATCAAAAAAAGTAAAAGTAGTGCCTTCTGATATCTCTTGGAGTGATTTAGGTAGCTTTGATGCTCTTTATGATGAATTATCAAAAGATGATGATAATAACACACTAAACCAAAATCATATCTCAATAGACTCTAAAAACAATTTAGTATATGGAAATGAAAGAAAAATAGCAACCATTGATATTGAAGATTTAATAATAATAGATACTCCAGATGCACTTTTAATTTCAAAAAAAGGTTCTTCACAAAAAGTTAAAAAAGTAGTAGCAAAATTAAAAAAGCAAAAAAGTGAACTTACTAATATTCATCTAACAGGTCATAGACCGTGGGGGACTTATACAGTATTAGAAGATAGTGATGGTTATAAAATAAAAAGAATTGAAGTAAAACCAGGTAAAAGATTAAGTCTTCAAAAACATTTTCATAGAAATGAACATTGGATAGTAGTAAGTGGTACTGCAACAGTAACAGTTGGAGATGAAACAAAACTTATAAGACCAAATGAATCAACATATATAAAAATGGGTGAAATTCATAGACTTTCAAACGAAGGAAAAATTCCAGTTGTACTGATAGAAGCTCAAGTTGGTGAATATACTGGTGAAGATGATATTATTAGACTTGATGATGATTTTAAAAGAGGAGAGAATAAATAAAATGGCTGAAAAAAAAGTAGCACTTATTACAGGAGTAACAGGACAAGATGGAAGTTATTTAGCAGAGTTTTTGCTTAAAAAAGGTTATATTGTTCATGGTATCAAAAGAAGAAGTTCTTTGTTTAATACAGATAGAATAGATCATCTTTATCAAGATCCACATGTGGAAAATAGAAACTTTATTCTTCATTATGGTGATATGACAGATTCTATGAATCTAACTAGAATTATTCAAGAAACTAAGCCAGATGAAATTTATAATTTAGCAGCTATGAGTCATGTAGCAGTTAGTTTTGAAACTCCAGAATATGTTGCAAATGCAGATGGTACAGGGACACTTAGAGTGCTTGAAGCAGTGAGACTTTTAGGATTAGAGAAAAAAACAAAAATTTATCAAGCATCAACTTCTGAACTTTATGGTAAAGTACAAGAAACTCCTCAAAATGAAAAAACACCATTTTATCCAAGAAGCCCATATGCAGTAGCAAAAATGTATGCTTATTGGATAACAGTAAACTATAGAGAAGCTTATGGTATGTTTGCATGTAATGGAATACTATTTAATCATGAATCACCAGTGAGAGGAGAAACATTTGTAACTAGAAAAATTACAAGAGCAGCAAGTAAAATAGCTCTTGGACTTCAAGATAAACTTTATCTTGGAAATTTAGATGCAAAAAGAGATTGGGGACATGCAAAAGATTATGTAAGAATGATGTGGATGATTCTTCAAGCTGATGAACCAGAAGATTGGGTAATTGCAACAGGTAAAACTACAGCTGTTCGCGATTTTGTAAAATTTGCATTTGGATATGTAGGTATAAACCTTAGATTTGAAGGTAAAGGTATAGATGAAAAAGGTGTTATTGATTCTTTGGATGAAGAAAAAGCAAAAAAACACAATCTTGATCTTTCTCATTTAAAAGTTGGTCAAGAAGTAGTAGGTGTAGATCCGAGATATTTTAGACCTACAGAAGTTGATTTACTTTTAGGAGATCCTACAAAAGCAGAACAAAAATTAGGGTGGAATAGAGAATATAATCTTCAAGATCTTGTACATGATATGATGGAATCAGATTTAAAATTAATGAGAAAAGATGTTTACCTAAAAGAAGGTGGATATAAAATTATGAGTTATTTTGAATAAAAGAGTATGAAAATGAATAAAACAAGTAAAATATATATAGCAGGGCATAGAGGGTTAGTAGGAAGTGCTATAGTTAAAAATTTAGAGTCAAAAGGTTATACAAATTTAATATATAGAACTCACGAAGAACTAGACCTTACTGATCAACAAGCAGTAGCTAAGTTTTTTGAAACTGAAAAACCAGAGTATGTTATACTTGCTGCTGCAAAAGTTGGTGGAATTATTGCAAATAATACTTATAGAGCTGATTTTATTTATGAAAATCTTGCTATTCAAAATAATATAATTCATCAAAGTTATCTCAATGGAGTAAAAAAACTTTTATTTTTAGGAAGTACGTGTATATATCCCAAAAATGCACCACAACCTATGAAAGAAGAGTATTTACTTACAAGTGAACTTGAATATACAAATGAACCTTATGCAATCGCAAAAATAGCAGGTATTAAAATGTGTGAATCTTATAATATCCAATACGGTACAAATTTTATAAGTGTAATGCCAACAAATCTTTATGGTCCAAATGATAATTTTGACTTAGAAAAGTCGCATGTACTGCCTGCACTTATAAGAAAGATATATCTTGGTAAATGTTTAGAAGAAAATAATTGGGATGCTATAAAAGAAGATTTAAATAAAAATCCAATAGAAGGTATCGATGGAAATAGCTCAAATGAAGAAATTGTAGAAAAGCTGAATAAATATGGTATTTCATTCTCAATTCTTGATTCTCAATTCTCAATTAATTCTAACTCTGTTAGAATAGAAATATGGGGAAGTGGAAAACCACGAAGAGAATTCTTATGGAGTGAAGATATGGCTGATGCTTGTGTGTTTATTATGGAAAATAGAGACTTTAAAGATACATATGATTATAAAAATAAAGAAATAAGAAACACTCACATAAACATAGGAACCGGCAAAGATATAAGCATCAAAGAACTCGCAGAGCTTATAAAAGAAGTTATAGGCTTCAAAGGTGAACTTTATTTTAATACTGATAAACCGGATGGAACAATTATAAAACTTACTGATCCATCAAAACTTCATAATTTAGGTTGGAAACATAAAGTGGAATTGGAAGATGGAATTAGAAGGGTGTATAGTTGGTATTTGATGTAATGTTGAATTTTAAATTATGAATGGGGAATTTTGAAAAGCGAGTAGCAAGTAGAGGGTAGCAGGTAGAGAGTAGGAGCTATGGATGTTGGATTGATGTGTGATGGTTTTAAAGGTATAAGGTGAGAAAATAAATATAAAATTAAATGCAAAAGGGTAAAAAATGAAATTAATAGCATTACTTCCAATGAAGGGAGATTCAGAAAGAGTTCCAAATAAAAATATGAGAGATTTTAATGATAGACCGTTATATCATGCAATTATGCACACATTGCTGAAGTCTAAATATATAGAAAAAGTTGTAATTAATACTGATAGTGAAATTATTACAGAGGATGCAAAAAAAAATTTTGGAGAAAGTGTAATAATTATTGACAGACCAAAAGAAATTCAAGGCGGTGATGTTTCTATGAATGTAATAATAAATTATGATTTAAGCAAGGTTAATGGAGATCATTTTTTACAAACTCATAGTACCAATCCTCTTTTAAGAGTAGAAACATTGGATAAAGCAATTGAAACATATTTTGAAAATTTAGAGAAGTATGATTCTTTATTTTCAGTTACAAGAGTTCAAACAAGATTTTATGATAAAAATGCTAATCCTATAAATCATAATCCAAAAGAACTTTTAAGAACTCAGGATTTAGAACCGTTATATGAAGAAAATTCAAACTTTTATATTTTTTCTAAAGAATCTTTTAAAAATGCTGGCAATAGAAGAATTGGATTAAAACCTCAGATCTTTGAAGTAAATAAATTAGAAGCTGTTGATATAGATGAACCTGAGGATTTTATATTAGCTGAAATTTTATATCAGAATAGAGATAAAATATTTAAGGAAATTAAATGAAAAGTTTAAAAGAAAAATTAAAAAACAATGAATTAACAATTGGCTCTTGGATAATGATAGGTCATCCTATAAGTGTTGAAGTAATGGCTCTTGCAGGATTTGAATGGTTGGTCATAGATATGGAGCATACTTCTATAGATATAAATACAGCTCAAAACTTGATTACTACTATTCAGGCTAATGGTATAAAAGCATTAGTTAGAGTAAGTAAAAATGAAGAAGTAATTATAAAAAAGGTTCTAGATATTGGAGCTGATGGTATTATTATTCCTATGGTTAATTCAAAGGAAGATGCTGTTAAAGCAGTAGAATTTGCTAAATATCCTCCAAATGGAAAAAGAGGAGTAGGGTTATATAGAGCTTCTAAGTATGGAGTTAAGTTTGAAGAATATAAAAAATGGGTAGAAGAAGAATTGCTAATAATTGTCCAGATAGAACATATAGATGGAGTTAATAATATTGAAGAAATACTCCAAGTTGAAGGGATAGATGGAACAATTATAGGTCCTTATGATTTGTCAGGAAGCATGGGATATCCTGGTGAATTTGAAAGAGATGATGTTAAAAAAGCAGTGCAAAAGGTCTTAGATAAATGTAAAGAATATAATATTCCATCAGGATTTCATGTAGTAGATACTAACCCGGAAAAATTAAAACAAAAAATAAAAGAAGGTTGTACTTTTTTAGCATATGGAATTGATTATTTTTTTATGAGAGATTTAGCAATAGATGGTATGAAAGAAATTAAAAAGGAGCAAAACTCATGAAAGTTTATATATCTACTCATCCTTTTTCTAAAACTTCAGAACTTCCTATGAAGATGTTAAAAGAAAATGGATTTGAGGTTAAGCTTAATAATTTTGGGAGGAAAATAACTTCAGAAGAGTTAGTCAAAGATTTAGATAATAGCGATATTTTAATTGCTGGGACTGAAAAAATTACTGAAGAAGTATTTAAAAATAATCCTAATTTAAAATTAATTGCAAGAGTAGGTATTGGTCTTGATGGAATTGATTTTGATTTATGTAAAAAATATAATGTTAGAGTAACTTATACTCCTGATGCTCCTACTATAGCTGTTGCTGAGCTTTGTGTTGGATTGATTTTAGATGTAGCCAGAAAGATTAGCGAGACAAATTATAATTTAAAATATAAAAATATATGGCATAGACATATGGGAATGCTACTTTATGGGAAAACTGTAGGAATAATTGGAATGGGGAGAATTGGAAAAAGTTTAGTTCATTTGTTAAGTGGTTTTAATGTTAGATTTTTGGTTCATGATATTGAGCCTGATATTGCTTTTGGTAGGTTATATAAAGTAAAATTTGTTTCAAAAGAAGAGCTTTTAAAAAGTAGTGATATTGTATCTATAAATATTCCTTTAAAAAATGATACAAAAAATTATATTTCCTTAAAAGAGTTGTCTTTAATGAAAAAAAACAGTATTTTGATAAATACTGCAAGAGGTGGTATTGTTAATGAAAATGATTTATATAAAGCATTAAAAGAAAATATAATTTCTGGTGCAGCAGTAGATGTATTTGAAGACGAACCATATAATGGTAAATTAAAAGACTTAGAAAATTGTATACTTACTTGTCATATGGGGGCTTCTACAGTAGAAAGTAGAAAAGATATGGAAGTTCAAGCTGTTGAAGAAGTAATTAGATTTAAAAATAATTTGCCATTAAAAAATGAGGTTTTTGGTTATGAGTAAAAAAGTTATTGTATTTGGGGGAGCAGGATTTATTGGAAGTTATGTAGTTGAAGAGTTATTGAGAAGAAAATATGAAGTGATTGCGGCTGACATTAAATATTCTAAATATATTCCGAAGGAAATATTTGAAAAGTGTGATATTTTAGATACAGAAAGAGTTAATGAACTGGTTTCAAAAGTAGATATAGTTTATAATTTTGCAGGATATGCAAATTTAGATGATGCTATTACAGATCCTGTTACGACAGTAAAATTAAATGTGCTAGGTAATCTTAATATTTTGGAAGCAGCAAGACAAAACGAAATAGAAAGATTTATATATGCTAGTAGTGCATATGCAATGAGTGATAAAGGCTCTTTTTACGGTATAAGTAAATTAACATCTGAAAAATTAGTAGAAGAATATTGTAAAAAATTTGGATTGAAATTTACTATTATTAGGTATGGTTCAGTTTACGGAGATAGAGATTTCTATAATAATTATATTTATAATTTGTTAAAAAAAGCTTATGAAACTGAAAAAATTGAACATAGTGGAGATGGAGAAGAAATTAGAGATTATATTCATGTGGAAGATGTCGCTAAGTTAAGCGTGGATATAATTGAAGATGAAAAATTGATAAATGAGCATTTGATTTTTACTGGCTATGAAAGAATGAAAAGAAAAGAATTATTTGAAATGATAAAAGAAATGATGGGAGGTAATATTAAAATTATTTTGAAAAAAGATGGATATCATAATCACTATAAATATACACCATATTCTTTTACACCAAAAAGAAGTAAAAAACTTATAGCAAATCCCCATATTGACATGGGGCAAGGATTATTAGATTGTTTAAATGATATAGAAAGAAATAAAAATGGCTAAAAAATTTTATTTGTCATATGTTTTAGATGAAAATACACCTACTTATGGTAATAGAAATAAATTTAATTTATATAAAAAATCAAGTATTTTAAATGGAGATGTTGCAAATGACAGTTTTATTGAAACGACTGTTCATATAGGAACTCATATTGATATGCCATATCATTTTTATGAAAATGGTCAGACAATAGGGGATTTTGATGTAGAATATTTTTATTTTAGTAATGTATTGTTTTTAGAATTAAATCCAAATGAATTGGTAATAAAAGATGAATTGATAGATTTATTAAAAGAAATTAATAATAAAGATAGTTATGACTCAATTATAGTAAAAACTGGTATTTGTTATAAAAGAAAAGAGGAAATATTTTGGAAAAAAAATTATGGTTTTCATCCAGAAGTTGCTTATTATATAAGAGAAAATTTTCCAAAGGTTAGAGTGTTTGGTTTTGATAGTATTTCAGTATCAAGTTTTGCAAATAGAATGATTGGAAGAGAAGTTCATAAAGTTTTTTTAAATCCTGAAAAACCTATTTTGTTGATTGAGGATATGGATTTACGAAAAATTTCTCAAAAAAATAGAGTAAGAACTATGATTGTAGCACCTCTTAGAATAAGTAAATGTGATGGGATTCCTTGTACTATAGTAGGAGAAATTGAATGAAAGAATTTGAAAAAGTTTTAAAACAAAAAAATATAAAAAATATTATTTTTGATTTTGATGGGGTAATACTTGATTCTGTTCCAGTTAAAACAGAAGCATTTAGAAAACTTTTTGAAGAATTTTCTGATGATAGAGTTGAAAAGTTGATAGAGTATCATTTGCTAAATGGTGGTAAATCAAGATATATAAAGATAAAATATTTTTTTGAGGAGATATTGTTTCAAAATGTTTCAGAAGATGAGATACTTAAATATGCAAATAGATATTCAGAACTAACAAAAGAAGAACTAACAAATCCAAAATATATTATCAAAGATGCAATAGATTTTATAAAAGAAAATTATCAAAAATATAATATGCATATAGCTTCTGGTGCAGATGAAAATGATTTAAACTATATTTGTGATAAGTTAGAATTAACAAAATATTTTTTAAGTATAAATGGCTCACCACGGAATAAATACGAGATTGTGAAAGATATTTTAAAAAATAACAAATATAATAAAAAAGAAACAATTTTAATAGGTGATTCTATAAATGACTATGTAGTAGCCCAAAAAAATCAAATAGCTTTTTATGGTTATAATAATAAACTATTATCCAAATATAATGATTATCATAGATAGTTTTAAAAAAGGAAATTTATGATTAAAAAGTATAAAATGCAAATTACTAATTCATTGATTTATACTTTTTCAACCATTGTTTCAAAAGCAGTACCTTTTTTATTATTGCCACTTTTTACAGCATATCTTTCAAAAAAAGACTATGGAATTCTTGGTTTAATTTCAGCTATTTTTTCAATTTCAAGCATATTTGTAGGGCTTAGACCTTCTTTGTTTATAATAGTTAAAGGTTCACAACTTGATAAAAAAGAGGTTGCTAAATATATTTATAATATATGTTTTGTAACTCTTTATTCAGCAATTATTGTGGGAATAGTTTTAATTATAGTAAGGCATGCATTTTTTAATGAATTAAGTATATATATTTTTATTTTGATTACTTTTATGGGATTTTTATCAGTATTTAATGAGTTATTGGAAACAATATTTCAGATTGAAAAAAAAGCTTATTGCTATTTTATTTATCAATTAAGCAAGACTACGTTATCAGCAAGCTTAGTTTTATTACTTATTATATTTTTTGGAATGGGATGGGAAGGTAAATTTTTTGCTGACTTTTTAGTTATATTAGCTTTCTCAATATTTGCTTTGTATTACTTAATTCGTAAGAGATATATAGTAATAAATTACGACATAGATAAGCAAATTTATCTTTTTAAATACTTATCACCACTTACTTTACACGTACTTGGACTTGTTTTGATGGGTAGCATAGATAGAGTTTTTATCAGTAATATGATTGGATTTGAAGCTACAGGCCTTTATAGCATAGGCTATACTATTGGTGCTTTACTTGGAGTAATACATGATGCACTTTTAAAAGTATGGTCACCAGAGTTTTATAAAAAAATGAAAGATGCTACAGTTAAAACAAAAATTAAAATATTAAAGTTCATATATTTGTATATTTTAGGTAGTTTTTTAATGTATGGTGTGTTTGTATGGGTGGCACCTTTTATTTTTAATATTATGGTAAATATAAAATTTCATGAAGCTTATCCAATTGTACCAATAGTAGCCCTTGGATTAACTTTTGAATCAGTAAGAAAATTATTTATAGGATATCATTATAATTTAGGCAAAAATTACCGTATAGCTTTTATCACTATATCTGCAGGGATTTTAAATGCAATTATGAATTATATATTAATCCCTAAATATGGAATAGATGGAGCTGCCTACGCAACTTTAATAGCTTACACTATAGTTGCAATAATTACAATTATTGATGTAAATAAGTTTGAAAAAATACCGTGGTTGCTTAAAATGGAGGTAAAATAAAAAAATGAGTGAAATAGCATATGGGAAAAGAGATATAAAAGCGATACAAAAAAGAGAAAAAATAAATTTTTTATATAAAGGTTTTAGAAAGATAGAAAGATTAATATTAAGGTATGAAAAACAACATATAAAATCAATATCTATATATCCGCCCATTGAAACAGAAGAAAAGCTTGCAGAGATAGCTAATAAGCTTGCTTGGGCTTTTCCTAAAAAAGATGATTTAAAAATATATATTACTGTTACAAAGGATTTGTTAAATTATGATTTAAAAAAAGTTGATAAAGTAAAATTTCAGAGAAATTATTTAAAAAAAAATATAGAACACATTATTTTAACGAAAGATTTTAATTCTAATGCGGATTTAATTTTTTATATAGATGCAAAAGCTATCTTAAAATCAAATCCATTTAAACTTTATAAAACAGATATTTTAGATAAAAATTATTTTTCTACCTCTGAGGGGTGGCTATTGCAGTCAGGCTATTCAAGGACTCTTTCAGTTGGAGAAAAACAGGAGATTAATAGATTAAGTATATGCAATTTTTCAAAAATGTTAGAAGCAAATAAGCATAAAAAGAAAGCTTATTGTTTTGTAACAGGTCCGTCATTTGATAATTATAAAAAATTTAATTATGAAGAGGATTCTTTTAAGGTAATTTGTAATAGCACAGTCAAAAATTATGATTTTATAGAATATATTGGCGGTCCTGATTTGTTAGTTTTTGCTGATCCGGTATTTCATTTTAGTCCATGTGAATATTCTGCTGTATTTAGAGATGAAGTGTTAAAAATATATAACAAATATAAACCATTTATTGTTGTTCCAGAATATACTGTTGCATTATTATTAGCACATTATCCAGAATTAGAAGATAGGATAATTGGAATGAAACATAAAAAGGGAGAATTCAATTTTCCAACTTTAGAAAAATTTTGGGTAAAGGGTACGGCAAATATTTTAACTTTATATATATTACCTATTGCATCTACTATTGCAAATGAAATTAATATAATAGGAGCAGATGGAAGAAATCCTAATGAAAAATATTTCTGGCAACATAGTCAGTCGGCACAGTTTAATGATTTAATGCAAACTGTATTTGAGATTCATCCATCTTTTTTTAGAGATAGAGATTACAAAGATTATTACGAGGAACATTGTAAGTTTTTAAATGACTTGATTGAGTTTGGTGAAAGTCAAGGTAAAAAATATTTTTCATTAACAAATTCATATATTCCAGCATTAAAAAAAAGGATATATATATGATAGAAACTGTAAAGTTTGGATTTGAGTTGTATGAAAAATTTAGTAAAAACCGAGAAATTCAAAGAGTATTGAAGGATAACTTATACAGAGAGTTAAAATTTAATTTAGCAATTCTAAATGAGATAGAAAAATGTAAAAATAAAATTAATTTTATAAGACTAATTTTATTGTTTAAAACAGAATTTTATCGAACAATAAGAAATTCATTTATAGATATAAGAAAGATAATAGATGAGCAAGAAATAAATATTAATGAGACTGTAATTAAAAATAAAAATTTTTTAAAATGGTTTAAAAATATAAAAACTAATGTAAAATTAATAGAAAAAATCTACTTTAGAATTGATGTTTTAAAATCATTAGCAAAAGTCGAAATAACAAAAAGAAAAGATTCTTATCAATATTTGAAAACATTAATGTTAGTTTTGAAAAAAGAGATTGAAAATGAATAAGTTATTTTGTTTAAATGAAAACTACTCAACTACAAAATTATGTTATAAATTAATTGACAATAAGTTTTTAGATAAAAATGGAAAAATAAGAGAGGATTTGAAATTTAAAATAAACAATCCAGCATTCAAAATTCAAAATTCAAAATTATTAAGTAATCCTGATGACAAATTTGAAACCTATTTATTTCTGCCAGAAGGGGAAGGCAGAAAAGGTGAAGGTGGACTTCGCACTAAAGGATATTTTAAAAAGTCATTTGATGATAAGCCACTGGTAAGTATTATCACGGTTGTTTATAATGGTGAAAAATATTTGGAAGAAACGATACAAAGTGTGATAAATCAAACTTATGATAATGTTGAATATATCATCATCGATGGTGGAAGTACTGATGGGACTTTGGACATTATAAAAAAGTATGAAGATAAAATTGACTATTGGGTGAGTGAGATGGATAAGGGGATTTATGATGCTATGAATAAAGGTATAGCTGTTGCAAGTGGCGAATGGATAGGTATTATAAATTCTGATGACTATTATGATAAAAATTCTTTGCAAATTATAAAAGATAGAATTGATGAGAATACATATTTTATTTGTGGCGATATGACTATAATTACTTCTTGTAAAAAAATAGTATTAAGAAAAGGATCAGATACACTTAATATAAGAAAAAGAATGTCAATCAATCATCCAACGCTTTTTGTTAGAAGTTTGATTTATAAAAATAAAATTTTTAATACTGATTATTCTATTGCAGGGGATTACGATTTTGTGATATCACAAATCACAACTTATGAGAATAGATTTAAATGTATAAAAGATAATCTAGTATTTATGCGAGAAGATGGTATATCTGATAATGTTAAATTTGCATTCAGATTAATAAAGGAAGATTTTAGAGTTAGAATATCAAATTTTGGATACAAAGATGCTATTTATTTTCTTTTTCGAGATATATTTATTAAGCTACCAAAAAAAATTATTAAAAGTAAAATTAAAAATAACTTTCTAAATTTAATTCTATTAAAATATTATGAACTGACTTTACGCAAATAAAAAAATTCAAGGTATAATGTTAAGTATGAATTTCAAGCTAATATATCAATGATAGGAGAGAGAATTGCGATTAACATCAGAAAATAAAGCGAAAAAAGGAGAGAAATATATAGATTTATACACAGATTTTCTAATATCCCAAAATTGGTATGCAACAGCAACAGGATTATCTGATATGACAGAAGGCGAAGTAAGTCACGATAAAATAACTAGATTTTTAAGTAGCAATGAATTTACTTCAAAAGATTTATGGCAGAAAGTTAAAAAGACAGTAAGAGAAATAGAAAGCGAAGATGGATGTTTAATATTTGATGATACTATACAAGAAAAGAAATGGATAAATGAAAATGATATTATATGTTATCACTATGACCATACAAAGGGAAGAACTGTAAAAGGATTAAATATTTTGAATGCACTTTATTATGGTAATAATACATCTATACCAGTGGCATTTGAGATAATAAAAAAGACAATAGAGTATAAAGATGATAAAACAGGAAAAACAAGAAGAAAATCTAAAACAACTAAAAATGAGCTATTAAGAGATATGTTTAATGTAATAATATCTAATAATTTGAAGTTCAAATATGTACTAATGGATAGTTGGTTTGCATCTAGTGAAAATTTTGAACATATTGTAAAAAAAAATAAAGAGTTTATAGCAGCTATTAAAAGCAATAGATTATTTGCTAAAAATTTAGATGATAAATATAAAGGGAAATTTGTACCAATTAATTCATTGCAGTTATCAGATAAAGAATCTATACGAGGCTACTTAAGGGGATATGATAAAGAAATTATCATTGTTTGCCGAGTCTTTAAAAACAAAGATGGAAGTATAGGTAAATTATATTTGGTATGTAGTGATTTAACTCTTGATTCAAATTCTATATCAACAATCTATGAAAAAAGATGG
>JAUUDM010000018.1 GCA_030826765.1 Nautiliales bacterium
AGGCATTTTAATTGCACGTGCTACTGCATCAATAATTCTATAATTTGCTTGATGAGGCACAAACCAAGTTAAATCATCACTTGTCATATTATTTCTTTTTAAAATATCTCTAACTGATTGTGAAAGTGTTTTTACCGCAACTTTAAAAGTTTCATTTCCTTTCATTTTGATATAAATTTCTTCTGTATCACATCCATATTTAACACCACGTCCAGGTGTAATTAAATAATCTTGATATTTACCATCTGCATTTATATCAATATCAATTATTGCTTCACTTTTATCTTCTGTTGCACTTATAACAGCAGCTCCAGCACCATCACCGAAAATAACACAAGTAGTTCTGTCTTTAAAATCAACTATTTTACTTAAAGTTTCAGCTCCAATAATTAATACATTTTTATTCATACCACTTTCTATAAAAGCTTTAGCCTGAGCTAGTGCATAAATAAAACCTGTACAAGCTGCTGTAATATCAAAAGCTGGCGCTGTAATTCCAAGTTTATCTGCAACAACACAAGCAGTTGAAGGCATAGCAAAATAATCTGGAGAAATAGTAGCTAAAATAATCATATCAATATCATTTGGCTCTAAATTTGCTCTTTTTATTGCTATTTTAGCAGCTTCATAAGCCAAATCAGATGTTACTTCATTATCTACAAAATGTCTTGTTTTAATTCCTGTTCTTTGAGTTATCCATTCATCACTTGTATCTACAATTTTTTCTAAATCTTTATTTGTTACTACTCTTTGAGGAACATAGGCTCCAACTGAAGAAAATTTAGCATACATTATTCGCCTTTAATTTTTAATTCTATTTTTGATGTAATATCTGATTCTGTATAATTAATTGCTTGAAAAATGGCATTTTTAATAGCTTTTGAATTACTTTTTCCATGACTTATAATTACACATCCATTTACACCCAAAAGTGGGGCTCCACCATATTCAGCATAATCTATTGATTTTTTAAGAACTTTGAAAACTTTTCTCATAAGAAGTGCCCCAACTTTACTCATAAGTCCAGATTTTCTAACTTCTTCTTTTATTAAAGTTACTATAGTATCAGCAACACCTTCACTTGTTTTTAGTAAAATATTACCTACAAATCCATCACAAACTACAACATCTACATTTCCTTTGAAAATATCATTACCTTCTACATTTCCAATAAATGAAGATTGACTTTTAAGTTTTGTAAAAGCTTCTTTTGTAACAGCATTTCCTTTTACATCTTCTTCACCATTACTTAAAAGCCCTATTTTAGGTTCAGTATGATGTAAAACTTCCCTTGAATAAATTTCACCCATTAGTCCAAATTGATATAAATTATCACTATCACTATCTACATTTGCACCAACATCCAAAACTAATGTATGATTTCTTTTAATTGTAGGCATAAAAGTAGCAATAGCAGGCCTTTTAATACCTTTAATTCTACCAATTCTTAAAGTTGCTAAACTCATAGTAGCACCACTGTGTCCTGCACTTACTACTGCATCAGCTTCTTTTTGTTTCACTAAATTTATAGCTTTATAAATAGATGATTCTTTTCTTCTTAAAGCATCAGTTGCATGCTCATGCATTTTAATATAATCACTACTATTTATAAAACTAACTTTATTATGATATTTTTTTGGAAGGTATTTTTTAATTTCTTGTTCATCCCCTACAAGTATAGGTTCAAAAATTTTTACTTTGAGCGCTTCTACTACCCCTTCTACTATAGGTTTAGGACCGAAGTCCCCACCCATTGCATCAATAGCAACTTTAACCATTAATATTCACCGCAACTTGGGCAAATTGTATGAGGTTGTTTGAAAGCACCACAGCTAGGACATTTAACAACTGTTGCTACATTTTTTAATTTGTAGTGTGTTCTTCTTTTTGCTGCTCTTGTTTTCGTTACTCTTCTCTTAGGAACTGCCATATTATTCTCCTTAATTAAATTTCTAAATCTAAATTAGATTCTTTACATTTTTCACAAATATTATTATATTCTAATTTTACTGACTCAATTTCAGATGTAATTATATCATCAAAATCAATAATATTAGAATTAATTTCAATAACATCATATTCGTTATCAAAACCACTATAAACTCTATCTGTGATAATAAGTTTTAATTTTTCTTCTATTTTTTTTGTAAAAGGTTTTAAACATTTTACACATTCCACTTCAACTTCACCACTTAAAATGGCCTCAATTTTAGCTATGTTAGGAGTTTCTTTATAAAAACTACCTTTCATAACTACATTATTCAAACTTGTTTCAAAATCACTTTTATTAAAAGGGACTTTTCTAAGTTCGATTTTCAATTAAACAATCTCTCTTTCAGCGAAAAAGAAACTAATTTCAATTTTAGCATTTTCTAATGAATCACTTCCGTGAACTGCATTTGCATCAATACTATCAGCGAAATCTCTTCTGATTGTTCCTTCAGCCGCTTCTTTTGGATTAGTTGCACCCATAAGTTCTCTATTTTTAGCTACTGCATTTTCACCTTCAAGAACCATAACTACCACTGGACCACTTATCATAAATTCTACTAAATCTTTAAAGAAAGGTCTTTCAGCATGAACTGCATAGAATTTTTCAGCATCATTGTGGCTTAATTGTAATTTTTTCATAGCTGCAATTCTTAATCCATTTGATTCAAATCTATCAATGATTTTTCCAATCACATTTTTTTTAACTGCATCAGGTTTTATTATAGAAAGAGTTTGTTGCATAATTGCTCCTTAAATTTTTGCGCATATTATAGGCATTTTAAATTGAGAAATAATTATACCAAAAAAAGTAGAAAAAAAGAAGTAAAAATAAAAAGCCTCGAAAATTACGAGACTTAATATTATTGAATATTATTCGATTACAGGTTCCCCTGCTTCACCTCTACTGTCAGAGCAAGTTGCACCTTCTGCACAATCACTCCATACAATACATCCCTCAGTTGGACAAGCTTCAGCACATGCAGGTTCATCATAATATCCTACACATTCAACACATTTATCTTCATAAACATAGTAAATTTCTTCACCAGTTGGATTATCAGCATCATCCACGATTGCTTCTACTGGACATTCATCAATACATGCTCCACAATTAATACAAGTATCTGTAATTTTAACAGCCATTTTGTCTCCTTAAATTTATTTTGTTTGTGATAAAATATTATCTAAAACAATCTTAAAAAAAACTTAAATACTTAAAAACTCTTTAATTTCTTCTACTTTGTTACATTTTTCCCAACTAAATTCACTTCTTCCGAAATGTCCATAAGTTGCAGTCTTTCTATAAATAGGTTTTAAAAGTTCTAAACTTTCAATAATTCCTCTTGGTGTAAGATCAAAAATTTCAGCAACTGCTTTTTCAATTTTTTCTTCTTCCACTTTGTTTGTTCCGTGAGTATCTACCATAATTGAAACTGGTTTAACAACTCCGATAGCATATGCAATTTGAACTGTTACTTTATCAGCTACTCCTGCAGCTACTAAATTTTTAGCAACATATCTTGCCGCATAAGCTCCACTTCTATCCACTTTACTTGGGTCTTTTCCACTAAATGCACCACCACCGTGAGGAGCACTTCCACCATAAGTATCAACTATAATTTTTCTACCAGTAAGTCCTGCATCACCTTGTGGACCACCAATTACAAATTTTCCTGTTGGATTGATAAAATATTCAATATCATCACTCATCATATCAGCTGGAATAACTTTTTTAATCACTTCTTCAATAATAGTTTCTTTTATAACTTCTTGAGTTACATCATCGTGATGTTGAGTAGAAACTACAACTTTTTCAACACTTACAGGTTTTCCATCTACATATTTTACACTTACTTGAGCTTTTCCATCAGGTCTTAGCCATGGAATAATTGCTTCTTTTCTACATTCAGCAAGTCTCATTGTAAGTTTATGAGCTAAAGTAATTGGTAAAGGCATAAGTTCCTCAGTTTCATTACAGGCATAACCAAACATCATACCTTGATCACCTGCTCCAATTTCACCATCTTCTTGAACTACACCTTGACGAATATCAGGAGATTGCTCACCAACTCCATTTAAAACACCAGCAGTTCTATAATCAAATCCATATTCGCTATTTGTATAACCGATTTCTCTAATTACTTCTCTTGCAATATCTTGCATAGGTGCGTAAGTAGTAGTTTTAAGTTCTCCTGCAATTACACAAAACCCATTACTAAGTAAAGTCTCACAAGCAACTTTTGCGTGTGGGTCTCTTTCAATAATATAATCTAAAATAGCATCACTAATTTGATCAGCCATTTTATCTGGATGACCTTCTGTTACACTTTCACTTGAAAAAATATATTCTCTTGCCATTTTGGCTCCTTAAATAAATTTCTCCAATACTACTATTTTGAAAACCTTTTGTCAAAAATTTTCAAAAAAAGATGAAAATTCATCAGTAATATATAGAGATAACTCTCTCTTTAACTAAAAAGAGAATTATCTCTCCCAAAAGGGAAAGGAGATTATTTATTTAATTTAGCTCTAACTATCTTAGTAGCCTCTACCATATTTTTAAGACTTGGAGTAGTTTCTGGCCATTTTCTTGTTTTAAGACCACAGTCAGGATTTACCCATAGTTTTTCAACTGGTAAAACTTTAATTAATTCTTCAATTTGTTCTACAAGTTCTTCTGTTGAAGGAATTCTTGGTGAGTGGATATCATAAACACCAGGTCCGATTTCACCTTTGTATCCTCTTTCTTTGAATATTTCAAGTAGTGAGTTATCACTTCTTGCATTTTCAATTGAGATTACATCAGCATCCATAGCTTCAATAGCATCCATAATATCACTAAATTCAGAATAACACATATGTGTATGGATTTGAGTTTCAGGTCTCACACCACTTGTTGTGATTTTGAATCCTTCAATAGCCCATTTTTCATATTCAGCTTTTTTATCATTTCTTAAAGGATAACCTTCTCTAAGAGCTGCTTCATCAACTTGAATTACTTTAATTCCAGCCGCTTCTAAATCATTTACCTCATCTCTGATTGCAAGTGACATTTGGTAACCTGTTACACTTCTTGGTTGATCATCTCTTACAAATGACCAGTTAAGCATAGTTGCCGGTCCTGTTAACATACCTTTCATAGGTCTGTTTGTTTTACTTTGAGCATAAGTTGACCATTTAACAGTCATAGCTTTTGGTCTTGAAACATCTCCAAAAATTAATGGTGGTTTAACACATCTACTTCCGTAACTTTGAACCCATCCGTTTTGAGAGAATGCAACACCACTTAATTGCTCACCGAAATATTCAACCATATCATTTCTTTCATATTCACCATGAACTAATACATCAATATCTAAATCCTCTTGTAATTTAATCAAATCATCAGTCATTTTTTTAATTTCAGTTTCATAAGCTTCTTCTGAAATTACACCATTTTTGAAATCTCTTCTTAGTTTTCTAAGTTCTGGAGTTTGTGGGAAACTTCCAATAGTTGTAGTTGGTAAGATTGGATATTTTAGATTTTCGTGTTGTAATTTAATTCTTTCTTCAAAAGGCATACCTCTATCTGAATCTTTTGCTGTTAAGTTGCTAACTCTGTCTTTTACGATTGTATCGTGAATTTTTTCACTTGTTTTTCTTGTAGCAACCGCTTCTTCATTTGCAACTAAATCAGCTTTTTCTTCTGCTGTTAATTCTTCACCTCTAAATAATTTGTTGATAATTTTAACTTCATTTAGTTTTTCAACAGCATAACTTAACCAAGATTTAATATCTTCATCCATTTTTTCTTCATATTTTAGAGTAAATGGCACATGTAAAAGTGAACAACTTGTTCCTACTAAAATTTGGTCTTTATCAGCAACTTCTGCAATACCTTCAAGGAATTTTACACTTTCTTTAATATCATTAACCCATACATTTCTACCATTAACGATACCAATACCTACTTTTTTACCAGCTTCAACAAGTGCTTTTACACTATTTTCTGCACCTGCTACGAAATCTAAGAACATACCTTCAATGTTTGTTTTTGCTAAAACTTCGTTTGCTTCATTTGAGTGTTCGAAATAAGTTGCTACAAAAATATTATCACTAACAGCTGTTAATCTGTCATAAACTTTTTTTAGAGTTTCTAAATCTATTTCAGTTGGGTTAGTTACAAAATAACTTTCATCAAATTGAATAGTTACATTTTCATCAAGTGCTGAAATTTGTTTGATTAAATCTTCATACACTGGAATTAATTTTTCAATAATTACATTTTCACTTCCATTTACAACTTTAGAAAGTTTTACAAAAGTTACAAGACCTATAAAGTTTACTTTTGGAGTAATTCCAAGTTCTTTTGCTTCTGCATATTCTGCTTTGATTTTATCGATAGTTGCTTTAAAGTCCATATTTTCATCAAGTTCTGGAACGATATAGTGGTAGTTTGTATTAAACCATTTTGTCATTTCCATTGCTTTATGGTCTTTATCACCTCTTGCCATTGCAAAATATTTATCCATACCTTCTAAATCTGCATATTTTTCAGGTGTAGCATTAAGCATAACCATTGCATCAATCATATTATCATAAAATGAGAAATCATTTACACTGATTAAATCAATTCCAGCATTTTTTTGATAAATTAAATGTCTTTTTCTTAAATCACTTGCTACTGATTTTAATTCTTCTTGAGAGCTCTTTCCAGCCCAATAAGCTTCAAGTGCTCTTTTTAATTCTCTTTGTTCCCCAATTCTTGGAAATCCAACTACATAAGTGTTAGCCATTTGTATCCTTTTATAAAAGTTTTTTGAAAATATATCAAAATTTCTATTTTTTTACAACTATAATAAAAAAAAGAAAATTTGAAAATTTAATCTAAAGAATTAATAAACTCTTTTCCATTTTTATATCCAATTTCAAACAAATTATCTAAATTTTTTAATGAATAGGGAGGAAAATTCAAAAGATTATCGTCAATTATATAAAAATCACATTTTTTCATATTACATTCTGATGAAACTCTCCAAGAAAGAAAAAACATATGTTTTAATATTCCAAAAAAATTTTTTTTTAAACTTTTTTTAAGAGGAAATAAGTCAACCCCTACAATAATTTCATTATCATCAAACACACTAATTGGAAGATTTTCTTTTATTCCTCCATCAACAAAAAAATAATTATCCATTTCAACAGGAGAAAAAAAAGGCATTATTGCACAAGAAGTTAACACAGCTTTTTTTAAATCACCTCTTTTAAAATATATAATTTCTCCACTATTTAAATCCAATGCATTAACATAAGTTTTTATTTTTAACTCTTCAAATGTATCAAGAGGTATTAATTTTTGAGCAATTTTTGAATTGCTATCAATTTTAAAAAAACCTTTTCTAAAAGAGTTAAATTTGAAAATTTTTTTAAACTCTTTTGATTTAAATAATTCTAACTGTTCATAAGGTTTTACCCCACAAGCATAACTAGCACCTATTACTGATCCTATACTGCTTCCTGCAATTGCATTTATTTCAATTTTCCCATCTATTGCTTCCAAAAATCCTAAATGAAAGGCACCTCTAAAAGCACCCCCCGAAAGAGCCAAATTAATTTTCATAATTAAGCCAATCTATAATTTTCCAAACTCCATCATATGTTTCAACCAACGCTGTACAAGATTCAACCCAATCTCCACAATTCATATATTCAATATCTTCTATTTTTCTTATTTCAGCTTTATGAATATGTCCACATATTATTCCATCATATTCATACTTTTTAGCATAAGAAGCCAAAACATTTTCAAAATCACTTATAAAATTAACAGATGATTTTACATTATCTTTCATATATTTAGATAATGACCAATATCTATTGATGCCACACAATTTTCTAACTTTATTGATAGGATCATTAAGATGAAGTAAAACTTCATAACTAATATCACCTAACAAAGAAAGCCACTTTTTAGTCATTGTAATAGAATCAAAAAAATCACCATGCGTAATATAATATATTTTACCATTAATTGAATCATATTTTATTTCATTTAATATATGAATCTTATCACCTAACACTACTGGCAAAAAAGGTCTTAAAAATTCATCATGATTTCCTGTAATATAATAAACTTCTGTTCCTTTTCTAGCTTTTCTAAGCAATTTCTGAATTACATCTGAATGGGATTGAACCCATTTAATCTTTCTTTTCATTGCCCAACCATCAATTATATCCCCAACTAAATATAAATTTTCTGATTCATTTTCCCTCATAAATGAGAGAAGCTTTTCTGTCTTTGAATATTTTGTCCCTAAATGTATATCGGATATAAATATAGATTTATATTTCATTGATTTTAATCGTCATCATCTTGTATAACAAAAATTACAGTATCTTTCCATATAGGACTTTTTGAAACAGCTTCTACAATTCTACCTAATGCTAAATCATTATCCGCAACCATTGATGCTGGAGTTGGATATCCAGGTTTTAAATGTGAAGTATGGTCAGCCGGAAGTGCCATTATAGTAAAATCAGGGAAATTACTGTCAGTTGCCTTTTTAATATCTTGTATAAAAGCATCTGCTCTTGCCTGATCCGATATTCTGTGATGATCATATCCAGGATATGTTTTAGAAGTATATTTTGCAATATTGTTTAAAGAAACATAATTTTTAAACGGTATATGAGTTCCATTTTTGTAATCATTATAAAATTCTTTCCATGTTGATTTTTTTGGAACATCAGCTTGAACATTTTCACCATAATTTTTAAATGTCAATCCGTGATTTAAAACATCATCCCAAATATATCCTGTTTTTGGTGAAACCATCGCATCCAATATTACATGAGGATATCCCCTGAACCACCCTCTTACATTTTTTTCCACAC
>JAUUDM010000023.1 GCA_030826765.1 Nautiliales bacterium
CTGTGGCAATCTGTCCACTCATTATCTCCAACACTATAAAGAGTAGGTGCATTTAACTTATTGAAATAATTGATTAAATCACTGCCTATAACTTTATCAGAACATTTACTATGTCCATCTTTTGTATCCCCTGTAAATATATTAAATACTACGTGATGAGCATTAATAGATTTAATTGTATCTTCCTTGAAAACACCTTTGTCTTGTGGTTCATTTGGCAAAATCGCAACTTTAAATGAAGGATAGAAAGTTTTAGCATTTATTTCTAAAACTAAAATCATCATTAAACAAACAGCTTTTAACACATTTTTCATTTTGACTCCTTAAATTTTTTTCAATAGGAAGTATAGAAATAATAAATAACATTATGGCAACAATTAAAGATATCTTTTTCTTTTATTAGGTTTGATTGTATCTATATCAATTAAAATAAAACTATCAACACAATTATTAAAATCTTTGTCTACATTATAATCTATAAATTTAATACCTTTTTTCTCACATAAATCTGTATATTGTTTATATAAGGTAGGTACAGAAATATTATAAAACTTTAAATGACTTCTTAAAATATTAAAATCTTCTTTTATATCACCTTTAAAAATTTCTTTAAATTCATTTAAATCATTTTTAGAAAATTTAAAAGGCTCTTTTGCCTTGATATACTCTTTATTTCTACCATAATGAAAATCATAATAATAAATTATCATCTCCTGAGCATAAAAAGGAATTTCACCACTTAAACTAACAGGACCAAAAAGATATTTTATATTTTTTTTATTTTTAATATAAGCACCAATTCCTTGCCAAAGCGAATCAAGAGCTCTACTTCCCCAGTATTTTGGTACAACAAAACTTCTACCAAGTTCCATAGAATTAGGTAATATTTCCAAAAATTTTTCATTAAACTCATATAAAGTATTAGTATAAAATCCTTTCTGTTCATAGTTATCAAAAATAAATTTTCCATTACCAACTCTATATGAACCAACAATTTCAAACTCTTCTTCATTCCATAAAATTATATGATCATAATAATAATCATATTTATCTTTATCTTTTCTTTTACCAGTTCCTTCACCTACTTTTCTAAAAGTAAATTCCCTAAGTCTTGCTATCTCTTTTAAAATAACAGAATCTAAGTGATATTTATACAGATAAATTGTTTTGCCATCATATGTTTTTCCCAATATTTCACAATTTTTCAATTCATCTTTAAGTTCTTTTTTATCAACTGGATGAATTATTGGCTTTTGAGTTTTGTATATTCCTTTTTTATTTTTACCAATATTATAAAGATGTTTTTTAAAAAGCTCTACTTGATATTTATCATCTATTTTATTCTCAAAACTTTCAAAAGGAATTAATTCTCCTATTTTAAATTCCAAATGTGAATTTTTTTTCTTAAATACTTCACTAAAAAGAAATAAAGAAGATAAATTTTTATTTATTAAAGACATACCGTAAAATAGTTTTGAATTTTTTGCTTTTATAAAAACAGGTAAAATTGGTACTTTATTGCTTTTTGCAAATCGTAAAAACCCTTTATGCCATTTTTTGTCTTTAATTCCTGTCGGAGTAACTCTGGAAACTTCACCTGATGGAAAAATAATTACAGCTTCTTCATTTTCTAAAGACTTATTAATTTGTGAAAAAGAGGCTTTTGTAATTTTATTATCAAAATTATCAACTCCAATTAAAATAGAAGATAACTGTTTTAATAAAAGTACATCATTTGCAACTACTTTTATATCTTTTCTTACTTTTTTAATTAAATTAATCAAACAAAATGCATCTAAAATACCTGTTGGATGATTTGCAATAATAATAACTCTTCCACTTACTGGAATATTTTCTATTTGAGAATCAGTATATTTATAAGAAAAATTTAACTTCTCAAGAACATCTTCAATAAAAGTAAATGGTTCATTTTTAGAAAATTCCTTTAAAAATTCGTCAATTTCATCTTTATGAGTTATCTTATTTACTGTTTTAAAAATGGTTTTAGCCATAGGTTTTGGAAGTTTTTTTAAGTTTGGATATTTCTTTAAAATTGCTTTATTGATGTTTAACATATTTACTCCAATTTTTTCTTATTTTAAAACATCAAAGTAACAATTTGACGACAAAAATATAAAACGAAAAAATTAAGCTTAAATATAAATTCAATAATATATATATAAAATAATACAGTTATTTTTATCTCAGAAGTCTAAATAATTTTTATTATTTTTTAAAATTTATATATAATATTCCCTGAAAAAGTAGTTTCATCAACATCTCCTGTTTCAAAAGTCATTGAAGCTTTAGAATATTCAAAGCCTATTCCTAAATGATTATATCTAAACTCTATCCCACCAAAAATAGGAAATCCCGCTGAATCATCATTATCTATAAAAGTCTCTTTTGCTTGAATACCTGCATAAATACTATAACTAAAATTATTATTTATATAATAAGTAAAAGCAGGTGCCAAATAAGCCCCACTTTCTGTAATAGTTTTATCTCCAATATTTCCATTATCTATAAAAAAGCCAAATTTTACATCAAAATTTTGTTTAATAGTAGGTTGCCAACCGAGTCTTAGACCATAAATAGTCCCATTTAGATTTAATTTATCAAACTTAATATATTTTGCTTCAAAACTTAATCTTGTACCTGAACCATCTCTAAAAACAGTTGGACCTGGAGTAATAAAAACTACTGCTGAAGCTAAATTTACAAATACTACTGTTAAAATTAAAATTATTTTCTTCATTATTTTTTCCTAGATTGTTAATATCATATATTATATATATCGTCTTAAATTTTATATAATTTATTTTTATTTAAAAAATTATAATTTTTAACTAAAAATACTTGACAAAAATACACTCAATTTGTTATAATCTCATCAAATAAAGGTTAACACCCTAAAAAGGAGGGAAATTATGAAACAAATTTTCGAAAAATTAACAAATCAAATGACAGAAGCGATTGAAAGTGGTATCAGCTTAGCGCTTCATACACAAAATCCAGAAGTGGATAATATTCATATATTATGGGGACTTGTAACAAATACAAACTCTATTTTAAATCAAGCATTTAATAAAATGAATGTTGATAAAGTTGCAATTGAACTTGAATTAAAAAGTGCAGCAAACAATCTGCCAAAAAGTAGTGGTGTTACAAAAGAAACTATTAAAATAGGTAGAAGTGTGGCTGAAAGCTTACAAAAAGCAGAAGCTTATGCAACAAGTTTAGGAGACCAATACATCGCGGTTGATACTTGGCTTATAGCAAACTTAGATTCATTTAAAACCTATTTTGGAAAATATTTAGATATTACTGAACTTAAAAAAACATTAGAATCAATTAGAGGTGGAAAACAAATCACAGATAAAAGTGGTGATGAAAACCTTGAAGCACTTGGAAAATATGGTGTTGATTTAACTCAAAAAGCATTAGAGGGGGAACTTGATCCAGTAATTGGAAGAGATGAAGAAATCCAAAGAATGATGCAAATATTAATTAGAAAAACAAAAAATAATCCTATTTTACTTGGTGAACCAGGAGTTGGTAAAACAGCACTTGTAGAAGGTTTGGCACAAAGAATTGCAAACAAAGAAGTTCCTACAAGCTTACAACACAAAAGAGTTGTTGCACTTGATATGACAGCACTTATTGCAGGGGCTAAATATAGAGGGGAATTTGAAGACAGATTAAAAGCAGTTGTTGATGAAGTAAAACAAGATGGAAATATAATTCTATTTATCGATGAAATTCACACAATCGTAGGAGCTGGAGCAAGTGAAGGAAGTATGGATGCGGCAAACATCTTAAAACCAGCACTTGCAAGAGGTGAACTTCATACAATTGGTGCAACAACTTTAAAAGAATATAGAAAATATTTTGAAAAAGATGCGGCACTTCAAAGAAGATTCCAACCAGTAAAAGTTGATGAACCAAATTCAAATGAAGCTTTAAGAATTATGAGAGGAATCAAAGAAAAACTTGAAGCTCATCATAATGTAACAATTTATGATAGTGCATTAATTGCAGCTGTGAAATTATCAAGCAGATACATAACTGATAGATTTTTACCAGATAAAGCTATTGACTTGATTGACGAAGCAGCGGCTGAGCTTAAAATGCAAATAGAAAGTGAACCAACAGAACTTTCTAAAATAAAAAGAGATATTTCTAATTTACAAGTGGAAAAAGAAGCACTTGCAATGGAAGAAACTGAGAAAAACAAAGAAAGAATCGCTGAAATTGAAAAAGAATTAGCTGATTTAGAAGAACAAAAAAGAGCATTAGAACACAGATTCGAAACTGAAAAAGAAGTATTTAATAAAATTGCAGCTATAAAAGCTGAAATTGATTCTTTAAGAAACGAAGCTGAAAGAGCAAAAAGAAATGGTGAATTCCAAAAAGCTGCAGAAATTGAATATGGAAAAATAGTTGAAAAACAAAATGAATTAAAAGCATTAGAAGAACAATGGCAAAAAATGCAAAAAGAGGGAACTCTTCTTAAAAATGCAGTTGATGAAGAAATGATTGCATCAATTATTAGTAGATGGACTGGAATTCCTGTAAATAAAATGCTTCAAAGTGAAAAAGATAAAATTTTACATGTTGAAGATGAACTTAGAAAATCAGTTGTAGGACAAGATAAAGCTATTACAGCAGTTGCAAGAGCAATTAAAAGAAATAAAGCTGGACTTTCTGATCCAAAAAGACCAATTGGTAGCTTTATGTTCTTAGGACCAACAGGAGTTGGTAAAACAGAAACAGCAAAAGCATTAGCAAGATTCTTATTTGATGATGAAAAAAATCTTATAAGAATTGATATGAGTGAATATATGGAAAAACACGCAGTATCAAGACTAGTTGGTGCAGCACCTGGATATGTAGGATATGAAGAAGGTGGACAATTAACTGAAGCAGTTAGAAGAAAACCTTATAGTGTAATTCTGTTTGACGAAATTGAAAAAGCACATCCAGATGTATTTAATATCTTACTTCAAGTGTTAGATGATGGAAGACTTACAGATAATAAAGGTGTAACAGTTGACTTTAAAAACACAATTATTATCTTGACATCAAACCTTGGAAGTCAACAAATTATGGAATTACATTCTGATAAAGACAGAGAAGATGCTGTATGGAAAGTTTTAAAACAACATCTAAAACCAGAGTTTTTAAACAGACTTGATGATATTGTAATCTTTAATCCGTTAGGAAAAGAACAAATTAGAGAAATTATTGATATCCTATTAAAAGGACTTCAAAACAGATTACAAGAAAGAAATATTACAATCAGCTTAACCCAAAGAGCAAAAGATTATGTAGCTGATGCAGGGTTTGATCCAGTATTTGGAGCAAGACCACTAAAAAGAGCATTATATTCTATCGTAGAAGATACATTAGCTGAATTAATTCTTGAAGATAAAGTTCAAGAAGGTGATAATGTAATCTTTGATGTTGAAAATGGAGAAGTTATTACTAAAATAAATGCCTAAGGAATTTTCCTTAGGACACTTCCTAATTAATTATATAGTTTTAAAAAACTCTTCAATCTCTTTATAAAGTTTAAAAATAGAATCAATTTCTACTCTTTCTCTAAGTGAATGAGGTTCATAAATATTTGGACCAACTGAAATCATTTCATCAAAATATTTTCCTAAAACAGCAGTTTCAAGTCCTGCATGAATAACTTTTAAATTTTTATTACTAATTTTTTGATAAATTTCTGCTAATTCACTTTTAACTGGTTTCCAAGCTGGATATTCATCTTCTATTTTATAATCACAATCTATAAAACTAAATAGTGCTTTTAGCTCCATTTTAAGCTCATCCATAAGTTCTTTTGAATTCGCTCTTGCTGAAAGAATAACTTTTTCATTTGTAACTATTGCTAAATTAAGGCTTTTATTTACAACATCAAATTCCCTATCAATTCCCAAAACTCCGTTTGGCACAGCTTTTAAAAATCTAATCAATTCATTTGAATTTAAAATTATTTTACCTTTATTTTCAACCTTTGGATATTTTAGTTTAGATTCACTGATTACTAAAGCTTCACACTCTCTTGGGATTGAATTTCTTCTCTCCCCTCCTTTTATTGAAAGTAAAGTCCAATTATCTTTTAATTGTTTTACAATTTCTTTTATAGCATTTGGATGATTTTTATCAATGTCAACTCCACTATGCCCTCCTGGTAAATTATCTACTTTTATTTGATAAACTTCTCCAAAATATGGTTTTTTCTTAGTTTTAATATTCACCTCTACATCAAATCCACCAGCACAACCTATATAAATATTTTCATCTTCACTATCTAAATTAATAAGTTTTTTGGCTTTTGGTTTTATTTCTAAATTACTCGCCCCAATAAGCCCTATTTCTTCATCATTTGTAAATAAAAATTCTAAATCTTCTCTTTTAGTCATCAAATCCATCATAATAGCAACTCCGATACCATTATCAGCACCTAAAGTTGAATTTTTCGCTTTTAAAAAGCCATCAACTTCTATAATTTCAATATTTTTATAATCTCCAATACAAACCATATCATAATGAGATTGAAAACATACTTTTGGATTTTCACTCGTCGCTAAAATATTTCCATATTTATCTGTTTTTACTTTATATCCACTTTTTTTAACAAATTCGACTAAAAACTCTTGCATCTTTTCAGTATTACCGCTACATCTTGGTATTTTTGTTATTTGTTTGAAATATTCTAATATCATTTTTCTACCTTTCCTTCTTGACATCCACCTTTTAAAGGTTTAGCATTTTGCATAAGATTACACAAATTTTGACTTTCAACATCTCCATTTATACTAAATCTAAGTTCAGTAATATATCCTTTTTTGCACACCATTTGAACTTTTCTTGCACTTCTGGGACAATATGAATTAATTACTCTGTTTAGTGCTTGTTTTGTAACAAATTTATGTTGGTTAAAATACTCTTTTATTGGTGAATTATTAAGTTGTTTAATTAAAATTACCATATCTTTAAAATAAGTTTCAGGATTATTAGTGTAACATCTACCGTGCTTCATCCATTCGTGTTTTTTTAAATAATTTGAAGGCATATAAATTTTTAATTCATCCCATAAATTTCTACTTAATCTAAAATGTTTAACTCCATAACAATTCTGTTTTTTAGGCCATAAGCCGTGAATTGTAAAATAATCCCAATTTTTAGAAAATTTACACTCTTTTTGATAATTAACTTTACAAAAATCTTTTTGATAACTTGCTGAAAAAATCATATTTGCAAAAATAGAAGTTATAAAAAACATAACTAAAAATAAATATCTCAAATTATCTCCTTTTTTTGGTAGAATTGTATCAAAAAAAGATATTTAAAATGAAAAAAATATATTTCTCTATTTTATTACTATTTTTAACAGGTTGTGCTGATAAGACAGGATTTACTTTACATTACTACTCTGAATGTCACGGAGAGTATGA
This sequence comes from Nautiliales bacterium, assembly GCA_030826765.1. Classification (GTDB taxonomy): domain Bacteria; phylum Campylobacterota; class Campylobacteria; order Campylobacterales; family JAADDX01; genus JAUUDM01. The sequence goes on from JAUUDM010000023.1 coordinate 7,470, forward strand.
TTATTATGGAGTATATCACGAAGTTTGCCCTAACAACTTAATTGATTATAAAACACTTAGAATAAAAGATAAAGTAAAAAAGGATGATGGACAATGCCTACAATGCAATTAAATGAAATTAGAAAAGAAAAAGAGAGACAATTTACTTTCAAAAATATAGCACCTTTAAAAGAGATGCTTGATAATTTACCTAAATTCAAAGTAGATAACATTAAATTTAATAATGCTATTGAAATTGACGGAGAATTTGATGAAGAGTTAATTTATCAAACTGCAAGAAATTTAATGCCTTGGAGAAAAGGTCCTTTTAGAATAGGTAAAACTTTTATTGATAGTGAATGGCAAAGTTTTATAAAATATAATTTACTTGAAAAACATATTAATTTAGAAAATAAGATTGTTGCAGATGTTGGATGTAATAATGGATATTATATGTTTAGAATGCTTTCACAAAATCCTAAAAAAGTAGTTGGATTTGACCCTATGGCACTATTTAAACTTCAATTTGATTTTATAAATCATTTTGTTGATAGTGAAAAATTACATTACGAACTTTTAGGAGTAGAACATTTACCTCTTTATGAGCATAAATTTGATACTATATTTTGCCTTGGAGTTTTATATCATAGAAGTGATCCTGTAACAATGCTAAAACAACTAAAAGCTTCTCTAAATCAAGGCGGTGAAGCTATAATCGATACTTTTATAATCGAAAGTAATGAAGAAATAGCATTATGTCCAAACAGATATGCAAAAATGAGAAATGTATATTTCATACCATCAATTCCTACCCTTAAAAACTGGGCTGAAATTGCTAAATTTAAAGAATTTGAAGTTTTAGAAATAAAACCAACTGATTTAAACGAACAAAGAAAAACTGATTGGATTGAAGGAGAAAGTTTAAACAACTTCCTAAATGAGGATGGCTCAAAAACTATCGAAGGATATCCTCCTCCGATTCGAGCTTATGTAAGATTAAAAAATTAATCTTCTTTACTTGCTTTATTTAAAAAGTAAATAACTTCAATTGCAAACCAAGCTAAAAGTCCAAAAGCTGCTACTAACATTGTTCCGTTTTCCATAATGTCTCCTTTTTTTGTTATAATTTTACTATAAAATTTTCAAAAAGCGAGAAAAAAATGAGAAAACATCTAACAAATACAAAAGATTTGAGTAAAAATGAAATTATTTCACTGTTTAAAAGAGCTGAACTTTTTTTAGATGAGAAAAAAAGAGATATTTTAAATGGAAAATTAATTATAAATATATTTTTTGAAAATTCTACAAGAACAAGAAGTAGTTTTGAAATAGCTTCTAAAAGACTTGGGGCTGATGTAGTAAATTTAGATGTAAGTAGAAGCTCAACAAGTAAAGGTGAAACTCTATACGATACCGCTATGAATTTAGATGCTATGGCACCAAATGCAATAGTTGTTCGTCATAAAAATGCAGGAGTTCCAAAAATTCTTAGTAAATATACAAATGCTTCAATCGTAAATGCAGGAGATGGAGCACACCAACACCCGAGTCAAGGATTATTAGACTTATTCACAATAACAAAACATTTCAATACTCATGATTTAAGTGGTAAAACAATTGCTCTTGTAGGAGATATCAAAAATTCAAGAGTAGCAAATTCTGATATTGAACTTCTTTCAAGATTTGGTGCACATATAATTTTGGTAACTCCTCCACACTTTTTACCAAATAAAAGTTTTAACTACACTCACGATATAAGAGAAGTGATTGACGAGCTTGATGTGATTATTTCACTTAGAACTCAAACAGAGAGACACTCAGACCCTACTTATGCAAGTTTAGCAGATTATGGACACAATTTCAAAATCACAAAAGAACTAATCGAAGGAAAAGATTTAATAGTAATGCATCCTGGACCAGTTCATAGAAATATTGATTTAAGTGATGAGGTTATGAGTGATGAGAGATGTAAAGTTTTAGAACAAGTAAAAAACGGAGTAGCCATAAGAATGGCTATTTTAGAATATTTACTAAAATAACTTAAATGAAATTTTTTTTAATTGATTTTGAAAAAAAGCATTTTATTATAGAAAATATTGATAATAAAGATATTCTTTTTGAGTGTGATAAAATAAAAAATTACACTTCAAAAGAGATAAGAAAAGATACTATTTTAGAAAAATTTCCTTTAACTTTTGAAAAATATAAAACAGCATTTAATAAAGTTATAGAAGAGATTAAAAATGGAAATACATATCTTTTGAATCTTACTTTTCCTACTCCGATTAAAACAAATTTAAGTTTAGAAGAGATATTTTATAAAACTACTGCTAAATTTAAACTAAAATATAAAAATAAATTCGTTTGTTTTTCACCGGAGAGATTTATAAAAATAGAAAATAACAAAATTTATACTTATCCTATGAAAGGCACAATAGATGCCAACACTCCTAATGCAAAAGAGAAAATTTTAAACAATCAAAAAGAGCTTGCAGAACATACAATGGTTGTGGATTTACTTAGAAATGATTTAGGAATGGTGGCTAATAATGTGAAAGTCACAAAATTTCGATATATTGATAAAATATATGCTGGTCAAAAGGAACTACTTCAGGTAAGTAGTGAAATAGTTGCCGATATGCCAAAAAATTGGACTACTTATTGGCAGCAAATTTTGATGAAATTACTTCCTGCTGGAAGTATTTCAGGAACTCCAAAAAGAAAAACAGTTGAAATAATTAAAGAAGCAGAAAATTATGATAGAGGCTTTTATACCGGAATTTTTGGTATAATTAATGAAGAGAAAGGATTTTTAGATAGTGGAGTTATTATTCGTTATGTAGAAAATCAAAATGAAAAGTTTGTGTATAAAAGTGGTGGCGGAATCACTCTTGATAGTGATGTAAAAAGTGAATATCAAGAATTAATTGATAAAGTGTATATTTGATACTGACCTAAAACACTCAACAATAGCACAAATTTTAGACATTTCGAAAAATGGAAAAGTGTGGAAATCAGAGATTTTAAGCACACTTTTTTAATCAATTTTTCTACATTAAAATTTATGGTTGTCTCGTTTATTTAGTCAGTA
>JAUUDM010000040.1 GCA_030826765.1 Nautiliales bacterium
ATTTGTGACAAATGGAATATTGCTTTGGTTGAAGATGCGGCTGAGAGTCTGGGCAGTTACTATAAAGGCAAACATACTGGAACTTTTGGCAAAGTTGGAGCATTTAGTTTTAATGGTAATAAAATCATCACAAGTGGTGGCGGTGGTGCCATAGTTACAGATGATGAAGAGTTGGCAAAAAGGGCAAAACATCTGACAACTACTGCAAAAGTTCCGCATCCTTATGAGTATAAACATGATGAAATAGGCTATAACTATCGAATGCCAAATCTTAACGCAGCACTTTTGCTTGCACAGCTTGAACAGTTAGATAACTTTTTGAAAAACAAAAGAGAATTAGCATCACTATATGAAGAATTTTTTAAAAGTTATAGTAATATTAGATTTATAAAAGAACCGCAAAATTCTAAATCAAACTATTGGCTTCACTCAATTGAGCTACAAGATAGCGATGCAAGAGATAAATTTTTAGAATATACAAATAAAAACAAAGTGATGACAAGACCTGTCTGGAAACTTATGAACGACTTGGAGATGTTTAAAGATTGTCAAAGCGTTGAGTTAAAAAATGCAAAATACTTAGAAGAGAGAGTTGTAAATATTCCAAGTAGTGGGAGGTTATAAATGAAATTAAATATTGGTTATTTTGCAGATGGACCATGGAGTCACGAAGCATTTAAAAAATTAATTGACGATAGTGAAATAACAATATTGTTTATATGTGTTCGTTTTGATACAAAAGATTTAACTTTAAAACATTATTCAGAAAAATATAACATTGACTATTTAAAATATGAAAATATTAATTCAGATGAATTTATCTCAATTGTGAAAAGATATAATTGTGATTTATTCGTTTCAATGTCATTTAATCAGATTTTTAGAAGTGCAATAATTAATATACCAAAATATAAAACTATTAATTGTCATGCAGGTAAATTACCTTTTTACAGAGGAAGAAATGTTTTAAATTGGGCATTAATTAATGACGAAAAAGAGTTTGGAATAACTGTTCATTATGTAGATGAAGGAATAGATACTGGTGATATTATTTTACAAAGAACTTATCAGATTTCAGACAAGGATAATTATAAGACTTTACTAGAAAGAGCTTATGTTGAATGTGCCAATATTCTTTATGATGCAATTGTGATGTTTAAAAAAGGTTTTGTGAAGGCAAAGAAACAAAATGAAATTCATCCAGTTGGATTTTATTGTTCACAAAGAAAGATAGGCGATGAGATTTTGAATTGGAATCAAACAAGCAGAGATGTATTTAATTTTGTAAGAGCTATTTGTAGTCCAGGTCCAATGGCAAGAGCGTATATAAATGGGCAAGAAATAAAAATCAATAAAGTTGAGCTTATCAGAAATGCACCAAGTTATAAATGTGTAGTTGGAGCAATATTAAATAAATATCACGATGGGTTTTTAGTCAAAACGCAAGATAGTTTTGTGAAAGTTACAGAGTTTGAATACGATGGAACTATAAAGGTAGGAGATAGATTTGATGTCAAGTAAAGTATTTATTATAGCAGAAGCAGGTGTAAACCATAATGGTTCAATTGAACTTGCCAAAAAACTAATTGATGTAGCGAGTGAAAGTGGAGCTGATGCGGTTAAATTCCAAACATTTAAAGCCGAGAAATTAGTTTTAAAAAGTGTTCAAAAAGCTGATTATCAAAAACAAACTACCGATTCAAAAGAATCTCAATTTGATATGATAAAAAAACTTGAATTGGATGTAGACACACATAAAGAACTCATCTCTTACTGTCAAACCAAAAACATTATGTTTTTATCCACCCCCTTTGACCACGATAGTATAGAACTTTTAAATGGTTTAGGACTTCAGATATTTAAAATACCAAGTGGAGAGATAACAAATTTACCATATCTAAGACATATAGGGAAACTAAATAAAAAAGTAATTCTTTCAACAGGAATGGCAGATATCGGAGAGATAGAAGATGCTTTGGATCTCCTTATTGATGCTGGAACTAAAAAAGAAAATATTACGGTGTTGCATGCGAATACCATGTACCCAACCCCTATGGAAGATGTAAATCTAAGAGCCATGGTAACGATAGGCAATACTTTTGATATAGATTATGGTTATAGTGATCATACTTTAGGAATAGAAGTACCTGTTGCAGCAGTTGCAATGGGAGCAAGTGTTATAGAAAAGCATTTCACTTTAGATAAAACGATGGAAGGACCAGATCATAAAGCAAGTTTAGAACCTGATGAACTAAAAGCCATGGTAAAAGCGATAAGAAATATAGAGTTAGCTCTTGGAAGTAGTATCAAAAAACCAAGTAAAAGTGAAATACCAAATATGCAAGTAGTTCGAAAAAGTATAGTTGCGAAAAAAGAGATAAAAAAAGGTGAGATGTTCACAGAAGAAAATATCACTGTAAAAAGACCTGGAACAGGGATGAATCCAATGAGATGGGATGATATCATCGGAACATTAGCAACTCAAAATTACAAAGAAGATGAGCTAATATGAAAAGAAAGATTTGTATTGTAACTGGTACCAGAGCAGAATATGGACTTTTGTATTGGCTCATGAAAGAAATAGAAGCTGATAGTGAACTTGAGCTTCAAATCGTAGCGACAGGTATGCATCTAAGTCCAGAATTTGGGTTAACATATAAAGAGATAGAGAAAGAATTTAAAATAGATAAAAAAATAGAAATGCTTTTATCTTCAGATACAGCTATTGGTATTTCAAAATCTATGGGATTGGCGCAGATAAGTTTTGCAGAGGCTTATAATGAAATAAAACCTGACATTGTCGTGGTTCTTGGAGATCGATATGAAATTTTTAGTGCTGTAAGTGCTGCTATGATATCTCGTATCCCCATAGTACATCTTCATGGTGGAGAAACAACTGAAGGTGCATTTGATGAAGCAATCCGCCACAGTATTACAAAAATGAGCCATCTGCACTTCACTGCTACTGAAGAGTATAAAAACAGAGTAATTCAATTGGGTGAACACCCAAATAGAGTTTTTAACGTTGGTGGAATGGGAATAGAAAATATCAAAAGATTAAAGCTTCTATCCAAAGATGAATTTGAAAAATCAATAAATTTTAAATTGAATAAAAAAACTATCTTAGTGACATTTCATCCAGTAACTTTAGAAACATCTACTGCAAAAGAGCAATTTCAAGAATTACTAGATGCTATTGATGAATTAGAGGATACAAATATCATTTTCACAAAAGCAAATAGCGATACAGACGGAAGAATTATTAATCTTATGATAGACGAATATGTAGCAAAAAATTATAAAAAATCTATAGCTTTTACATCCTTGGGACAATTAAGATATTTAAGTGCTTTACAGTTTGTAGATGCAATGGTAGGAAATAGCTCCAGTGGACTTGTTGAAGCACCTAGTTTTAAAATAGGAACTATAAATATTGGTGATAGGCAGAAGGGGAGAATCAAAGCTGAAAGCGTAATAGATTGTCAACCAAATAAAAATTCAATTTTAGAAGCTTTTAAAAAACTATATTCAAAAGATTTCAAAAATATTTTAAATAAGACAATAAATCCATATGGTGATGGATGTGCTAGTAAAAGAATCATTCAAGAGTTAAAAAGAACTGATTTAGATAATCTTTTAAAAAAATCATTTTATGATTTAAAGGTGTAATATGAAAAATATAGAAAAACTCAAGTTAAATATTGATTCTACAATAAAAGAAGCACTGGAAATCATTGATAAGGCAGCTATGCAAATAGCGTTAGTTGTTGATGAAAATAACAAATTGTTGGGTACGCTAACCGATGGGGATATCCGTAGAGGACTATTAAAAGGTCTAGATTTAAATAGTTCTATTGAATCGATTGTATATAAAAATCCAACTATTGCAAAAATTAGTGATACAAAAGAAGAAATTTTAAAACTGGCACTCTCTAAAAAGCTTCATCAAATTCCTATAATTGATGATAATGGGAAAGTTATAGGTATTCAAGAGATAGAAGAATTAGTAAAACCAAAAGAAAAATCAAATCAAGTAATTTTAATGGTAGGAGGATTAGGTACAAGACTTAGACCTCTTACAGAAAATACTCCAAAACCTATGTTAAAAGTTGGTAATAAGCCAATACTCCAGACTATTGTAGAGAAATTCACCCAATATGGTTATAAAAATATTGTAATGTGTGTTAATTATAAATCAGGCATTATACAAGATTATTTTAAAGATGGAAGTGATTTTGGGGTAAATATAGAATATGTCTTGGAAGAACAGAGGATGGGCACAGCTGGAGCTCTAAGTCTTCTGAGAGAAAAACCGACGGAGCCATTTTTTGTCATGAATGGAGATTTGCTTACAAATGTAAATTTTGAACATTTGCATGACTATCATATATCAAATAATTCTACGGGAACCATGTGCGTAAGAGAGTATGATTTTCAAGTGCCTTATGGTGTAGTAGATGTAGAAGATGAAAAGATTCGGTCTATAACAGAAAAACCTACACATAAGTTTTTTGTAAGTGCTGGTATATACATGCTGAGTCCTGATGCATTAGAGTTCATTCCAGAAAATCAGTTTTATGATATGCCAACTCTGTTTGAAAAACTTATAAGTGAAAACAAAAATGCAATTTCATTTCCTCTTAGAGAATATTGGCTTGATATTGGAAGAATAGAAGAGTATAAAAAAGCGAATGATGAATATAATGAGGTGTTTTAAATGAAAGTGTTACTTATAGGTTATGGATCTATTGGAAAAAGGCATTATGAAATTTTATCTAAGATGCCACAAGTTCAAGCTGTTGATTTGGTAACCAAACAGACTATTAAAGATGTAATTTGCTATAAAAATTTACAAGATGTGGATAATATAAGCCAGTATGATTATTTTATCATAGCATCTGAAACAAATAAGCATTTTGAACAATTAAAATTTTTGGAAGAAAATGTAAAAAATAAATTAATTTTTTGTGAAAAGCCTTTATTTGAAATAAAAAAAGATTTAAAAATAATAAATAATAAAGTATTTGTAGGATATGTTCTAAGATTTCATCCCTTACTTGAAAAATTACAAGAATTTTTAATAGATGAACATATTATTTATATAAATGTTAAATGTGGACAGTATTTACCATCTTGGAGACCAAATATAGATTATAGAAGTTGCTATAGTTCAAAAAAAGACAAAGGTGGTGGTGTATTACTGGATTTGAGCCATGAAATTGATTATGTTCAATGGTTGAGTGGAAAAATAAATGAAATAAAAAGTTATCAAGTAAAAATCTCAGATTTAGAAATAACCTCTGATGATTTAACTATATTAATAGGAAAAACTAATAAAAATATTTTAGTAAACATTTCAATAGATTATATAAGTAAAATTACTCATAGAAAAATATTTATCGAAACTATTGAACACACTTATGAATTAGATTTTATATCAACTAAATTAATTAAAAAAAATAAATTTGGATTAGAAGAAATTTATACTTTTAATAATTTAGAAAGAAATTATATGTTTGAAAAAATGCATTTAGATATTTTTGAAGAGCAAAAAAATATCTGTAATTATAAAGAAGCTTTAGAAGTTATGCAAACTATATCATCGATACAGGAGCAAAATAAATGAATAATATTTTATGTACAATTTGTGCAAGAGGTGGTTCAAAAGGTGTTAAGAATAAAAATATAAAAGAGTTAAATGGAAAACCTCTTATAGCTTATACAATAGAACAAGCAAAAGCTTCACAACTTTTTGAACATATAGTTGTAAGCACAGATAGTGATGATATAGCAGATATTGCTAAGCAGTTTGGTGCTGAAGTGTTTTTTAAAAGAAGTAAACAATTAGCAAGTGATACAGCAGGTAAATTAGATGTTATTAGAGATGCATTTATGAGAAGTGAAGAATATTACAATAAGCAATTTGATTATCTAATTGATTTAGATGCAACAGCACCACTCAGAAGTGTAGACGACATAATAAATGCTTTCAATCAATTTAAAGCAAATGGTAATGATAATCTAATCACGGCAATGCCAAGCAGAAGAAGTCCTTATTTTAATCTTGTGGAACAAGATAAAAATGGTAAAGTATATTTGTCAAAAACTTTGGATAGCACGATAGTAAGAAGACAAGATGCTCCAAAATCTTATGATATGAATGCTTCAATTTATATTTGGAAACGGGATGTTATTTTAAACAATAACTCAATTTTTTTAGAAAACACAGGATTATATGTTATGCCAGAAGAAAGATCTATAGATATAGATACTCCATTAGATTACAAATTTGTAGAATTTATTATGAAGGAAAATAATGCTAAATAATCAAGTTGTAGTTATAACAGGTGGTGCAGGACTTATTGGGCAAGAGTTTGTTAAAGCAGTTGTAGAACAAAATGGTATAGCTATTATTGCCGATATAAATGAGGAAGTAGGGCTGAAAGTTAAAGATGAATTATCTAAAGAGTTAACTAGTGAAAATATAGATTTTGTGAAGCTTGATATTACTTCAAAAGACTCTTTGCAAAATTGTATAAAACTTTTAGATAAAAAATATCAAAAAATAGATGTTCTTGTAAATAATGCTTACCCAAGAAACAAAAACTATGCTCGACACTTCTTTGATGTAGAATATGATGATTTTGTAGAAAATATTGGACTTAACCTTGGAGGATATTTTATAACATCACAACAGTTTGCAAGATACTTTCAAAAGCAAGGTTATGGTAATATTATCAATATATCTTCCATATATGGTGTAGTTGCTCCAAAATTTGAAATATATGATGGGACATCAATGACGATGCCAGTTGAATATGCAGCTATTAAATCAGGGCTTATTCATTTAACTAAATATATGGCAAAGTATTTTAAAGGCATGAATATACGTGTAAATTCATTGAGTCCTGGTGGTATATTCGATAGTCAGCCTGAATCTTTTTTAGAAAATTATAAAGATAAGTGCTTGAATAAAGGAATGCTTGATAAATCTGATTTAAAAGGTTCTTTAGTCTATTTATTGAGTGATATGAGTAAATATGTTAATGGACAAAATATTGTTGTAGATGATGGTTTTAGTATTTGAATGATTAAAAAAGTTATAGATTATATAGGATTTTCTGGTATGACATCAGGTATTGGATTTTTAACTGTTATGTACATGACAAAAAATATGACAGTTGAAGAATTTGGTATTGTAGGTTTATTTATGGCTGCATTATATATATTACCTCAATTAATATCATTTTCCTCAATAGGATTAGTTTCTATAAATAAAGTAAAGTTAGAAAATAAAGAATTTATACTTTTTTCTAAAAGTTATTTTACATTTGGAATGGTTATATTTATAATAGTCTTTCTTATTTCGTTAATAGGGGGGATATACTTCAATGATTATTTAATATTATTCATATTAATACCATTAATAGCTTTAATTCAATATCTTAGTTTATTTCATAATACAGAATTAATACAAGATGGTAAAAGTAAACGATTTGGTACCTATAGATTGATGTTAGCCATAATATCATTTGCTTTTACGGTACTAGCTCTTTCATACTTTCATCTTTCATGGGATGGTAGATTATATGCAATTTTGCTCAGTGAATTTATAAAAGAAGATTTTGAATGGAGATATTTAAGAGGTGATATTTATGGATAAAATTAAAAAATATATGTTATAATGTACGAAAAAATGTAAGGAATAGTTATGCAAGTAGTAAGTATGACAGAGGCTAGAAACAATTTGAAAGATATATTTGATTCTGTTTTTTATGATTATGATGAGATTGTTATTCATAGAAAAGGTCGTGAAAATGTTGTAGTGATACCTTTTGATGAATATACTTCACTTAAAGAAACGAAATATCTTTTGAGTACTAAAGCAAATACTAAACATCTACAAGAATCTATAAAAGAACTTAGAGAAGGAAAAATTATAGAAAAAACTATAAATGAAATGATGGAATAGATGAAATTAATATTTACTGAAAAGTCTTGGGATGATTATCTTTATTGGCAAAAAAGTGATAAACAAATAGTTAAAAAAATTAATCAACTTATTAAAGATATAAAAAGAGATCCATTTAACGCTATAGGCAAACCAGAACCTTTAAAATATGAATTAAGTGGGTTTTGGTCTCGAAGAATTACAAATGAGCATAGACTTGTTTATGAAGCTTCTGAAAACTCTATAGGTATTGTTTCTTGTAGATTCCATTATTGAAATAAGTTGTAAAAAATAAAAAGGATGTAAAATGTTAGCAATACAAATAAATAATCCAGATATTGAAAAAGAATAAAAAATTGATTTGGATTTAAAAAAAGATTACTGCATTAACTCAATTGTGAAGTTAGAATTTAAAGTAGGTGCTTTTAACAAGAGAGAACTTAAAAAAATTAATAGAATATTATCACAAATAAAGCTTGTAGATATTGATCAAACAATTTTAAAATTTGTCAGATGGTTTAATTGAAGAATATAGTTTAAAGCAGAATATGGGAATATATGATGCTATTATCACAGCAACTTGTCTTGTGTATGATTTGCCATTATGGACATATAATAAAAAAGATTTTAGATTTATAAATGAATTGGAATTGATAAAATAATTAAAATAAAAGGAGTTTGTTTTGTTATGTCCTTGTGGAAGTGGAAAAAAATATAAAAAATGTTGCCAACCTTTTCACAAAGGAAAAGCAAAACC